>JASEEY010000010.1 GCA_030018435.1 Methanocellales archaeon
AGATGAGACCACATTCGTCTGGTTTTAGGGTCTTGACTTTCTCGCTTTTCAAAAACTCCTCTAGCGTTTTGTCCACTTTTTCACCTCTACACACAACTTCCGACTCATTCGTTATTATCGTTTCTCCCGTCTCCTTCTCTTAGGACTTCCACACATCCAAAACCCATCGCGCTTTTCTCCCCTATGCCAGCGTCGTATGCGAAATTCAATAGCTCGGGACTTGCTTCCAGGTCAAAAGTCATAAGACTGCATCTTCTGGGCGTGGTTTTTTCGCCGCTGCCCATTAGAATGCGCTTTCCCTTAAAATTCCTTGTGCTAGTAAGGTGAAAGTGATCTTTTTTGGGCGGCACACCATGATATTCGGTGTAGCGCTCAACGAGGTTTTTATGGACGTTTTCATGGAACTTGCCATCTGTCGGGTACAGCTCCCATTCCTTAAGCTCGCCATTCTCCTCTCGCAGCGTTTTGATGAATATCGGGCTTATCGTTCTGAATGTGGACGGACTAGGAAGCTTCTTCTGATCTAAGATTTCGATCTTGGTCACGATGAAATTCTGGGTATAAAGATGAAAATCCGGCTCCTGCAAAAGACCTTCGACAAAGCTCCTCACAAATTCTACGTCAGGCGAAGTCAGGATGAAATGGGCATCCTCGAATGCCAATCCGTTGCGCGATGGTTTGCGATCTGAAATTATCAGATTTGAAAAATTGTAGAACTTGAAGCCCTGATGAGAATGAGATTCGTTCGCAAGCCTGATATTTCCGAGCGCGAGCTTCCCGTATAACATCGAAGCTAAAGCGTATTGATAATCAAACGGAAGCAGTCCTTTGGAGACTTTCCTTACGAATATTTTGGCGCGCATATAATCGGGATGGGCATCATTTTAGTATGAAAGATGATTTCTTAAAAGTTCCGATTGAATTAAAAATCAAAGACTAAATGATTTCAATCGCGAGTTTTGTTGTTCCTTCTGGATGCAAAAACAGCTCTTTGCCTTCCTGTAACTTTAAGAATCTGGCAATATCTGCGGGGATTCTAATAGCCAATGAGTTTCCTGAGCGCACGATCTTTATTTTCTTTGTAAGACCCCATATGCCCAGTTGCCTCGCCTTTTGCTCTATGGCTTTCATGGTCCCTTCATCCACAAAAGATTCCCCGCACTCGGCGCATATCTCTGCTTTGTATCTCCCAAGAGATATTCCAAACATCTTCTCCTCAATCTCGCCTTCTTTCAAATTTCCTTTTTCACAAATTGGACATTTTTTCATGGTCACCACCTCGGTTTTACCGTGATCACGTAAATCTCATCTTTAATTTTCTTGTAAACGACTTCGAAGTATGAGTATGATGAAATGATCTTGCCATCTTGAATGCGTTTCGCACCTTTGGTTATGGCTTCTTTCACTTCCCTCTCTGATATGCCACGCCCGATCATTCTAAGTCTGGCATTTTACCTCAGCGCCTTAGCAAAAATTCCTGAGAGTTTCAACAATCTCGGCTTTGCCAGAATCAACTTCTTCACCACTGTCGAGGGATAATCCATGTCGCCGTATTGGGATATGATGCCCAGAATCCCTGGATCGTCAAGCGTCTTGATTACTTCGTTAAAATCGGAGTCGTTCAACCTTTCCATCACCTCATGAATCCTCATCCCAATCGACAGTTCCCGCCCTATGGCGGACCTCCATCTCTTTTCGTACTCTGCCAAACGTTTCGCTGAAACGTCACCCTCTTTTACAGCGGCAGCTGCCACTTCTCCCGCAATCTTCGCGCACAGGGCGCCTGTGTATATGCCCCCTCCGGACGTGGGTTTTACCTGCGCAGCAGCATCACCAACTAGTATCGTTCCTTCGGCGGTCGTTCGCTCAGGCGGACCAAGTGGAATGGCACCTACTTTTAAGTCGAGATGAGAGCCGCGATATCTTCTCGACACAATAGGATGGGACTTCAGCATATTCGTGAGATGTCGTAGGGGACCGGCAGTCGTGCACAGCCCAATTCTCGCAATGCCATCTTCAAGTGGAACCGCCCAAGCGAAAAATCCTGGCGCCACCGAGCCAACGAACACTTCGACAAAGTCTTTATCGCGCACATCATATAATCCCTCGATTTGCACGCCGCCGATGACTTTTTTTGCCTTGTCCAAGCCGGCCCATTTTGCGATCCCACTGCTGAGACCATCTGCACCGATGATGATTTTGGGATGCACCTCCAGACTCTCGCCTTGGGTGAGGATATCGAGTTTTCCGTCCTTAAGACTGGTCGCTTTGGCCTTGACCAAGAGGTTAGCACCCGCCCTAACCGCCTGTTTCGCAAGCTCCCTGTCGAAAATCTTTCTGTCTATAACGTATGCCTTGGTCTCTTTTCCATCGATTGTCAGGCATGTTCCGTCTGGTGAATAAATGAAGGACCCCCTTATCCTGTTCTTTATCCACTTGCCCAATCCAATCTCGCATTCATCCAGAGCGCGAGTGCTGATGAGACCGGCGCAGGCCTTTTGGCCAATTTCCTGGTGCTCCTCAATGAGAAGGACAGACACACCACCTTTCGACGCATACTTAGCTGCCATTGATCCTGCTGGGCCGGCCCCAACAACCACTACATCATATTCCATGTATCAGGCACATCCTTTTAAGTGTAAAATGTGTATCCTCCTTCTATGCAGCCTATTATCGGAATCGTCGCATTTATATGTGCGCTTGAAACGAGCTACCTACTCATAGGGAGGACGTTCAAGAATAAAATCGATTTAGTCGAGCGGGCGATCCTGACCGGTGGCTTGGGATTGGCGCTATTCATCATCGTGAGTTTTATTATCGAGTGGGGCACATAACACAGCGAGGGGTAAAATGTCCATTAAGAACAAAATTTTCAGTCTTTTTAAAGGTGTAGAGAAGGAAGAAGATGAGACACCAAAAGTCGATTATTTGTGTAAAATTGTCAAATGCCAGGGTAAAAAAATTGGCGAGAGCATAACCGCTGATGAGAAACGATTGCTGGTCAAAAACAAAAATGAAATTCTCGCGATCCCGCTGGAGAAAGTTGTTGAGGTCTCAGAGGAGAGTATCATCGTTGATAAGTTCAACAAGAGAGAGGCTAAAAAAATGGGCAAATTATGGAAGAAGGAAGAAGCGGACAAGCTTAAATTTGACGAGCTGGGAATGATGATAAGCGAGTGAGCTTATGTTTGTTTATAAGCAATGCATAATCATCAGGTCTGACCTGAAACTCTCGACGGGAAAGTCGGCCGCACAGGTAGCACATGCCGCTATAGGGGCATATGAACTGGCTGAGCCAAAAATACGAAGAAAGTGGAAAGAAGAGGGGCAAAAAAAGGTCGTTTTGGAACTGAGTGATTTAAAGGAGTTGTATGAGTTGGAGAAGAAGGCGAAACGCCTTGGTTTCCCCGTAGCATTGATTACAGATGCCGGGCTAACGGAAATTCCTCCCGGCACCGTTACCTCGCTGGGCATCGGACCCGCAAAAAGCGAGGAGCTGGATAAACTCACAGGACACCTGAAGCTGTTGTGATCACAATGGTCAAGATTGGATTCGTAGGCGCAGGAAGAATTGGTTCGACGTCAGCCTACGCTACCCTGTACGACGTGGACTGCGATGAAATAGCGTTGGTTGATCTGATCGAAGATTTGGCCGTAGGCGAGGCAATGGATTTGGAGACGGCAGCAATCGCAATAGGTAAAAACGTGCTCGTAGAAGGTGGAAAGGATTACTCGCTCCTGAAAAACTCTGACGTCATCGTGATATCAGCGGGCATTACGAGAAAAGTTGGAATGACCAGATTGGATCTGACCAAGACGAATGCGGGCATTGTCCAGAATGTCATAAAAAGGATAAGTCAACATGCCAAGGATGCAATTCTCATTCTAACGACAAATCCAGTCGATGTGATGACGTACGTCGCCTGTAAAGCGTCTGGGAAGCCGAAAAATGAGGTTATGGGTATGGGTGCATCCCATGATACCGCCAGGCTAAGGGAACAGATATTGCGATTGAGCATAGAGGAGACGGATGCGATGGTGATCGGCGAGCACGGAGATAGCATGGTCTTCTTGAGGGGGCAAACGAATATCAAAAGCAAGGAGTGGAGAAACGCCGCAAAAGCTACGAAGGAAAGAGGAATGGAGATCATAAAGAGGAAGAGTGCTACCTATTATGCTCCGGCTTCTTGTGTCGCGAAAATCGTGAAGGCAATAGTGAGCGATGAAAATGCGGTCATGCCAGTAAGCGTTGCGCTGGAAGGAGAATACGGCTTGCATGATGTCGCGATAGGCGTGCCGGCAATAATTGGCAAACAAGGAGCGAAGGTTCTGGAGCATGAACTAAGCGAAGAAGAGATGACCAGACTAAGAGAGTCGGCGAAGGTCATCAAGAGTATGCTGAAGGAGATTTGATGGATCTCGTGCCTCCACTCGAGCAAAAGGTTGGCATCGAACTTTATCTGACAAAAACTCCTGGTATAGGCGGCAGGATTAGGGGGCAAATAGAGGATTTCTATGTAGATGAGATCACGAACAGGGAAGAAGGGACGGAAGGAAAGTATCTGATCGTTGAGCTGACGAAACGCGATTGGGATACGCACCACCTGATAAGGGAATTGTCCAGAGCACTTGGCGTTAGCCAGAAAAGGTTTGGCTTTGCGGGAACAAAGGACAAGAGGGCGCTAACAAAGCAAAAGATGAGCATCTGGGATACAGACGAGGATGCGCTCGAGAGGATTAATTTACCAGGGGTTGAACTGAAGGTCATTGGCAGGTCCAACAAGAAAGTTGCCTTAGGTGACTTATGGGGTAATAAGTTCAGGATTGCTATCAGAGATGTAGAGCCTCCGTTAGATGTCGTGAAAGAAAGGATGATGTCCATCACAGAGGAGATCGTCCAGGCGGGCGGCGTTCCAAACTTCTTTGGCGTGCAAAGATTCGGCGTGCGGCGCCCCATAACTCATCTGATCGGAGAGGCGATTGTGAGGGGGGATTTTGAGGGGGCTGCACTGACATATCTTGCGGAGGTCTCTCCAGACGAGGCTGAGGAGGTACAAAGCGCAAGAAGCGCACTCGCAAAGGACTTAAAATTCCAGGAGGCGCTAAAAGAATTCCCGCTTTTTCTGAGATATGAAAGGGCAATGCTGAATGTGCTGGCTCAAAACCCAAAAGACCACATCGGTGCATTAAGGGTCCTGCCCCAAAAACTGCAGCAGATGTTCGTTCATGCTCATCAATCCTATATTTTCAATAAAATCCTGAGCGAAAGACTCAGAAGAGGTTTGCCGCTAAACAGTGCCCTGCCTGGTGACATCGTTTGCTTTCCCAATAAGGCTGGATTGCCGAATGTTTTGCGAACGCAGAGGGTAACAGAGGATAATGCCGAAGGCATCAACAATTTAATAGGAAAAAAAAGGGCATTTATTACCGCGCCGTTAGTTGGATATGAATCGCAGCTCGCAGATGGTGTACCAGGCGAGATTGAGCGATCGGTTATCGAAAGCATGAAAATCGAGAAAGACGATTTCAGAATACCTGACGTACCTGAATTGGCATCCAAGGGCAGGAGAAGGGAGATACTATCACACCTTCATCCAACCTACGAAGTCAAGCAAGAGGTAGCGCTGCAATTCTCACTGCCAAAGGGCAGCTATGCGACGACTGTGTTGCGCGAATATATGAAGACCGATCCCTTAAGTGCGGGATATTAACTGTCCGTATGGGCTTTCCTTTAGATATCTCAGATAATAACAAGCATAATCTGTTTTCCCCAGGGTCTTGCTGCCAAAAAGCAGTTCAGCAAGCGATGGTGCATTCATGTACTTCGCCCTTGGCACTCCCTTGATGCCTCCCAGCTCGGCGGCGATGGCAATCGCATCATGCAGGTTACCAAATTCATCGATCAATCCAAGGTCCCTCGCATCAGCGCCAATATAGACTCTGCCATCTGATAGCTCTTTCACTCTGGATATGGACATGTTCCTGTCTTCTGCGATCTCGCTCACGAATCGCTCGTACACGCTCATCACCACTTCATTTGCGTATTCCTTCTCCTCGTCAGTTAGACCTCTCCAATCCACACCCATATCCTTGAATTCGCCAGATTTAGCGATGTAGAACTCGATTCCCTCCTCGCTATAATACCCTGACTTGTCCACGAACGTCCAGGTTACGCCGATGCTCCCCGTCATCGTATCCGGGTTGGCTACGATAACATCCGCAGGTGCTGAAATGTAGTAAGCACCCGAGGCGGCGATGTCGCCCATTGATACGACTATTGGAATGCCCTTATCCTGTGCCCTTTTGATCTCGGTTATGATCTCCTGTGCCGCAGCCGGCGTCCCTCCAGGACTGTTAATTCTTAAGACTATCGCGCCGATTGAAGCGTCTTCGGCGGCTTCCCTGATGCTCTCGCATATGTCCTCTGATGTCGCATATCCTATACCCAAGGGCACATTCCCGGTTATCATCTCCCCCTGGACATAAATCACGGCAACCTGTTTTCCTATCCCAATATCCCTCATGGGCCCAATGAACACCCAAGCAGCAACGATTACTGCGCAAAATACGATGACTATAGCCAGACATACCAACACTATTTTTCTATTTTCCATAATGGGCCCGACCGGATTCGAACCGGCGATCTCCGCCGTGTGAGGGCGACGTCATAACCGACTAGACCACGAGCCCATGACCAGCGTCGAGGGAGGGATTTGAACCCTCGAGTCCCTAAGGGACACAGGTTTAGCAAACCTGCGCCATACCGGGCTAGGCGACCTCGACTAAAACATTATAATTAGCTCGCTTAAGTATTTGTGTGTTGCTGCTCAGAGGTTGATCCAAATGTATAGCGGGCACGCCATTGGTCGTCGTTCCCATCGTGATCCAGCAACCCGAGAGTCGTTCTCCGCCCCGCAACCCCGTGAGCGCCGGTCATTCACGGTAAGTCTGCTCCCTTCCGGACCTAAACCAGTACCCATGACCAAGATAAAGGACGAACCCTCCGGTTAGCCCTCAATCAAAGCCGACCCCACAGGACGATGCATCACAGTAGAGTTCTCGGACTGAATCACAATGGAAGCGCTTCCTCAAGCTTCGCCCCTCGCATATCGACGATTTCGAGTTACAGGCGACGCCGAATTGCCCGGGCTAGCCCGCCAATTTAGCATAAATGCTAAGAAGCAATAAACTTATCGCAGTATACGTGATATGGTATTAACATGACAGAGGAGCTGGTCGGTTACGTTTCTGGAAACAGAAAAAGGGAGCAAATCATACAAGCGCTTTCAAATACCCCTCTCGAAGCAGCCAAAATCGCCAGAATATCTCGCATACCCGAGCGATTGGTAGGAAGAATTTTAGACGACTTGAAGAAGAAGGGATTAGTTAAGGTTGATGA
The DNA here is from genome assembly GCA_030018435.1 of Methanocellales archaeon. Taxonomy (GTDB): domain Archaea; phylum Halobacteriota; class UBA148; order UBA148; family JAUWXC01; genus JAUWXC01. Next base: position 7,400 of record JASEEY010000010.1, read on the forward strand.
AAAGGTATATTCGCTGACCGAAGCCGGCGTTGAGGTAGAGAACAAAATCAGGAGTTTGCGCTAAGGGGCTGTAGGGTAGCCTGGTTATCCTAGGGGACTGGGGGTCCTCTGACTGGAGTTCAAATCTCCGCAGCCCCATTAATACCACAATTACGTCTAATGTCGATGCACAATTCGTTAAATTTATAACCCATCCCAGCGTCTTCGAACTCTAATGAGCGAAAATGTTACCGAGATTCGCAAGAGACTGGCCGAAAAGATGGCTGGGGAAATAACCCTCTCAAACAACCCCGGCGAAACGCTGAAGAAATGGAGAAAGAACTTTGAAATATCACAAACAGACCTGTCAGATTTTTTGGACATCTCCCCCTCTGTAGTCAGCGATTACGAATCTGGACGACGGAAATCACCTGGAACCTTGATCGTCAGCAAAATCATAGAAGCCATTTTAGAATTGGATATGCAAAATGGTGCGAAAAAAATTAGGTCCTACCAAAATATTCTGCGCAACGAATTTAACGTCGATGTCATCTATGATATCCACGAATATTCTGCACCCATAAGACTCGACTACTTCGCCGAATTGGTTCAAGCGGAAAAAATTACGGGGAATTTCAACAAAACGATTAACGGGCACACCATGATAGATGGCCCAAGAGCGATCCTAGAACTATCGTCGAGCGAGTTCTTCAGACTTTATGGATGGAGCACCGAGAGGGCATTAATCTTCACAAAGGTGTCGACTGGCAAATCTCCTTTAGTTGCGATTAGGGTTACAAACCTCAGACCCGGCGCTGTAGTCCTGCATGGACTGAAAACGTCAGAAGTGGATCCGATTGCCGCGAAGATTGCGGAGATAGAGGGGGTGCCACTAATGACGACGTGCCTTTCCACAAACGAGCTAATTGAGATTCTAAGGAATTTAGGGTAGAAGAGGTAAAATGATCGGGATTACAAGCTATGGGGCATATATTCCACGCTACAGAATCAAAGTTGAGGAGATTGCAAGGGTTTGGGGAAATGACCCGGAGCATATCAAAAAAGGACTGCTGATGTATGAGAAATCGGTACCGGACCTTGATGAAGACACTGCCACGATTGCAGTGGAAGCCGCGAGAAATGCCGTCTATAGATGCAACATCGATCCTAAAGAGATAGGGGCGATTTACGTTGGCTCAGAGAGTCACCCCTATGCCGTAAAGCCCACCGCCACAATAGTCGCAGAGGCAATCAGAGCAACGCCAGAGCTAACCGCTGCGGACTTTGAGTTTGCCTGTAAAGCTGGTTCCGCTGCGATTCAAACCTGTATGGGTGAAGTAGCGATGGGAGCGATCAAGTACGGCATGGCAATAGGTGCTGACGTCTCACAGGGCGCGCCGGGTGATGCACTGGAATACACGGCAGCAGCAGGCGGTGCAGCCTACATCATCGGAAAAAAGAATCTCATCGCAGAGATAGAAGACACGTTCTCCTTTACCACAGACACACCGGACTTCTGGCGCCGCGAGGGAGAGAGTTATCCCATGCACGGTGGGAGATTCACCGGCGAGCCAGCGTATTTCAAACATACAATTTCTGCGACGAAAGGAATAATGAAAAAGGTTAGTACCAAGCCCAGTGATTACGATTATGTGGTATTTCATCAGCCAAATGGCAAGTTCCCACTACGCGTGGCAAAAACATTGGGATTTTCAGAGGAGCAGATTGGACCCGGACTGATCGTACCAAGGTTGGGTAACACGTACTCAGGCTCGTCCCTGATGGGACTGGCAGCGATTCTGGATCAGGCTAAACCGGGGGCAAGGATATTGATGACGTCGTTTGGCTCTGGTGCAGGTAGCGATGCATTCAGCATGACCGTTACCGATGGAATTGAAAAGATACGGGACAAAGCGCCAACCATTGCAGAGTTATTGAAAAATCCCAAATACATAGACTATGCATTGTATGCAAAGCATAAAGGCAAGATTGCGGTGTGAACATGAGAGACGTGGCAATAATCGGCGTTGGCTGCACAAACTTCGGCGAGATGTGGGAGCGGTCATTTAGAGATTTGTTCGTCGAGGCTGGCCTGAATGCCCTAGAAGATGCCAACGCTAGGGGGGAGGATATCGATGCTCTTTATGTCGGGAATATGAGCGCTGGCAAGTTCATTGACCAAGAGCACATCGGCGCTCTGATAGCAGATTATGCTGGACTGGCATCGCTACACATACCCTCCACAAGAGTGGAGGCAGCATGCGCCTCAGGAGGATTGGCGCTGCGAGAGGGTGTGTTAGCCGTGGCATCTGGATTGCATGACATTGTGATCGCAGCTGGCGTGGAAAAAATGACCGATGTTGAAACGGGGGTGACGATAGATGCACTGGCTTCAGCCGCTGACAGGGAATGGGAAGGATTTATGGGCGCAACGTTTCCTGGACTGTACGCCATGATTGCACGATTGCACATGCACAAATATGGAACGACAAGGGAACAATTGGCAATGGTGGCGGTGAAAAATCATCACAATGCAACGATGAACCCCAAAGCACAGTACAAGAGGGAGATCACAATCGAGGATGTCATGAATTCCCCCTTGGTAGCGGATCCGCTCAGGGTTTACGATTGCTCTCCGATTACGGATGGTGCTGCAGCAGTAGTGCTCGCACCAGTAGCATTGGCACGAAAATTGAACGATACACCAATATATGTGCGTGCATCCGCACAAGCAAGCGATACCATCACCTTGCATGACAGACGGGACATTACCACCTTAGATGCCACCGTACACGCCGCCCAGCGAGCATATAAGATGGCCGGTATCTCACCAAAAGATATTGATGTTGCAGAAGTACATGATTGCTTTACCATTGCTGAGATATGCGCCATAGAGGATCTGGGATTTGTGCAGAAAGGCAGCGGAGGTCCTGCCACTGAGGAGGGTATGACCGCGCTGGATGGAGATATTCCGATAAATCCCTCCGGTGGTTTAAAAGCGTGCGGGCACCCAGTTGGCGCTACTGGAATAAAGCAGGCTATTGAAATCGTGCAACAGCTCAGATGCGAAGCAGGAAAACGGCAGGTAAGCGGAGCAAAAATTGGTTTAACTCACAACGTTGGCGGAACAGGAGGAACGGCAGTGGTCCACATATTGAGTATCAATAGGTGATAGCATGGCAGTACCAAGATTATGGAGACGCATCCCAACGAGATACAACCTAATCGGAACAGAGTGTCAAACCTGTAGAGGACTTTACTTCCCACCAAGGACGACATGTCCGATGTGCAGAAGGGATGGCAGAATCGTAGAGCGCAAGTTTAAGGGAACTGGAAAGGTCATCACGTACACCACAATCTATTCTGCGTCGGCTGCTTTTCACAGGCAAACTCCCTACGTTCTAGCCATAGTCAAATTAGATGAAGGGCCGCAGCTGACTGGACAGATAGTCTGCGACCCAGATGAGGCCAAGATCGGTATGAAGGTACGACCGGTTTTCAGAAAACTTGGTGAAGATGGACCGGAAGGGGTTATCTATTATGGCACGAAATTTGTGCCTGCCGCAGAGGTATCTTAATGAGCACGTCAAGAATTCCTGGCTTTTACAAGTTAAGTGTGCAAGAAAGGTTGAGTAGGGTTAAAGATTTCGTGCACATGGATGACAAGTTCCTTGAGAATATCCATAAAAGGGCACTAAGCGTAGAACAAGCGGATAGGATGATCGAGAATACAATAGGCATCATGGAGATTCCTCTCGGAATTGCCACCAATTTCCTGATTAACGGAGAGGATTACCTCATCCCCATGGCAACAGAGGAGCCGTCGGTCATCGCAGCAGCCAGCAATGCCGCTAAAATAGCAAGAGATAAGGGTGGTTTTTCTGCCAGCACCACTGAACCGCTCATGATAGGTCAGATCCAGATGATGTGCGAGACACCAGAAGAGGCGAAGAGCGCTATTCTGGGTGCAAAAGAAGAGATATTGATGCTCGCAAATGAGCAAAATCCCACCTTGATAAAGTTCGGCGGCGGGGCAAAAGATGTGGAGGTAAGGATTATTGAAACTTCCATGGGTAAGATGGTGGTCACACACCTAATAGTCGATTGCAGGGATGCGATGGGTGCCAACGCGGTCAACACGATGTGCGAGGCGGTAGCGCCTTTAATCGAAAAACTAACCTCTGGTAAAGTATGCCTCAGGATAATTTCTAATCTAGCGGTCAAACGATTGGCTAGAGCGAAGGCGATTTTCTCCAAAGAGGCGTTAGGCGGAGAGGATGTCGTGGATGGCATCGTCATCGCGCAAAGATTCGCAGAGTCGGACGTATACAGGGCAGCGACGCATAACAAGGGGATAATGAACGGCATCTCCGCTGTGGCATTAGCAACCGGCAATGACACCAGAGCAATAGAGGCAGGTGCACATGCATACGCGTCCTTTTCTGGCAGATACAGACCTCTGACGACCTACGAGAAAAAGGAGGATGGAGACTTGGTTGGAGCTATCGAGGTGCCCATCGCCGTTGGAGTTGTCGGCGGCGCCACAAAAGTACATCCCACCGCGATAGCTAATATGAAGATTTTGGGAGTAAAAACTGCCTCTGAGTTGGCAGAGATAATGGCATCGGTTGGCTTAGCTCAAAACCTTGCTGCGTTGAAGGCACTTTCCACAGAGGGCATACAAAGGGGGCACATGTCCCTGCATGCGAGGAACATAGCAGCCATGGCAGGCGCAACTGGAGATACGATTGACGAAGTTGCAAGAATCATGATAAAGGAAGGGAAAATACGAGTAGACAGAGCCAAAGAGATCCTTGAAAGGCTCTCTAAAAGGGACAAAAAATGAGAGACAAAATCACCGTTCCGGACATAATTGATATGAAGAAATCTGGAAAGAAAATTACAGTCCTCACCACCTATGACTCGCTTTTTGCAAATATTCTGGATGAGGTAGGCATTCATATCCTGCTGGTGGGCGATTCCTTGGGCAATGTGATTTTGGGATACGAGAACCCTATTCCAGTGACGATGAAGGATATCATTCATCACGTCCTAGCAGTATCCAGGGGTGCGAAGAGCGCCCTAATAGTCGGAGATATGCCATTTGGATCCTATTTTACCCCCGAGGATGCATTAAGAAATGCAGGAAAATTGATCCAAGCAGGAGCGGAGGCTGTCAAACTTGAGGGGGGCACAGCAGTTAAAGGCCAGATTGAGGCGCTGACGGAAATGGGCATACCGGTGATGGGACATGTTGGATTAACGCCGCAGTCAATACACCAGATGGGCGGCTATAGGGTCCAAGGCAGAACACCTGAAACGGCGAAGAAGATATTGAGCGATGCAAAGGCGGTTGAAAGGGCAGGGGCGTTCGCAGTTGTGTTAGAAGGAATACCCTCATATCTAGCGGGCAAAATAACGGATGAACTAAAAATCCCAACAATTGGCATAGGCGCAGGCCCCTATTGCGACGGACAGGTTTTGGTAACGCATGATGCCTTGGGCTTTTATGAAAAGACGCCGAAATTTGTGAAGAAGTACGCAAATCTTAGAGGATTGATATTGAGCGCAGTTAAAACATACAAAAAAGAAGTCGAAGAAGGAAGATTTCCAACCGAGCTACATAGTTACCATTAGTTTTTCAGCCACAAAATTTATGTAATACCAAAAACGAAAGGTAATACAAAAAGGTGATCGTAGTGGTAACTGTTACAAAGAAATACCAAGTTACTATCCCAAAGAAAGTGAGGGAAGATAGTGATATCGAGGCAGGAGACGATATAATTTTCCTCAAATTGAAGGACGGATATACCATTGTAAAGGCAGAGGATATTATCAGAGAGGGCGTAGAGCTCTGCAAAGATATAGATATGACCATATCAGAAACTAAAAAAGGATTGGGGAAGGATTTAATTTGAAAATGATAGTTCTTGATACAAACGTGTTTTCAAACGACAAATTCTGTCGCTGGCTTAAAGGAAAAAACCTCAACCCCTTGATATCCTCAATCACATACACCGAACTACTTTATCACCATCTAAAGAAGGGTAAAGATGAATCGTTCACGGATGGATTCCTGCAGGCACTGGGGGTTACAGTCGTTCCATATGACATGGAACATGCAAAAATAGCCTGTAGAAAAGTTATAGGCAAGTGGGACTTTAAGAGAAACATTAGAGATTACATGATAGGAAGTTCTGCAATCAAAGATGACTGCTGCTTTGTCACCTCAAACGTCAAGGACTTTGAATGGGTAGATAAAGTATACGCCCCAGAAGAATTTATGTCGCATTACGAAGGGTAGGTTCAGAACAGATGCTCCACGATGTTTTCGGAGATTATGCGCTCACAGTAAATGCACCTTAGTTGCACACCTTTCTCGCGTTTGTTAATGGTGAACTTAGATATCACTGGCTCTTTTGTGTTTGAGATGCAGTTCGGGTTGGCGCATCTCACCACGCCTTCGATCACATCGGGCAACGCCACCTTGTGCTTCTCCTTTACCTTATACTCTCGAATGATGTTGATCGTAGCCGACGGGGCAATAAGCGCAATCTTGTCCACCTCATGAGGTGCTAGCTCTCTGTCCTCTACCTTGACGATGTCCTTTTTTCCCATTGCCTTGCTTGGTACATTTGCAACTGCACTTACTACTGCATCTGTTCGCCCAACAATGCCAAGGATTTTAAGCACGTTAAGTGCCTGCCCAGCCGCGATATGATCGATAACCGTTCCATTCTTGATGGGCCTAACGTGCAGCTCCTTCTTCATCTCGCCTCCAACACGAGCGACAGGGCTGCCATCCTCACAGGTATGCCATAGAACGCCTGCTGGAAATATCTCGCATGCTTCGTCGCATCTACTCCTGCATCTATCTCATTTACTCTCGGAAGAGGGTGCATGATAATCATGTCATCCTTGGCATCTTTTAGCAATTCTGCTGAGATGCGGTAGGTTCCAGCGACCTTTTGATACTCGCTCGGGTCTGGAAATCGCTCTTTCTGAATCCTGGTGACATACAGCACATCTACGTGAGGAATGACACCCTCCAGCGTGGTGGTCTCAGATACGTCGACACCCATCTTTCTCAAATCGCTCTTGATTTCGTCTGGCATCTTTAATTGCTCCGGGGATACCAGGGAGATTTCAGCACCGTACAACGATAACGCATAAGCGAGGGAGTGGACGGTCCTGCCATACTTAAGATCGCCAATTAGTGCAATGCTCAAATTCTCGAGATGGCTCTCTCTCTTGATCGTGTACAGATCCAGTAGAGTCTGGGTGGGATGGTGGCCTGCGCCATCACCAGCATTTATGATCGGAACGCGGGACACATCTGCAGCCATTCTTGCTGAGCCTTCTTTGGAATGACGGAGCACGACAACGTCCGCATATTCGCTCACCACTCTAATCGTATCAGCGAGCGTTTCACCTTTCGAGGCTGAACTCGCCCCTGGAGAGATCATGTTGATCGTTTCGCCACCCAGGCGCTTCATCGCAGTTTCAAACGATAACCTGGTACGCGTGCTCGGCTCGTAAAACAGTAGTGCCAAAATTTTTCCGCTTAACAAATCAGATTTCTTACCTTTGGCAAAAGGCTCAAGCTCCTCAGCTTTTTTAAGAATGACGTCGATCTCCGCCCTGGAGAAATCCCTCATCGAGATGATATGTTTTTTAGTGAACATCGAATTGATTATGTCTGGATTTAACTTAAAATTATTGTCATTTGCGCTGCGCCAAATACGGACCTTTTAAGAACTCTGGGTAAGACCAGCACAGGACAGTCAGCGGTATACATTACTGCTCCTATTACATCTTTTTTTGGAAAGCTGTACCAAGACGGCCTTTCACCGGCGCCTACCACTATCAAATCTGCTTTTATCCTGCTCGCCACCTCTACTATGCCTTGCGCAACATCTTCCGCGGACTCAAGGAGAGTATCTACCTTCAATCCTGCCTTTTCGGCGGCATCGACAAATATCTTAAGCGCTTTTTTGCCCTCTCTTTCCAATTCCTCACTCGAAACTAATGAGAAGCGGGGCAACAAATGCAGCACGGTCATTTTGGCATCGAACGTCTTGACCACTTTTATTACACATCGCACCACCGCTAAAGCGGGCTCCGATCCTGCGGTGCACGCCAATATGTGCTTCATATGTTCACCTAAGAGTGGACAAATTTATAAAGGTATTTATTTTGTTCCCTTTTAGCAACTGCACAAAGATTATATAGCAGATCAGTTCCAATTAAGTTAGGGGATGGGAGATGCGTTGTATTTGGTGTGGCATGAAATATACCGAAGAGTTTGGAGACGTTACCGCTGGTTTTTGCAGTCCTGCATGCGAGCACAGATGGTCTCAATCGTTCGAGCGCCATCGCATAGATGTCACATCGGATTTCTCAGACGTAAGAGTTAGCGGGTGATCACAGCCGTGCTATCGTGATAAATCCTGTATGAGCTACATGTGTAGAGGGGCGCGTACCCCTCCTAGTGAATTCCAGTTCCCTTTCGACACACTCAAGTGTCTGTACACTACGAAAACCCACCCTATCGATAGCAACCCTTACGTCCTCGGTCTGTTCAAAAAAGGGCGAATAGGTCGCCAGAAAACCACCGGGCTTGAGCACTTTTTTTACGTGTGGCACGACCATGGCAGCATCCTTCATATCCAGCGTTATCAAATCGAATTTCCTTCTCATGTGTGGTATCTCAGATACGATGTCGGCGTGCCTCACTTCGACGTTTCGCAGCTCAGCAGCCTCGATGTTCTCTCTAGCAATTTTAACAAATTCCTCGTTTCTCTCATAGGTGATCACCTTTTTAGCGATGCTACCAAGGTAGATGGCGAGGATTCCTGAACCCGTGCCAGCATCGAGTACCGTATCTTCTGGACACAAACCCGTATATGCAAGTATGATTCCAACGTCCTTTGGCATCATTGGCGCACCCGTCCTTTTACAGTGCCTGAAAAAATCTGGCGCCCTTGGCTTGAGAATGGTATATTCATAACCGAGATGCGTCCTGATTACGTCTCCAAACTTTTTATCGCGCAACTCACCTAGGTCGAGACGTCCATGATCAGTATGGAACGTTTCATCAGAAACTTCCACGAGATACTCGCGTTTCTTACCTTTGAGTAGAACTACACTCATGTAAGCTACCACGACCATCACTTTCGTAGCTTCATTATCGCTTTCGCCAGATCGCCTTTAGCATTCTTCAGTACCGCCCGCACTTCTTCAGCAGATGCACCCGTCTGCCCTACCACAAGCTGTACATCCTCCTCCGGTATTTTCAATTCGCGAGTTCGTTCTACTGGCGTGCCAGTGATTTGATATGTTCTCACACCCTGAGCATCCATTATCGTGACTTGGGCGTCGCTAAAAGCGATTTCCCTATCTGCTGTCCTGATGATAACTTCCTCAACGTCGCTAAGCGTCTCGATATTGATGCCCATCTGTTTCATCATCTGCTGTAAACGGCGTGGATTCATGCCTCTCATAGGAATCATGGTCTTATCTCAAATTTAATTGATATAAAGAAGGAACGTGTTTTTACACTTATAAACATACCTCTATCATCACTACTTTCTTTAAATTTTTTTATCACCCTGGCACGACTACAACCGGACACGATGCCGTGTTGATCACGTCTTGAGCGATGCTCTGGTGAAGGAATCGATAGATCCTATCAAACTTGTGATGTCCCATGACGATCATATCATATCCTTTGGCCACCTCGACAATTTTAGCGGCCAATCTGTTCTGCCCATCACCCAAACGTATCAATTCGCAGGTAGTTTCGATACCTTGCTCACGGAAAAGCTTAGCATGCTCTTCTGTCGTTTTTAACCTGATAACCTTTTTAGCGTCACGCATAAAGACGACGACGAGGATGTGTACCTTCGCTCCTAATTGTTTTGCCAGCGTAGCCACCGTTTTGGTAAGAGAGTCATTATTATTCAAAGGGTCAATTGGAACCAATAGCTTTTTGATTGGTTTCTTCATGTCTTCCCGCCCCTCTACAATACTAGAAGACCTTCAATTTATAATTTTTGGCTTTCGATGAACGAAAGACGATTTGATACACTTATAAGAGTGAGAATAGAATATAAGATTGATAAGATTAAAAACAAAATGTTGTCTATTGGTGCTCAAAATGAAAAGGATAGCAGAACTCGATGATACCAAAGGTGCACTAAGAGTTCTGCTCACGCTCTTAAGAGAGGGGCCTTTATCAAGGACTAAGCTATTCGAGAAGGCGCCTATTGGTATGCAAGCAACATACACAGCTCTGGAGGCTTTGGAGAAACTCGGGCTTGTAAAAGAGGATAGATCAGACGGGTTTCCAGGAACGATTACCAATTCTCTAACAGAAAAAGGGAGAAGGGTTGCGGAAAGGGTCAAGGAGATCGAGAATATCCTCAATCAGGATGACGTGCGATGTGATTCAAGTGGATAAATTTGTCAGAATACGATCAGCAAAACTTACAAAACTTTTCTGAGAAAGCGCCCATTTCCAAAAGTTATATACGGTGATGTAGTTTTAGACTTCTTGGAACGCCCCTGAAATAGTAGAGATCATGACAGAAGCCATCACATCAAAACGGATGAGGGCAATAGATATCAACTCAGAATATGTTGGCGTTTCCCGCGCAGACCTCATGGAGAATGCCGGCAGGGCAGTTGCAGATGCCGTGCGCAAGCGATTTGATAAAGGCAAAATCACAATTCTCGCTGGGAGGGGCAATAACGGTGGGGATGCGTTCGTTGCCGCCAGACATCTAAAAGGCTTTGACGTTCAAGTGATGCTGCTCGGTAGCGCCGAGGACATAAAGACGAAAGAGGCAAAGGTTAAGTGGGATAGACTGAAAGATATCCAAGTGACGCTAACAGAAGTGCGTAGCCCGAAAAACCTCGATAAGGATCGTATCATGGGCTCTGACGTGATCATCGATGCGATCTTTGGAACGGGTATTGCAGGAAAAATCAAAGAGTTGGAATCAACAGCGATGGATTTGATCAATGCATCCAATGCGTTTGTGATATCGGTTGACGTTCCAAGTGGAATGAATCCGGACACGGGCAAAGGTGAAAAAATCGTTCATCCAGATTTGACGATCACCTTTCACAAAATGAAAAGGGGATTGATAGGAGTGCCAAATGTGAGAGTAGCGGACATCGGCATACCAGAAGAGGCGGAATTGTTTGCAGGACCTGGGGACCTTCAGATGCTAGGGCCAAGACGTCCAGAAAGTCACAAAGGCGACAATGGGCGCATACTCGTCGTTGGAGGCGGTGCATACGTCGGCGCGCCTGCGCTAACAGCGTTAGCAGCACTTAGAGCGGGTGCAGACATAGCAACCGTTGCCGCACCATCAAGCGTTTCGGATATAATCGCGTCGTTTTCTCCAAACCTGATTGTATCGCCTTTAACCTCAGATGTTCTCGTGCCTGATGATGTTCCAATTATAAGCGAACTGATATCCAAGCATGATGTTGTGGTAATCGGCATGGGTTTGGGCAAGAGCGAGCCTACAGCCAGGGCGATTAGAGCAATCGTGCCACTGTGTAAAAAGGCCGTGATCGATGCGGATGCCTTGAGTGTGCTTGAGTTTCCCTTGCATGGAGCGATAATAACACCTCATGCAGGGGAGTTCAAGTCGCTTAGCAAGTTGCGTCTGCCAAGGAGTTGGAAGAAGCAGGCTGAAACGATCAAGAAGTTTGCCAAAGAGAGCGGTGCTGTAGTGTTATTGAAGGGCAAGACGGACATAATATCTGATGGAGAAAGGATAAAGGCAAACAAAACTGGCAACGCAGGCATGACCGTTGGCGGGACAGGGGATGTGCTCGCTGGCGTCGTAGGGGCGCTGTACGCAACAAATAGCGCCTTCGAGGCAGCCGTCGCAGGAGCTTTCATAAATGGCAGGGCTGGAGACCTCGCATTCGAAGAATGGGGATTTGGCTTGTTAGCAACGGATGTCATAGACAACATTCCGAAAGCGATGAAAGTATGAAGATGGATATTAGGATTGTAATTGTAGAGCCGAAATATGAAGGAAACATCGGCTCAGTTGCTAGGGTAATGAAGAATTTTGGTTTCAAAGAGCTGGTATTAGTAAAACCGCCCCCATTAGGGGAGGTTTGCAGAGCTATGGCCTCGCATGCAGTAGATGTACTGGATAATTGCAAGACCGTCGATTCATTTGAGGAGGCAGTGGAAAATTCGAACCTCATAGTCGGTACAACCGGAATTACTGGAAAAACTGATGATGAACATATCAGAATGCCGTTCTTCACACCAAAAGAGCTGGGCGAGAAATTGCATGGGAAGAGAGGGAGCATATCGTTGGTTTTTGGTAGAGAAGATATGGGATTGAGTAACGAGGAGATTAAAAAATGCGACATGATTGTAAGTATTCCAACTTGTATAGAATATCCAGTGATGAATCTATCCCATGCGGTAGCCATAATTTTGTATGAGTTAAGCGAAGCGCCCCCAGGGAAAATCGAACTTGCTAAGCACGATGATTTAGAGCGAATGTATGAGCATTGCCAATCTGTTTTAGACAAAATAGACTATCCGAGGCACAAACGAAACAAAACGCTCCTGATGTTACGCAGAATATTCGGGCGAGTAATGCTTACAGGACGAGAAGTGCAAACCTTTAGAGGTATCTTGAGGAAAATAGAGCTCCACGTTAAAAGATGAATGACTCAATCTGTGTGGTGAGTTGCTATCTAACCCGTGTATTTATACATATTTGAAAGGAAGGCATTTCAGTCACAATAGCGCACGACGAGATAGCATAATACTATAAAAAATACCACTGCTATCGCCAAAAGCGCGTCGGAATTAACGATGGTGAGATGATTGACGATTATGCCGCCAAGCCCGAAGAAGCAAGCAGTAGCAGAGAGGACGAGAAGTAGCATTAAAAGTGTAGGATTCAACTTTTTCCCGCGAATCACAAGAGCCATGATATTTTTTAAAGCACCTGGGAATATATAGTTTGTCATAAAAAAACAACAAGAACTTCAACCTCGCAATCTACATATCGGATGAGAGGATATGATAAATCATGAGCGATAAACGGAAAGACGGTGTGAGATACCTAATCGACAAAAAGTGGGTGATCTCAAGCATAATATCTGTGCTTATATTACTATCTATCATCGCCTATTTCTTTTCCCCCCTGATAGATGGTTTAGTATTAGGACTCGTCTTTGCTTATGTTGCCAGACCTATAAAGGAGAGATTGGATAAAAAGCACATATATCTGGCTTGTCTGGTCGCCACATGCTGCATCGTCATACCATGCATGCTAATTCTTGGTCTGGGCACTATAGAAGCGATAAACATGCTCATCTGGATAGTTCAACATCAATCAGAGATAGTAGATTCGTTCATCAGGACACTTAATGCGATGAATCTACCTCCACCCGTATACGGCGCGATTTTGGATTTTGCGCGAAACTATGCGAGCTCTTTTGTGGCGGTAATTAGCCAGGTCTCGACGCTGAAATATGCCAAAAGTTTGGCAATGGTAGGACTAAATTTCGTGATATCGATCTTTGTGTGCTTTTTCTTGCTCGTGGATGGTGAGCGGTTGGCTGAAGCGGTTATGGATGTACTGCCGCCTGAAAAAAGGAGAAGCCTTAAATCGTATCTCATGCACTCAGATAGAGTGCTCTCTGGGATATACATCGGCAATTTTTATAACGCGATCATCGTAGGTGTGATCTCCGTGTTCGTGTTCCTCTTCTTTGACATACCGCACATTTTCGTACTCTCTTCGTTCATGTTTTTGGCTGCACTACTTCCCATAATCGGATGTTGGATGGTGATCATTCCCGCTGCAGGATTCGTGTATTGGAATGCCGGTATTGCAATGGCACTAGCGTTCCTGTTGACGTCCACGATTATCATATATGGGCCGTCTGAGCTCATCCTTAAACCATACATCGTGAGCATAACATCCAAAACCCATCCGCTCTTGATGTTGCTGGCATTCTTGGGTGGTGGACTGGTTGCCGGCGTAGCCGGCCTCTTCTTGGCACCGATGATGGTTGGCCTGCTTATAGCAGCACATAGGGTACTCATCGAAGAAAGAGACAAAGTCTATGAAGGTGCACATTGAACGTGTAAAAAAGGAGCGGTCAAGGGAGCTTACAAGGATTCATCATGCCATAGCTCATCAACTACACAAACGATGGATCGGACGAATCGTAGAGGCGCTTGTAACCGGGAAAGGGAAGAATAACACGGTGATTGCACGAGATGTGACCTGCAAGAACATCGTCATCAGGGAAGATTTACCACTCGGTATGTGTTGTAGGGTGAAGATCGTTGGCGCACAACCTACATATCTGGTCGGTACGATCGATGAATAAAGTTAAGAATGATGCGGAGCGAAGGTAGGGTGAAATATGCAATTATTGCTCATCCACTCGGATTACATCGAATATGAGGTAACAAAAGATACGCCTATTGCGGAGAAGATAGATGAATCGCTCAAGAAGGGCAGGCTGGAGGATGCCCTAGGAGCGTTCATCGCAGTTGAGAGGGTAGATGAAACGAATCCAAAAAAAGTGGCAGTGCAAACCGCGGACGAGATTAAAAATGTTGCCAATCAGGTCAAGGCTAAAAATGTCATGCTGTACCCCTATGCACATCTAAGTTCCGATCTCGCGTCGCCAAGGATTGCAGTAGAAGTGCTAAAGAATATTGAAGAGCTTTTAAAGCCTCGTCTTAGCGTTGTACGAGCACCATTTGGGTGGTACAAGGCATTTAAGCTCAGCTGCAAAGGGCATCCTCTGGCAGAGCTCTCCAGGAGTATCAGACCTGCAGCGAAAGAGAAGATGAAAGAGAAGATTCCAGAAGCCCTGAAGGCAGAGAAGATTAAATCGCACTGGTATATATTAACACCAGATGATGATCTTCTGGACATAAACAAATTCGATTTTTCCAAACACGAAAAACTTAAAAAGTTCGCCGATTATGAGATGGCCAAAAGCAGAATTGTTGAGCGAGCGCCACCACATGTCGAGTTGATGCGTCGTTTTGAATTCGCAGACTATGAACCCGGCTCGGACCCCGGAAACATGCGGTTCTACCCAAAAGGGAAACTGGTGAAAAGTTTGTTAGAAGATTATGTGCTCAGATGCGCCATTAATTATGGCGCCATGGAAGTTGAGACCCCGATCATGTACGATATGGAACATCCCACGCTGCGGAAATACTTGGACAGGTTTCCAGCACGCCAGTATTCGATGGACTCTGACAAAAGACGGCTGTTCCTGAGATTTTCTGCATGCTTTGGCCAGTTTCTCATGAATCATGATATGACGATTTCGTACAGAAACCTGCCGTTAAAGATGTTCGAGATGACCAAGTATAGTTTCAGAAAGGAGCAGAGGGGTGAACTGGTTGGACTGCGCCGTCTTCGAACGTTCACGATGCCGGATATGCATACCTTGTGCGGGGATATGGTGCAGGCTATCGAGGAATTCAAGAGACAATATCAGATGTGCATGGATGTCTTAGCCGACATAGGACTTAGCCAAAAAGACTATGAGGTTGCCATTAGATTTACCAAGGACTTTTATGATGCAAACAAGAAGTTCATTCACAGCCTAGTGAAGATCGTTGACAAGCCCGTTCTGATTGAGATGTGGGGGGGTCGATTCTTCTACTTCGTACTCAAATTCGAGTTCAACTTCGTCGATGCGCTGGATAAGGCAAGTGCTCTATCAACGGTGCAGATCGATGTGGAGAACGCTGAGCGATACGATATAAAGTTCATAGATGTCAACAACGAAGAAAAAAGACCGATCATCCTTCATTGCTCGCAGAGCGGGGCTATAGAGCGGTGCATGTATGCGTTGCTGGAAAAAGGATACATGGATGCTCAGCACGGAAAAATGCCCACGTTGCCCCTCTGGCTCTCGCCAACACAGGTCAGGGTAATCCCGGTAGCGGACAGGCACCTTAAGTATGCTGATGAAATTGTAGCACAACTCGAAATGCAACACATTAGGGTCGATGTCGATGATAGGGAGGGCACAGTAAGCAAAAAGATCAGGGATGCCGGCAGGGAATGGGTCCCGTATGTAGTGGTGATCGGCGATGAGGAGATGAGGAGTGGTATGCTCAAGGTCGCAATCAGGGAGGGGTCTGAACCTAAAAAAGTGGATATGTCCATAGATGGGCTATCCTCCCGAATTTTAGCAGAAACCAAGTCTATGCCTTATAAACCGCTTCCTCTGCCGAGACATCTGTCCTCCAGACCAAAATTTGTCGGGTAGTAACGAAGGATTTAATATCCGACATACGATATCTTGGGAAGAAAGCATGATAGGTCCAACCGAATTGATGATCATACTCGCCGTGGCGGCACTTTTATTCGGTACCAACAAACTGCCCGAAATTGCACGCCAAATGGGCAGGGCAATGGGTGAGTTCAAGAAGGCGCAAAGAGAATTTGAATCAGAGATGAGATCTGCTACATCAACGATGTCTGAGCCGGCTGAATCCAAAGCAAAAAGTTCTGATGACCTTGATATCGAAGATGAGATCAAAGACAAAGTAGTCGGACAGGTTGCCTCCAAGCTAAAGTCAAAGATCCTGAAGTGACCTATCTCACTATGGTTACTGGGCAGTGAGCATAGTGAGTTACGCTATCAGCGACACTCCCTAACAACACTCGTTTAAGCCCCGTGAGGCCTCTTGATCCCATGATTATCTGGTCGAAGTCTCCCCTTTCAGCTTCATCGATGATGCCCCTGGAAATGACAGAATTGACGTACGACTTGGTATTGCATTCGATGCCGATTTCTTTTGCTATATCTCTGACTCGTGCGAGCACTTTTTCACTCTCTTTTTGCGCGACTGATGATGTGATGACATGAAGGACGGTAATACTGGCGCCAGAATCCTTAGCGAATTGTAAGGCATACCTGACCGCTTTCTCTGCCTCAGGTGATCCATCAACAGCCACTAACAATTTCATCGTCATCGTACTCCACCTATTTCAATTTCTCAATAATATCAATTAAAGCTTTCTAAAATGTGATTTCACCTTATCACAGTTACCGGGCAGTGAGCATGCTTGACCACGTTCTCAGCAACGCTCCCCATTACCATTCGCTTAATTCCAGTAAGCCCTTTAGACCCGATCACTATAAGGTCATATCCCCCCTCCTCAGCTTCCTCAATTATTCCTCTATGAACGATGGGGTCAATGCGTGAGCTGGTCTTGCAATTCACCTTTACTTCTTTTGCTATTCCCTTAATATGAGCGAGTACCTCCTTACTTTTTCTTTGATCCTCACGCCCAATCGGAGGTTCGACTCCAATGACGTTAAGCACGGTAACATCGGCACCATAGGCCTTGCCAAGTTTCAAGGCATATTCAGCCGCTTTCTCTGCCTCAGGTGATCCATCAACAGCCACTAACAACTTTTTAATCATATATCCCCCAATTCCACCCAATTTAAGCCCGCTTAGGGTAATAAAGTTATCCAAATGGGGCTGGTAGGATTTGAACCCACGATCGGCTGGTCTGGAGCCAGCCGCCCTTCCAGACTAGGCTACAGCCCCATAAGATAGTCCCGGGCGGATTCGAACCGCCGTCGCGGGCTCTCTCCACAACCTGCAAGAGGGTTGATCATTTGAGATTGCTTTTTGAACGATGATCAACCTTTTTTAAAAGGTTGTGCCAAAGGCCCGCAGGATTGACCACTACCCTACGGGACTATACGAAGTTAAGCTGCGCGGTACACTTTAGTTTAAGCGAATGCATACGCCTTCGGGCTTAAGCATTCACTTTGTGAATGCGTACACTTTAGTTTAAGCGAATGCATACGCATGGGCCCGACCGGATTCGAACCGGGGATCTCCGCCGTGTAAAGGCGGTGTCATAGCCAACTAGACCACAGGCCCTTAATACGCCAAGGGATTTCGTATATACTCAATCATAAACCTTTTGGGTTTCATACTGGCAGGACAAAGTAGATTGTGATAAGCGATAGGAGTGCCATTATTAGCAAAACTACTACTATTCTCTCTTCTTTCTGCATCATGGACCGGTCGGGATTTGAACCCGAGGCTTGTAGGCGCAGTCAAAACGCTCTCTACCAATAAGGATGTCATGCTCTTTCAGACCATGACATTTGCCAAGGTAGCGATCTACCCCTGATCTACCGGCCCAAGCGCGTATAGCGCGTATGTGAAATGGCGAGATTTTACAATAAATCTATCGGTGAGAACTTTATACGAAGAAAACTTTAATTACATGTTGCCATAACTGGTTGAAGTAACTCCATCATCTGGGCCCGTAGCTTAGCCTGGTTGGATCTCGTAAGAGCAATATGCACACGGCTGATAAACAACCTTTTAAAAAAAGGTTGATCAAAATGTCCTACATTCGCTCGCATACGCTCGCTCAGTAGGACTAGATTAAAAATCGAAGATATGATCTATCGAGCGTAGCGAGATGGGTCGTTCTGATGATCAACCTGTCTGCAGGTTGTTGAGAAACCGTGAGGTCGGGCGTTCAAATCGCCCCGGGCCCATTCTCTAGATGAAAATAAATAAAAAAAAGAAGAGAGAAGGTAATTATCTGAAAAGATCAGATGGATTTCTCGATAGTTGGTTATATTTCA
This sequence comes from Methanocellales archaeon, assembly GCA_030018435.1. Taxonomy (GTDB): domain Archaea; phylum Halobacteriota; class UBA148; order UBA148; family JAUWXC01; genus JAUWXC01. The sequence goes on from JASEEY010000010.1 coordinate 26,045, forward strand.
GGTGTCGAACGCCAACCTTCTTAACCTTGGGTTTCCAGACCATTGATGGTAACCAGCTCGGTGCACCACCTGGGGCACGAACTTTCCCTCGAGAGCCAGTAAATACGTGAAGTCTTTTTGTGCCCTTCTCTCTAAGCACTATTCTCGTCTTTCCTCTGCTTGCGCACTTCAGAGCAGCATCTCGTGGTTGAAAACCACTGAATGTCCCCACTTCTCTACCATTCTCTATCAAACCAAAATTCTTTTTAGGTCTCTTTGCCATGTTCAATCTCCCCAAATTTTATTAGGTGAAAGTATGTTTACAAGTACCTCCTATTTCAACGTTGCGCTTTTTCTTGATACCAAACCCCTATATTCGACGTGTTTTTGAAGTTTACATTGAATCACCAAGTAAAAATTCCAAAGAAGTACAAAATTAGTGGAAGCAACAATACACCCATGGCGTGCGTTTTCCTCACCTTGAGGTAAGGAGGGAGCATTCCAATTACCATAGCAGTCGCAAAGACAATACCTCCAAATAAACCCGTGAACAAAACCACCATTATACCTATGCAAAGCAGAACTGCTGCGCTGAGCTTTGAATAGCTCGTGCGGAATAGAATCTTAGATGTATGATCGCCTATGAAGATCGTGGCGAAGTAGGATAGAATTGAAACACCCACGATGACCGCCAAGAGGAGTACTACCAAGGGCATGTCCCATACATTTGGATCCATGATGCTTTTAATGGCAACCATGGCGCCGCTACGCGGTCGCTGGATAATATATAGCGCTATCAGGCCAAAGATGGCATTCGCTGTGTTTACTCCACTGACTGCAACTATAAATTCCCTAGAAGAATCCTCTCCTCCTTCCTTGACCGCCAACCTCGTCACCACCGTCGCCACTGCTGGTGACACCCCAGGTAGCCATGCCACCAGAGACCCAGCTAAACTTCCTGTGAATATGCCTCTTGCGACCTTTCGCTTTGACAGTTTAAACCTCGTCTTCACCTGTTTCGGGATCGTGGATTTGGTGATTAAGCTGATTACGAGCATGCTGGCTCCAAACAGTCCTGAGAGCAGTGGGAATAATATAGAGGGTTCGCCAAGGGCTATTACAGGATACATCAGAGACGCCTTGGTGAATGAAAGGATGCCTAACGCGCCAGATAGCAGAAACATCAGCGCAGCATATCCCTTGTATTTGAGCTTTGTTTCCCACGGATCTATTCTCTCCCCAGACTCGGTCCCTACCATAATCAGAGCGATGAGTACTAAAATCCAGCCCATATATCGATCGAGAACAGGATAGACGTACTCGAAAAGAATGCTGAACGGTAGCACTAGTCCCAATGCCACTATCACCGAGGCGGCGCTGCCCAACGCGGATAGTCTAATTGCTTCAACGCCTCTTCCCTCTAACAACAGCCTATGCCCTGGTAGGACTACAAGTGCCGTCTCCGCTTCTGGTGCGCCCAAAAAGATTGATGGAACAAAGTCCAAAAAAGTGTGCGCCACCGCATTTGCGATGATAATAATGGCGATGCAGACTGGCGAAATTCCGTGCTGGAGCAGTGTCGGAGCTAAAGCGATGAGCAGTATTGCGACATTGTTGACGTGAAGCCCCGGGATCAGTCCAGTGATGATGCCCAGAGCACATCCCACAAGGGCGGATAGCAGCAAGAGATGTAGCGTAATCTGGGGCATGAATCGTTTTCATCACTCATAGATGAAAAACTTTTACTAAAAAATTTGTTTTTGATTATCCTACTAAAACGCCCTCAATTCTTTCCAGCCCTTCGGATATGCGCGCCTGCGAGGTCGCATAGGATATTCGCACGTAATTGGTGCCAGAAGGTCCGAATGCCCCGCCGGGAGTTACAGCGACATACGCTTCGTTTAGCAAGCGTTCTGCAACATCCATTCCGCTCCCATATTGACCGACGTTCACGAACACGTAAAAGGCGCCCTTTGGCCTGGTGCATTCCAGCCCTATTGATTTAAGACCGTCTACCAAGAGATTTCTGCGCGCTCTAAACTCACTCACCATCTCGGCAATGCATTCCTGCGCCCCAGTCAACGCTGCTACGGCGCCATACTGCGCAAAAGACGTAGCACAGCTCGCGGAGTGCTGCTGTATCTTGAGCATGGCATCCAGGATCTCTGGCGGTGCTGTTGCGTAGCCCAGCCGCCAGCCAGTCATCGCATATGCCTTGGAAAAACCATTGACCGTGATCGTTCTCTCAGGCATACCGTCGAAGGAAGCAATGCTGAGATGCTTTCCTTCGTAAATGATCTTTTCGTATACCTCATCGGAAAGCACGAATAGGTCATGATCCCTTGCAATATCCGCAATCAACTTGAGCGTGTTCTCATCAAAAACTGCCCCGGTTGGATTGCCTGGCGTGTTCACGATGATTAGTTTGGTCTTCTTGGTGACAGACTCCAAAAAGTCTTCCGGTATAAATCCTCTTTTCTCATCTGTCTTGACCCATATGGGCTTTGCGCCTGCCAATTTTACGCAGGACTCATATGAAACCCAGGCAGGGTCGAATAAGATTGCCTCGTCACCCTCGTTGAGTGTGGCAAGCGTGGCTTCAAATATTGCCTGCTTCGCCCCGGGTGTTACGATAATTTCGTTCGGAGATGCGCTGATGTCGTTCTCTTTGAACTTATTGGCAATCGCCTCTCTCAGCTCGGGTATGCCAGTGCTCGGCGTGTAATGCGTCCTCCCTTCGTCCAGCGCCTTCTTTGCAGCATCTATGATGTGCTGCGGAGTGGTAAAATCGGGCTCGCCAACGCTAAAACTGATGATATCCTTCCCGGCCCTTTTCAGTTTATTCGCCAAGTCGGATATTCTAAGCGTCGCTGACTCCTCTATCCTGTTAACCCGTTCTGAGAGCATATTCACTCACGCATTCGTTGCACCATCTTCACTGCCGCTTCAACAGCTCTCTTCGCATAATCAACGCGCTCATGCGCCTCCAGCCTGCTCATTCCTGGACCTGATACGCCCAATGCAACGGGTTTATCAAAATCCAGTGACAAATCCGTGAGCTTTCTGGATGTTTGCTGCATGATGACTTCGTCGTGTTCTGTTGTGCCTTCAATGACGCAACCAAGAGCTACAACGGCGTCGACGTTCTTGTCCTTAGCCAATTTCTTCACAGCCAGGGGCATGTCATAAACGCCTGGTACCAAAAGAGTTTGCACCACGGACGCTCCGAGAAATTCGGCATGCTCCTTTCCCAATAACTCCATTTGATGTGTCAGGTCTCTGTTAAATTCCGACACGACAAATCCAAGTCTAATTTCACCCATTTTTAATCCTCCTACTACAATCTCAAAGGTCCTGCATCCTCGATTCCCTGCCTTTTGCCCATTCCTGCATCCCTTTCGAGCGATTTCGGTTTGAACAGCAACTTGACGACGTTCTGTGCATGGTCCCTTGTTCTACGATCCACCAGTACTGCCAAGCCTCTATCATCCTCTGCCTCATCTTCATGAACGAAGACCTCTATGATATGCGTGTTCGTCATCAGCTGCACCTGAATTAATCCAAGAGATGCTTCATGTGCGCAGGTCTTGTCTATTGGCGCTGCGCCAGGCATACCAAGTGCCATCACGATATCGCACCTGCGTTCCTCGATCAGTTTCTTGGCTGCCACCGGCAGATCCTTGACGCCTGGAACGGTGTATCTTTCGATGTGAACGGATGCGCTTTTTCTCAATTCGTCGATTGCGCTGGCACCCATGTTAAAGCGCGCGAACGTCGTATCTGCGATGCCGACCTTCATCGCTACAGTGAATGTGATGCATCTCATTTAAGAGTTTCTTTCCAAAAATGAGATGCTCATCCAAACGCTTCTTTTGCAGCGACCACGCCGCCTTCTGCTTTAACCCCGAGCTCGGACAGCGTGGATTCCAATGCTTCTAAAGTGGTCAAAATCTCTTTTGCGGACACATTGCCCATGTGACCTATCCTGAATATCTTGTCCTTGAGATGCGCCTGCCCACCCGCTATGAGCACACCCCTTTTCTTCATCCCACCACGCAGCTGCTTGTCATCGATGCCGTCGGGCATTACCATTGCTGAAACCGTGTTCGAGTACCTGCTGATGTCATTCAAACGTGGGAATAACTGCAGGTCCATCGCGTCCATCGCCTTCCTGACAGCCTCCGCGCACTTTCTATGTCGCTCAATCCTCTCATGTATGCCTTCTTCTTTTACCATGCGAAGCGCTTCATGTAGTCCGAAGAACAGGGGCACAGCCGGCGTATATGGCGTCTGCGCAGGCTCCTTTGCGGCATATTTTCGGTACGCTTTAAGGTCGAGATAGTATGGAGATTTTGCCTTCATGCGCTCCCATGCTCTTTCGCTGACGGCAATTGCAGCCAGCCCTGGAGGAGCGGCAAGGCATTTCTGCGAGCCGATGATGGCAATATCCACCCCCCATTTGTCCACGGGCACGTCAACGCCGCCTATCGAGGAAATGCCATCCATGATGAACAACGCATCGTACTTCCTTGCTAACGCTCCTACCTCTTTGGCTGGGTTTAGCATGCCGACCGAAGTCTCATTGTGAACCATGGTTATAGCTGATACGCCTTTTTCTAGCGCATCCTCCACATCGTTCAATTCTATGGGGCTACCCCATTCATACTCCACAGGTATAGGATTTCCGTACAGTGCAACGATTTCCTTGAAGCGCTCGCCGAATTTGCCGTTTACGATGGTGACGACATTATCACCTTTAACGACATTGCTGATGGCCGCTTCCATTCCAGCGGTTCCGGAGCCGCTGAGCACGAGGACATCGTTCTTTGTCTGAAACGCATCTTTCAAAACGGAAACACATTTATCCAAGATTTTGGCAAATTCGGGGCTGCGATGATTAATCATCGGTCTGGACATCGCCTTCAATACCCTGGGATGTAAAGGCACTGGTCCTGGTATCATCAGCAATTCTTCTGAGCTCATCGCTATGGAATGCGCTCGTGAAGATATAAAAAGGTAACTTATTCAAGGTAGATATAAGAATATGAGGTATGGGCAGATGAAAACGAAGTTCGAGTTCAAAAAGGATGCATACTCCGCGAAGAAGGAGGCATTCAAGAAGATCATAAAGAAGCATGGTCTCGGGTGGAGGAAAGGTAGCAGACCTTATACAGGATCTTGGGTATCCAAAACAGAGAAATTATATGCAGAGTGGAGCGCCGAGAAAAATACGGGATTGTTTATCTATGAGGGTAAGAATGCTGACTTTTTAAAGGAGTTGAAGTCATTTGTCAAATCCATCGGCGGGAAGATAACAAAAGGCTATGTGCCGGGCAAGGATGAAATTGATGCCATCGTGGAGCAAAGACTCAAGTACATAATCCATGAAGGACGATATCCAGAGACGCTGAGAAAAGCGGGCGCTCCAGAGAGTTATATCAAAGCGGCCGTAGCAAGTTGGGAGAAACTCAAAAAGGAAATCAGGGCAGAAGCGAAGAAAGAGGTGAAAGGACGATAGTTATGAAGATAAAACAGATCATAGCAGAGATCGTAGATTTGGCAAATTCGCATGACTTGGCTGCTGTCGTTGAGTACAAGACAAAAGATAGCACGCAGATAGATATCGCAATTAAGGACGACACAACCAACCTGGTAGCCATCGAGTTCGAAAGCTCGTACAAGTGGATCACTCACCGGATTTTGTACAATGCAATAAAGGCCAAAAGAGAGGGGTTTTCAAACGTCGTCTTCATCTATCCGTTTAACCAGAAGACCATTCATAAATCTTGGGTGAAGCGTTTTATCACCGACGAGCTTAAGATGAACATGAAAATTGCCCATCCCGAGGAGTGTTTGCACATCATCGAAGGGCTTATCTAAGTGGTAGTGATAGGTGATGATATAATGAGCGACATGCACAAGGGAAAGGTAGCCGTTATCATGGGCTCTGAGTCTGATAGAAAGGTTGCCGATGATGCTGTACGCGTGCTGGAGGAGCACGACGTTACGTGTGATGTGCAGGTTATCTCTGCACACAGAAATCCCGTAGTACTGGATGAGTACATCAAGAAGTCCGATGCGGACGTTTTTATTGCCATTGCCGGACTTTCTGCCGCACTCCCAGGTGCCATTGCCTCCAGAACCAAAAAGCCGGTGATAGGCGTACCCGTTAATGTCAAATTAGATGGCTTGGATGCGTTGCTTTCGATGATGCAGATGCCCTCCGGCATTCCTGTGGCGACTGTCGGCATCGATAATGGAAAAAATGCAGCCTACCTGGCGTTGCGGATTTTGGACCTGGAATGACGTTTCAGCGTATCCCGCATGATTTTTATTGCGCAAAGCTCTCCACACATGGAGCACGCGCCGCTGGATGATTTTCGGCCGCGATGAATCCTTCTTGCTTTCTCGGGATCGATTGCGATATCAAACTGCGCTTTCCAGTCGAGATTTCTGCGTGCGTGCGCCATCTTATCATCCCATGTTCTCGCTCTATCTTTCTGCCCGTCCTTGGTCAAATCCGCGGCGTGCGCTGCGATCTTGGTCACTATGGTGCCATCTTTGATGTCCTCGACGGTTGGCAGAGCGAGATGCTCTGCAGGAGAGGTCATACACAGGAAGTCCGCCCCATACATACCTGCCACCGCGCCCCCTATGGCACCTATCATATGATCGTAACCTGGTCCTATGTCAGTCACAAGCGGCCCCAATAAGTAAAGCGGTGCATAGTCCGTCAGACGTTTCATCGCCATTACGCTTGCTCCAATATCATCCAACGGCACATGTCCGGGACCTTCCGCAATCGTTTGCACACCTTCACTTCTGGCCCTGCGCACCAGCTCGCCGAGCGTGACGAACTCCGTAAACTCAGGCGCATCACCGGCATCTGAGATACATCCTGGCCTCATCCCATCGCCGAGACTGATAGGAACGTCGTATTCTTTGGCAATCTCCAACAGGTAATCATACTCTGCATAGAATGGATTCTCTTGCTCATGCTGCATCATCCAAGCGACCATGAATGCACCTCCGCGAGATACAACATCCAAGATGCGCTGTCTTTTCTTGAGGTGTTCCACGGCGCTTAATGTGACACCAGCATGAATGGTCATAAAGTCGATGCCATCCGCTGCATGTTTCCGAATCGCATTAAACATATCATCGACGCTCATATCCGGGTTCTGTGCAGCTTGATAAATGGGAACTGAGCCCACGGGCACGCTTACCTCGTTAAGAATCCTTCTTCTGATGATATCCAGATTGCCGCCAGTTGAAAGGTCCATGACAGTGTCTGCGCCATGTTTTACCGCCACCAACGCCTTTTCTACCTCCTCTTCCACATCGACGAAATCGATGGACGTACCTACGTTAGTGTTGATTTTGGTGCGCATCAATTCGCCAATGCCAACGGGTGCAACATCTCTGGTAGCACTCCTAAGGATGACCAATCGTCCATCTGCGAGCGATTTTCTAACCTTCTGGACGTTGACGCCTTCGGATTGCGCAACCATTTTCATTTCTGGCGTAATCTGCCCTTTCCTAGCGGTTTCGATTAACGTCATCGTTACACCATTATACTTTATGTGATATACATTCCATTTAAGTACGCGGTATACTTTAGTTTAAGCTCTGCGTAATCGTGGAATGGTATCTTATGGTCAAGGTGCATAAAATTACTGGCTCATACGGCGCAAATGCCTATTTGATCGATGCGACGCATCCAATCCTGGTGGATGTTGGCGCAGCAAATATGTTTGACCTCCTGAGGAGATTTCTGAATCCTATTGATTTGGAGTACATCGTTCTAACGCACTGCCATTATGACCATACATTTGGCACTGCCCAACTGGCAGAGCAGACTGGCGCCAACATCGCAATTCACGAAGAAGATGCAAAGCTGCTTGGTGATGATTGGGCAACTGTCTCTGACGTGTTTGGAGCGCGTGCACCGAGCATAGAACCTGATATGTTGCTGAAAGGTGGAGAATCATTTGATCTGGGTAATATCTCGCTTAGGGTAATTCACACGCCGGGGCATACGCTAGGAAGCATCTGTCTTTACGGCGAAAATATCCGAAGTAACCTTTTGTTCTCTGGTGATACCATCTTTGCAGCAGGTGGCATCGGGCGTACCGACTTAGGAGGGGATGCGCATGCATTGGTTAATTCGATTAAATTGCTGACAACGCTGGATGTCGATACAATCTATCCAGGGCATGGGGGTATCACAAACCAGAACGTTGATGCCCAGATTAGAGCATCGCTTAGGTATGCAGAGCTTAATTGCAAAGCTTACAATTCAAAAGGTTTTTATGCGTTTGTATAATCTGATATAAGTATTTGCATTTAAAAAGAAGGGAGTTAGATGCGCTCGCTAAAAGGGGAGAAGAACATAGCCAGTTTTTTGCTGACTTTCGTCATCTTCTTCGTGCTCTGGGCAGCCTTGTCAACGTTCTTTGATGTGGTGCATTTGTCCTTGGGCGCGATATGTTCTCTTCTCGTTGCATATGCCTCTCATGACCTGCTGATAAAACCCAAGGGTGCCGAACATGTTTTGACCGTTCTGGAAACGAGCTTTAGATTTTTTTTGTATTTATTTTGGCTTATCACACAAATCATCAGAGCCAACATCGATGTGATGATGATCGTACTCAGCCCCAAATTGCCAATATCCCCGGAGATCATAAAGTTCGATTCGAAACTGCCAAACGATGTGGCGCTTACCACGCTGGCCAACTCAATCACGCTGACACCCGGGACGTTGACGGTGGACATAGATGAGAAAAAGACATACTATGTTCACTGTCTGGCGAAAAGGCATGGAGACGCGCTCCTTAAGGGAAAAATGCAATCGCTTGTAGCACGTGTTTTTGGGGGCAAAGAATGATCGAGCCATTTTTACTTACGGCACTGGTATTGGTTTTTGCATCAGTGCTATGTCTCTATAGAACTATTAAAGGGCCAACTGTGCCAGACAGGATCGTCGCCGTCAATGTGATAGCTACCTGTACGATAGTCGTGCACGTTCTCATCGCTTTTATAGGTAATCAGCCAATGTTCATCGACATCGCCATGACGTACGCGCTCTTGAACTTCTTGGTCACGCTCGTTGCCGCTCGCTATCTCGCCATAGGGAGGATATTCGCATGAGCGTCTCGTCAATTCTTTCAACTACTTTCCTCTTCGCAGGGTCTTTCTTCTTCATCGTGGGCTCAATAGGTTTGAACAGGTTGCCAGATGTGTACACGAGATTGCATGCAACAACGAAATGCGACACCCTCGGGCAGGCGCTGGCGCTGTTAGGAGTGATGTTTTATGAAGGGGCGACGTTTACGAGCGTGAAGATTTTGCTCATCGTCATATTCATCTTGATAGCGAATCCAACGGCTGCTCATACTCTGGCAAAGGGCGCGTACATGTATGGCGTAAAGCCGTGCGAGATCACGAGCATAGACATGTACAAAGAGAAAGTAAAGAGGCGGTCCAAATGATATGGTTGCTTAATCTCGCGCTTCTGATGCCTTTGGTGATCACTGCCATTGCGGTGGTGGTCAACAAGGATCTGCTTGCTGCAGCGATTACATTTTCCGTCTATAGTTTTATCATGGCGATGTTGTACACACAGCTCAACGCTCCTGATGTGGGACTGACGGAGGCTGCCGTCGGTGCGGGAGCTACGACAGTCCTGTTTGTAATAACCATATCGAAAACGGCTAGGAGGGAGGAGGATTGAGATTCGCCCCTCTTATGTTGGTGTTGGTCATCGGTGCAACGCTCGCCATAGCGGTGGCGGGTATGCCAGCGTTTGGCAGTTCAGATGCACCGGCATACACGCATGTCGTACCAAGATATCTTGAAAATTGTGTCGAGGAAACCGGTGTTGGTAATATAGTGACTGCAATCGTCGTGTATTACAGGGGATATGATACATTCGGCGAGATCACGGTCATATTTACTGCTGGCATAGCGGTCATAGCACTTCTTGGGAGGGAGTAAATTGCCTGAGTTGTTCGAGGATGTAATCGTACGAACGATTGCGAGGCTGATGACGCCGTTCATACAGTTGTTTGCCCTCTACGTCCTCATGCACGGTCATGCCACACCAGGTGGAGGTTTCCAGGCAGGCGTGATCATTGCAGCGAGTTTCATATTAGTTGCCATAGCACTCGGCTTGGAAGAGGCAAAGGACAGGGTCAAGCAAAAGGTGAGATTGCCAATGGAAAGCTTCGGTCCTCTGAATTTTGTGGTGGTAGGTGTCGTATGCATGATCTGCGGCGGCTACTACCTGCAATATACGATAGTGCCGCTCTTGCCCTCTTTGCAGGCAGTTGGTGCGGTCCTGATATCAGCCGTTGAGGTGGGCATTGGCGTTACCGTCATGGCGATGGTAACAACGATATTCTTCTCCATGGCAGGTGGTAAACATGATACCAGCTGAATTTGAATTTCTGCTCAGGCATTATAACTACTGGACATCCGTCATCCTCGTCGTGATAGGACTCTACACCATGATCGTGAAGAAGAATCTGATCAAGAAATTCATGGGATTGAACATCGTCGATACCGCCACATTTCTATTTTACATCTCCATGGGCGATGTGGAGTGGGGCGTAGCACCAATCGTAGTACATGGTGAGCATGCCGCTGAGCACGCGGTATATATAAATCCATTACCATCTGTGCTGATACTCACGGCAATAGTCGTCGCCCTATCTACGACAGCGCTTGCACTTACCTTGGCGATCAAGATATACGAAAAATATGGAACGCTTAACTCAGAAAGAATTCTGGAGCTGATGTGATGAGCGCATTACGTCATCTTCCCATCATTGTGATTTTGATACCGTTAACGGCCGCTTACATCATGCCGTTAGTGGGGTACAAGTGGAAGAGACTGTGCAATTCCTTTGCAGTAATCGCACTGCTTCTTTCTTTTCTAGGGTCAATTGCACTTGCGAGATTGGTGCTAATAAATGGACCCATCCATTATTACATGGCGGGATTCAGGCCTCCTTGGGGCATCGAGCTTGTGGCGGACTATCTGGGCGCATACATGTGCGCCGTCATATCGTTTATCACCCTGCTAGTTGCGCTGTACTCTAGGGAGTATATAACAAAAGAAGTACCAGAACCGAGAAGGCCCCAGTATTATACCCTATTTTTGTTGCTAACCGGCTCCATGATGGGCGCCTCTGTTACAGGAGATTTATTCAATCTGTTCGTTTTCTTTGAAATCCTGTCAATATCGTCTTATGCGCTCATGTCCATTAGCGGAGAGGGTAAAGCGCTCCTTGCAGGGTATAAATACCTGCTAATAGGCGCTATTGCGTCCAGCTTTGTGTTGCTTGGTATAGGGCACCTGTACATATCTGCAGGCACTCTGAACATGGCAGATATGTTTGTAAGACTGCCGCCCCTCTACAGTTCCTGGACCGTTCTCGCTGCGCTAGCCCTGTTAATCGTGGGCTTTAGCATAAAAACCGCGTTGTTCCCGTTGCACGTATGGTTGCCAGATGCATACACCAATGCGCCGTGCTCTGTACCTGTCTTATCAACCTTGGTCATAAAGGTGGGAGCTGTAGCGATCATCAGGCTTCTGTTCAACATATTCCGTCCGTCATTTGTCATAGAGACGATACCCATGACGGCTGCCCTCTCATATATGGCAGCAATTGCGATAATTGTAGCCTCGTTATTTGCGATATCTCAAAGGGATATAAAGAGGATGCTCGCATATTCGTCCGTGTGTCATGTGGCATACGTGATACTTGGCATTGGAATAGGCACGGAACTCGGCTTGACCGGAGGAATGCTGCACATCATCAATCACGCCATCACCAAAGGATGTTTATTCCTTTGCACGGGTGCGATCATCTACAAGACGGGGGTAAGAAATATCAGGGAGTTCGGCGGTCTTGGGAGGAAGATGCCAGCCACCATGGGAGCGTTCACCTTGGCTGCACTCTCGATGGTAGGCATTCCTCCGACGAACGGATTCATAAGCAAGTTCTACATTGCGCTTGCTGCTATGACCGCAGGAAGACCTGTATTGGCAATCGTTATATTATTGAGCAGTTTGCTGAACGCCATATACTTTATAAGAGTTATAAACATCACCTACTTTGGCATTCCAGAAGAGGAGATCGAGATTGACGAAGCCCCGCTCACGATGTTGTATCCAATGTTGATATTGGCGGCGTGCTGTTTGATCTTTGGCTTTGGTGCAGAGATATTGCTCACGATACTGAAACCAGCAGCCCAAGCGCTGTTAGGAGTGTAACATCGGAATTAAATCCATTTAAGTATAAATGGTGTAAAATGGAATATAAATGTTTAAGAATAAGTAACCTTATAGAAGAACCCTAAAAAGGTGGTACATACGGAAGAAATAACTATATCCGCATTACCTGCAATAGCGGTACTTTTGCCTCTGTTGAGCACGGGACCAGTGTCTTTTGCGAGAGGGGCAATTTCCGAAGGTTTTAGAGACTATCTTGCAATAGGGGTAAGCGTGATAACTTTTTTGGCTGTTATGGCGATGATCCCCACCCTGATGGGTGGCAAAATAATCGAATACGTGCTCATATCCAAGGAGGTAACCCCAGTCGAGATCGCGTTTAGAGTGGATCACCTTGGTTTAATAGTGGCGATAGCATCCTCATTCGTCTGGATGCTTGCTACGATATACTCGAGAGGATACATGGCTCACGAGCATGCGAAGGACAGATACTATTCGTTTATGGTGCTAACCCTTGGCGCCATGATGGGCATCGTGCTCACGAAAAATTTGTTCGCGTTATACATATTCTTTGAGATGATGACGTTGTCGTCGTACGTGCTCGTCATACATGAGGAGACCAAGGAAGCGCTATCAGCGGGTAAGAAATATCTGTTCATTTCCATCGGATTTGGACTCTTCCTACTGCTATCGATACTTGTAACATATATGATGGCAGGCACGCTAAATCTGGACCAAATCGGCATTCTGCCACATGAAGCCGTCTCGAAATTGGCATATGGAACCCTCTTCTTCGCATTCATAGCTGGTTTTGGCACAAAGGCCGGTATGTTTCCTGTGCACATCTGGCTGCCGGATGCACATCCTGCTGCTCCCTCGCCTGCGTCTGCATTACTTTCCGGCGTGATGATTAAAGCGGGCGCGTATGGCATTATTAGGGTGATCTACAATGTATTCGGTCCTGAACTCGTGTCCGAGATAGGAGTCAATACGATACTGGCCATACTTGCTGGAATAACGATATTCTTGGGCAGTGCAGTCGCGATTTCTCAAAAAGAGATAAAGAGGATGCTTGCATACTCGAGCATAAGTCAGATAGGTTACGTCATCCTCGGCGCCGCACTGCTGACCAATGATGGATTGAAGGGTGGCATTTTTCACATCTTCAACCATGCATTCATGAAGGGGTGCCTGTTTCTATGCGCTGGTGCCGTCATCCATCAAACAGGGCTCAGAAACATCGATGATTTTGGCGAATTGGGGCAGAAGATGCCAGTCACGATGCTCTGTTTCACGATAGCAGCAGTTTCGATGATAGGCGTTCCCCCGCTGAACGGTTTTGTCAGCAAGTGGATACTTTGTCTTGGTGCAATCGAAGCGGGCAATATCGTCCTCGTGTTATTCGTGGCGGTATTATTGCTGAGCAGCCTGATGAACGCCATCTATTATATGCCCGTCATCATCAAGGCGTTCTTTGGTCCCAAATCTAAGGAGCCGGTGGAAAAAGTCGATCCTGAACTGAGCATGTTAATACCGATTGTAGCTCTTGCACTTGGTTGTCTGATATTCGGGATATGCGCGAATCTACCGCTATCAATCATAGAGTTGGCGGTTCACACACTACTACTTAGGTAAGAGGGGAAAAACAATGGAACCAGTACACTCAATAAGACCAGTTCTCGCCATATTAGCTTCGTTGATTTGTGCAGCCTTGATCGTCATAACAGGCGAAAGGCGCAGGAACCTCAGGGAGTTCTGGACTCTCTTTGCATCTCTATCCAAATATATTATAGTCGCGTCGATGTTTCCACTCGTTTACCATGGCGGGGTGTATGAGTTTGTTGGGCACACTATCGTACCCGGGATCGAACTCAGTTTTAGAGTAGATGCCTTCGGCATGTTCTTCGCGTTTTTGGCCTCCATGTTATGGATTCCGACCTCGATATACTCCATAGGCTATGTGAGGAGTCTTCATGAACATGCACAAACCAGGTACTTCTTCGCATTTGCCGTGTGCATGTCATCAGTCATTGGAATAGCATTCGCTGCTAATTTGATTACCCTATACATATTCTATGAGATGCTGACGATGGCCACCTTCCCACTGGTCATACATAAAGAAACACCGGAGGCTCTATGCGCTGGAAAGAAGTACCTGGCGTATACATTGACCGGTGGAGCCTTCATCTTGTTGGGGACGGCTATAACATATGTCCTAACAGGAACTCTCGCATTCGCCGACCATGGCATATTGATGGATCATGGAACACCAGAAATGCTCAGGGCACTGTTTGTGATATTTGTGATCGGATTTGGCGTAAAGGCTGCCATCATGCCCCTTCATGGCTGGCTGCCAAGCGCTATGGTGGCGCCCACTCCCGTCAGCGCTTTGCTGCATGCCGTGGCAGTCGTAAAGGCAGGCGTTTTTGGACTCATACGGGTCGTATATTACATCTACGGCGTGGATCTCATGAGGGAACTTGGCCTTGGTCTACCCCTCGCGGTTGCGGCATCGATCACGATCATCGTGGGATCCGTCCTCGCACTGAAACAGGATAATCTCAAAAAACTGTTAGCGTATTCTACGGTGAGTCAGCTATCCTATATCGTCCTCGGCGCCGCACTGCTGACACCAAGTGCCACTGCAGGAGGGATAATACACATCGCGAACCAGGCGTTCATGAAGATAACGCTGTTCTTCTGTGCTGGTGCGATCTTCGTCCAGACGGGTAAAAAGAACATCAGCGAGATGAACGGCATTGGAAAGACCATGCCCCTCACGATGATATGCTTCTCGATAGCTGCAACAGGTATGATTGGTGTCCCACTGCTTTGCGGTTTCATAACAAAATGGTATCTATGCGTAGGAGCTTTGGAGGCGGGATATCTGATATTTATAGGCGTGCTGTTAGTGAGTGCCCTGTTAAACGTGGCTTACTTCTTCCCCATTATATACAATGCGTTCTTCATGGAGCCGGAAAAGGGAGCGAAAATGCACAACGACCCAAATTGGTGGATATTGCTGCCGATAGTGATATGTACATTAGGTGTTGTGATTTTAGGAGTGACGCCAAGCGTACCATATACTCCTTTGCGATTGGCGACTATTATAGTTCAGCAAGTGTTGGGGTGATGTCATGACCGAAATATCTCATGAAGTCGTGCGTGAAGTACATAATATTTGGAATATCAGCAAAATCGCGTTGGGTGGGAGATAAATAATGGAACCAATAATGGAACCAGTACACTCAATAAGACCAGCCCTTGCGATTGTCGTTTCGCTGACCTGTGCAGGGTTGATTGTTCTAACAGGCAAAAGGCACAGAAATCTTAGGGAATTCTGGACCCTTTCCGCATCCGTATCAAAATACATCATAGTCATATCGATGTTCCCGTATGTTTACCATGGTGGCAGGTATATATTCTCCACATTTGAAATCATACCCGGCGTGGGATTCGATTTAAGGGTTGATGCCTTCAGTATGTTCTTCGCATTTTTGTCATCCTTCCTGTGGATCGTGACGTCGGTGTATTCAATAGGCTATATGAGGTCGCTCCATGAGCACTCGCAAACCAGGTACTTCTTCGCATTTGCCGTGTGTATAGCATCCACCGTCGGTATAGCCTTTGCAGATAATCTGTTCACCTTGTTCATATTCTATGAAATGCTGACTATAGCGACGTACCCCCTGATCATCCATGAGGAGACGCCAGAGGCGATGGCTGCTGGCAGGAAGTATCTGATATATCTTTTGAGTGCAAGCCTATGCATCCTGCTCGGCATAGTTATAACGTATTCGTTAACCGGAACCCTCACCTTTTCTCGTGTTGGCATACTGGCTGGTCATGGCACGCCTGAGATGTTGAAGGCACTGTTCGTGCTCCTCATGATCGGTTTCGGCACGAAGGCCGCCATCATGCCCCTTCATGGCTGGCTGCCAAGCGCTATGGTGGCGCCCACTCCCGTCAGCGCTTTGCTGCATGCAGTAGCGGTCGTAAAGGCAGGCGTTTTTGGACTCATACGGGTCGTATATTACATCTACGGCATGGATCTCATGAGGGAGCTTGGCCTCGGCCTGCCCCTCGCGGTTGCGGCATCGATCACGATCATCGTGGGATCGCTGTTTGCGCTGGCACAGGATAACCTCAAATTGAGATTAGCATACTCTACGGTGAGTCAGCTATCCTATATCGTCCTCGGCGCCGCACTGCTGACACCAA
>JASEEY010000011.1 GCA_030018435.1 Methanocellales archaeon
CCTACATCTACCATGACGGAACTAGGGCATTAGACAATGTCAATTTCATCGCCAAGAGGGGTGAAATTGTCACAGTTCTCGGCGCCAACGGCGTAGGGAAGACGACGTTGCTCAAGCATTTTAATGGCATATTAAAACCTACCAGCGGTATCGTTTTAGTGAAAGGTGAGCCGATAA
Organism: Methanocellales archaeon; assembly: GCA_030018435.1. GTDB lineage: Archaea > Halobacteriota > UBA148 > UBA148 > JAUWXC01 > JAUWXC01. Next base: position 178 of record JASEEY010000011.1, read on the forward strand.
CAAAAAAGAACATTCTTGACGTTAGGAAAACCGTCGGCTTGGTTTTTCAGGATCCGGACGACCAACTTTTTGCGCCGACGGTCAGGCAAGATGTGGCATTTGGCCCCATGAACCTCGGCTTATCAAAAGACGTGGTGGAGCACAGGGTGGAGACGTCGCTTGAACTGGTCGGAATGGCCGGATATGAGGACAAGGTCCCACATCATCTCAGCAGTGGTCAAAAGAAAAGAGTTGCGATTGCCGGCATCCTTGCGATGCGCCCCGAAGTCTTGGTGCTGGATGAGCCTACAGCGAATCTCGACCCTAATGGCATCGCTATGATAGGACAGTTGATTCGCAGGCTGAATGACGATTTTGGGATGACGATAATAGTCGCTACGCAGGGCGTCGACGAGGTACCACTGTTTGCTGATAGGGTTGTCATACTCTCCAAAGGGCGCGTGATGACGCAGGGGACACCGAGGGAGGTATTCTCTCAGAGGGATGCGATCGAAGGGGCGGGTTTGCGGTTGCCGTTGATAGCGCAGTTATTCGAATCTCTGAAAGAGGAGGGTGTGTCGTTAGATGCGACGCCGCTGACCCTCAGAGAAGCCAAGCAAGAACTACTGCGCATCCTGAGGAGATGATATGGGGCTTCATTCATCCATAGCGCACATGGAAAAAGAGGTTTACAAGGACAGCGTTATGCACAAACTTGACGGGCGCATTAAAATAATCATGGCACTTGGAATGATAATCTATGCGGTGACCGTGCCAGATGTTACCTCCCTTTTGCTCCTGGAATCATACCTGTTCATCCTCCTGTTTTTGTCCAGGCTCAGTTTACTATATGTCATGACGAGAATCCTCTTGATTCTTCCATTCGGTGGTGTTATCGCGCTATTTCAACCATTTATAAGAAGCGGCATCGTGCTGTACTCACTTCCATTTGGTCTGGCAATCACGTATGAAGGCATCCTCTTCGGGCTGTTATTGCTCTTCAAACTCATCGTGTGCGTGACCGCTATCATTCTTCTATCGTCCACGACGCCCATGCAGGAATTGGTGGGTTCTGCAAGGAGACTGGGATTGCCAAAGGGGTTTGCCCTACTGCTAGGATTGATGACCCGGTATTTGTTCGTGTTCTACGATGTGTTTCAGCGAATACGCATGGCTCAGAAGACGCGATGTTTTAGCGTTAGGGGCAAGTCGTACAAATGGGTCTTAGAGCAGATCGGCTACACCATTGGCACGCTGTTCATTCGCGCATATGAGCAGGGAGAAAGGGTATATTTGAGCATGTTGAGCAGGGGGTACAATCCAGATTCACAGATGTACGTCAGTGAGAAACGAATCGGAGCGCAGGACATTGCTGTGATGACCATGACCTTATTGGTAATAGGATGCCTGGCATCGGCAAAGTATTGGCTTTAAATTGAGAAGTTCAATTAATTATCAACCATGCAAGTTCAAACAAAGGAATTCCTGCGGAACAAATTCCGGGAATACTATAGTGGCGCAAGCATCCAGTTGCCCCCCCAACTCGAAAAGAGGGAATGGGGGCTCATCTTCTTCGATGAATCATATCCGGACATAGTTATGCGCCGCCACAAATCCTTCGCGAACGAGGGCGAGATAGTTGATTACATCAGGAGCATGGTGCCCGCACACGCGTTCCACTCCTCTGCATATTATTTCAATCCTGCCGCTCCGACCATGAAGGAGAAAAAATGGCAGGGAGCGGATTTAATATTCGACTTGGATGCGGACCATCTAAAGATAAAATGGACGACCTATGGCGAGATGCTTCGAAAGGTGAAAGATGAGACGCTCAAGCTCATCAGTTTTCTAACGGATGATTTTGGGTTTGATGAGAATTGCATAGAGGTCGTTTTCTCAGGAGGCAGGGGCTACCATATTCACGTGAGGGACCCCGAGATAATTGGACTGGGAAGCCCTGAACGAAGGGAAATTGTGGATTATGTGACCGGTTTGGAGCTCGAGATGGACAGAATCTTTGGCGAAAGAACCATATATGGAGATGCGGGGCGCATGAGCGCCGAGACCGTTCGCATGTCTTCATATAAGGATCCTGGATGGGGGGGCAGAATCAATAGATGGATCATTTCCTTCCTAGTGGACCTGGGTCGCAAAAAGGATAAGCAGGCAATGCAGATTCTCAAGAGCTTTGAAGGCATTGGTGGTGAGAGAGCCTTAGAAATCCTAAAAGTGGCGAGGGACAAGAGCAATATCGATCGCATCAAAAGAGGCAATCTCGATGTATCCAGGAAGATTCCAGTAAACTTCTGGAGAACGCTCGTCAAAATGGCTATTGCCGACATAGGCGTTAAGACCGACGAACCCGTGACAGCAGATACGAAGCGTCTGATAAGATTGCCGACATCCCTTCATGGTGGCTCAGGTCTTCAGGTCATGCCCCTGACGCTTGATGCACTTAACGACTTCGACCCATTGACGGATGCCGTTATTTTCGGAGATGAAAGCGTTGGAGTAAACGTTATCAAGGCGAGCAACGTAGAGATAAAGGGCGAGGAATATAAAGTAACAGAAGGAAAACAGAACCTTCCCGAACATCTTGCGATCTTTTTGATGTGCAGAGGTGCAGCTGAATATGAACCTTGAGGATATGCGTTTGATACAGGCAAATGAGCGGCGCTCACAAGGTTTGCAGGCGCTTGGAAGGGATTTCTACGAAAGGGTTAGGGCATATATCAACGGGCTGGAGGATGGCAAAAGACGTGCGGATGACGCTAGGGTGGCGATGATTGACAATGAGCTGCAGAGTGCCAGGCGCGTTATAGATGACATATTCAAGCGACGTTTGGGAAAAATCGTAAAAATGGCATCTACAAAAGCATTTGGATTGAATATCCACCCGGAGGGTGCGACCCAGGGGGAACAAAAAATCTTCGAGCAACTGGTCAGTTCAATACAGGAAGGCAAATCCGAAATATTGGGCTCCATCCTTCAACCCAAGGAGATGGAAAAAACCGAAAAGACATCTAAGCGCACCGAAAGCTCTTTATTAAAGAGGACGGATATAAAGAAGGAATCTACCATTGTTAGGGTGCTTAAGGACATTCCTACGTTTATGGGTACAGACGGGCGCAGTTATCAATTATCAGAGGAAGATGTGGTGGTTTTGCCAAAGGCAAACGCCAAGGCTTTATGCGATAGACGCGTTGCTGTGATAATTAACGTTGGAAAGAGTGATAAAAATGAAGATGCCTAAAAAGCTTAGAACCTATTGTCCCTCCTGCAATAAACATACAGTGCATGAAGTGGAAAAGGTCAAGAAGGGACGTACATCAACACTAACGTGGATTGCGCGACAGAAAGAGAGGGCGAAAGGCATCGGCAATCTGGGAAAATTCTCCAAGGTGCCCGGTGGAGATAAACCAACGAAGAGGGTGTTCCTGCGTTACAGATGCACGGAATGCAATAAGGCTCATCAAAGGCCTTGCTTTAGAGCCTCTAAATTCGATTTGGTGGAGTGATCATGGGCGGTAAATTCATCAAGGTCAAGTGTGACGATTGCGAGAATGAACAGGTGATATTTGAGAAAGCCAGCTCAGTTGTAGAGTGCCTTGTCTGCGGTAGGACGCTGGCAGAGCCCACCGGCGGAAAGGCGAAGATAAAAACGAAGGTCCTGAAGGTGTTATGATGCCCATAGAGAAGGAATATCCTGAGCAGGGAGATTTAGTTGTTTGTACGGTTAAAAAGGTGACCGATTTCGGTGCGTTCGTCAGCCTAGATGAATATAAAGGAAAGGAGGGATTAATCCACATCTCGGAGGTCGCCTCTGGTTGGATCAAATACATTCGCGACCATGTCAAGGAGGGTCAGAAGATCGTATGCAAGGTATTAAACGTTTCATCCAAGGGGCACATCGACCTCTCACTGAAGGATGTGAACGAACACCAGCGCAAGGAAAAGATACAGAGCTGGAAGAACGAGCAGAAGGCGGAAAAGTGGATGTATATTGTTGCCAAATCCCTGGGCACTGACGTTGAAGGGTTGCATGACATCGTATCTACATTGTTCAAAGAATTTGGCAACCTCTATACAGCATTTGAGGAGACCGCTGCGAGTGGCGCAGAAACGCTCACCAAGCTCGGCATTCAGAGAAAATACGCTGATGCGATCGCAAAGGTTGCAGCAGAAAATGTGAAAATCTCACAGGTTAATATCACTGGTTATGTTGACCTTATGTGTCCGCTCCCGAACGGCGTCGATGTGATCAAGGAGGCGTTAAGAGAGGCAGGCAAGGTCGAAGCGCCTGAGGTCAACCTCGAGCTCAGTTATGTGGGTGCACCACGTTATAGAATCAAGGTAGTGGCTCCTGATTATAAAAAAGCGGAAAATGCGCTCAGAAAGGCGGCGGATACCGCTATCGAGGTCGTTAGGGCAAAGAGCGGTGTGGGGGAATTTCACAGGCAGCTGAGTACTTGATCCTCGGGATGGATATGAAATCAAGAATGCGCAAATGCGAGTGCGGTACTTATACCCTCAAAGACACATGTCCGAGTTGTGGCAAAAAAACGAGAAACCCTTTGCCGCCCAGCTTCTCACCTAAGGACCCCTATGGTAAGTATAGGAGAATGATGAAGAAATGCCAGAGCGACCTAACCGAATAAAGGAGACCACGGTTATTCAAGTCAAGGACGTGAGGTTAGAACGTCCAATCATGGTGGAAGGGCTACCAGGTGTGGGGCATGTGGGAAAATTGGTGGCAGAGCACATGGTGGAGGAGTTGAATGCCGAGAAAATCATTGAAATATATTCGCCGCATTTCCCCCCACAGGTCTTAGTGGCAGATGATGGCACGGTAAAACTGGTGAGAAATGAGGTGTACGCGGACCAAAAACACAACCTTCTGCTTCTAATCGGGGATTACCAGAGCGTGACCAGCGAGGGCCATTATGAACTTACTGAGGTGTACCTTGACATCGTGGAGAGGTATGGGGCTAAGCGAATCTATACACTGGGTGGCTATGGAATAGGTCAGCTCATCGATAAGCCCCGCGTGTTGGGCGCCGCCAACAAACCAGAATTAGTAGATGAAATGAAGAAATACGGTGTTGAATTTAAGGAAAAAGAACCGGGTGGAGGCATCATCGGCGCCTCTGGCTTGATTCTTGGATTGGGTAAGCTAAGAGGGATCGAAGCCGTTTGTCTCATGGGTGAAACCTCTGGATATTTGGTCGATCCGAAGAGCGCCCAAGCCGTCCTCAGGGTATTATCCAAGATTCTTGGCATAGACATCGACATGAGCGCTTTAGAGAAAAGGGCAAAGGACATGGAAAAAATCGTTGCCAAGCTGCGGGAAATGGAAAAGGCGCATGCAAAGCCCATTACTGCAGAGGAAGACCTGAGGTACATCGGATGATTCTATGCATGTGAATGCCGATCTGCATATTCATTCCAAGTATTCCGCCGCGACGTCTGCCAGGATGGACCTACCGACGCTCGCGAGGGAGGCTGCGAAAAAAGGCATCGAGCTCGTTGGCACCGGCGACTGTCTTCACCCCAAATGGCTGTCAGATATCAAGGCGCTAAAACTCGTGGATGAGGGCACGTTTGTTGCCAATGACACGCATTTTGTCCTGACCTGCGAGATAGAAGACTCTGCCAGGGTCCATCATTTGCTGATTTTTCCGTCCATTTCAAAGGCAGAAGAATTGCAGGAACGTCTGGCGAAACATTCCTCTGACCTCGCCTCTGATGGACGGCCAAAGGTACGCCTGACCGGAGAGCAGGTTGCGCAGTACGCAAAGGATATAGATGCTTTATTCGGTCCCTGCCATGCGTTTACGCCTTGGACGGCGATGTATGCCTATTTTGACAGCATCAATGACTGCTATGGTTCTATGGTTTCTCATGTGACGTTCATCGAGCTGGGGCTAAGCGCAGATTCCGATTACGCTGATAGGATCGCCGAACTGCAAAATCTGACTTTTCTGACAAATTCCGATGCCCACAGTCCCTGGCCCATCAGGCTTGCGAGGGAGTTCAACCGATTTGAGATGGATGCGCCCGTGTTCGATGAGTTGAAGCAGGCGATCCTGCGCCAGAATGACCGGAAGCCAATATTAAACGTGGGTCTGCCACCCGAGGAGGGGAAGTACAATGAAAGCGCCTGTATACGGTGTTATAAGCATTATTCTCTCAAGGAGTGTCAGGCGCGAAGATGGCGATGCACCTGCGGGGGTCTTATCAAAAAAGGCGTTCGCGACAGGGTGAATGAACTGGCCGATTACGAGGAGCCAAAACATCCGCCGCACAGGCCGCCATACCTCAGGCTGATTCCGCTGGCAGAGATCATCGCTTTGGCGCTCGGTGCACCTGACCCGAATGCTAAACCAGTGAGAGACGTGTGGAGCACGCTGGTGAGCGCGTTGGGCGACGAGGTAACGGTTTTGGTCGATGCCGACGTTGCACAATTGGACATGGTTGATGATAGTGTGCGGGATGCCATCGTTGCATTTAGGGAAGGCAAGATCATCCTCCATCCTGGCGGCGGGGGGCAATACGGCAGGGTTGAGTTGCCAAAGGGATTCAGGACATCAAAATCCCAGCGCTCTTTGTCCGATTTCAGTGCAATCGATTAGCTGGGTGATACCCCTCCCAAAATTCTCCTTGAGTTTGGTGCTTAGACGGTTTAATCCCTATTATTCAGGCTTTGGTTTTTCAATAAATTCATATGCCAAACCCAATGAATCGATATCGATCAGGGAATGAACGACGTTCTGCCTTTCTGTCAATGGATCTACTATCTTTTCTTTAACGTGTTTGGTATCGCCAACACATTCGACTAGAAGATCGTAGTGCCCTAACACCTTATGAACTGCCGAGGACACCTCGTGAACCTCTGTGACCATTCTACATATCTCGTCAACGTCGTTATTCTCACCGATCCTGACGAGAAGAAATGTTTGAACATGGGATTCATCGATTGATGACACGCGACACACCACCCTTAAGTTGCGTCACGTTTTTCGTCCTATCGATATCGTACCCTATCCACTCGGTTGGCCTCGCTCCCATCTTCGCCCTGATGAAGAATTGATCGCCCTCTTCCCCTATCTCGATCACGCCATCGAACAATTGCTTGAGTGTTGCGATCACACTATCATCGTGCATACCAGCCTCGAGCACATAAATGCCAAGAGCATCTGCGGCTTTAATCCGACCGGTGAAAACGTGCAAGAATCTAAAAACCGTTTGCAAATTAGAATACATCAGCATCGTCGACAGTGAGTTAACGATCAGTCTCGTTCTCTGGATGCGATTTCTCACATGAAATTGCTCAAAAAACTGGCTTATCTTGACGCCAATTCCGGTTAGGTCCATTGGATTGGGTACCATCTTTATGTTTTCCGTATCAGAGACCCTAATCCCAAGTGAGATCGAGACACAATCTACAATCCCCAGTCGCTCCATGCTTGTGTCCAGCTCGTCTTGTTTAAATTGTTTGAGCACGCTCCCACCCATTTCTTCTGTCGTCACGAGGATGCCGCTCTCTCCACTGAGAAGACCTGCATACAAAATGTTGTAAACAAGGGCATCTTTCCTGCACATCGGCGGACCGATCAGCATTATGTTTGATCCGCCCTCTATCTCACCTAGGACTTTATCCAGTTCCGCTATTCCAAGTCTGTATTTGCTCATAGCACCCCTTCACGTTGACTTGCCGGAGGAATGATCACACCGTCTTTAGCCATGTATAACCAGTATCCCTGTCCCGGTGCCATGTACTTGGTTGTATAAAACCCTTCACCTGGGTCATAGCCTATCGGATATGTCCAAGGCTTTTCAAATAAACTCCACACTGAGGCTAGATACTCCTCAGCAGGCATCTCCTCAGTCGACTTGAAGCCAATCAGGTTCCACCCCTCATAGACGGGATAACTTGGCGGTACTTGTGCTCCCGGATACATTGTAACACCTCTAACGACGAGATATGCACTCCCATCCATCATCACCCAGTATCCTATGCCATCTTTCATCTCTGTCAGGGTGTTTGCCGCATCTACTGAGCTGTATACATACCAGGTTTCACTGGCTGCGTCATATGCCCAGACGGATACAACGTTGGGCACTCCCTCTAGGACCGCCTCGATGCTCGAGTTCTCTGGTATCACTGGCAGCGAGATCAGGTTCCATCCAAGTTCTAACGCTATTTCATAGTAAGTGGCCTTTACCGTGAATGACCAAGTTGTTTGATTAGTATGATCTGCCTTATCAGAAACGTTTATTGTTGCACTATGGTTGCCTTCTGTTAGCCACCGCTTTTCAGATATGATAAATACTTCCATGCTGTCGTTTGTCCGGTTAATATCGTAAGACAGCTCTACTCCATTTATTTTTACGACAATTGTCTCTGTATCAATGCCAGATCCAGCATCTGACAAAAGTGCACAGACTGTGACGTTATTTTGGTATACGGTTTCACCATCTGTTGGTTGTAAGTTAGCGATTATTGGTGGTGTTGTATCTATCCCTATCTCCGCAACTGTTTGCGTACCCTCATTGGTCGAATTGTCGGTAGCATTTACCCTAATGGTATAGTTGCCATCTGCTACAGTGCTGATATCAAAAGTAGCGGTCCAGTAATCAGTTCCTGCTTGGCGGATCATAGGTTGCCAAATACCCTGAGCTGATATGTTTTCCCATCTGAACCGGACTGTGTTGACGCCTACATTATCAGTCGCGGTTGCATTCACCGTAAAGTTCGCACTATACCAGCCAAGTGTTGGTGTGTTGATGGTTACGTTTGGCGGTATAGTATCCACATCGTTCACGGTGATCGTGATGTCCTCGTAATCTGTCAGCAAGCCATCTGAAACCTCGAAGTGCACCCCTGGATAGCTTCCAGCCTGCTCATACGTCGGAGTCCAGGAGAACGTTTGGGTGACGGAATCGAAGTCAGCTCCAGCAGGCAGATTAGTGGCAGAGTACGTCAACACATCCCCATCGGGATCAGTAGCAGAAATCGTGAACGTCAGCAGCTGTCCCTCATCAACCGTCTTGTCTCCAATCGGATCAAGCACTGGTGCTCTGTTAACCTTTTCCACCACGACAAATGGAGACAGTCTGGTTACCGTCCCGTTAATGACGTTGTTTACAGTATCCAGAGAGTATGTAACATCTTCCCAAGTGGATTCATTCCAATGGAAAAGTTTAAGATTGCTCTCATTGGAGGCCTTAGATTCATTGTACGTTAAGGAGACAGCAACAACTCCAGAATAGCTGGCGGTTGTGGTTATATCATGAAAGTCTCCAGCGACATTAAATCCGTCCGGCAAAGGACCCCATAGATTGATTTCAGTTACATTATCACTAGTATCTCCACTTTCAATAACCTCTGAGAACGTGACCGAATTTCCAGAGCCCAGATCGACGAATACATTTGTGCCAGTTGGTGTGTTGCCAATGGTCGCCGTCGTGAAATTATATATCGGCGAATAGGAGTAGTATGCTGGATCCGTTCCATTATAGCTCCACGCCTGATAATAGTATGTGGTATTGGGATTCAATCCTGTCAGCGATATGTTCACTGAATCGGTGTTGTTGTGCCAATCGCTCCATTGTTCTGGCATCTCTTGCGTTGTATATGTAACTTCAAGATATGGTCGCTTGGTCGTGTCGGTGGTGTATTCTTTGGAGTAGACAAGTGGATAGGAGTACATATCTGCCGTGTAAGCTCTCAGAATCCAACTTCTCTCTTCAAGTGCATCACAATCAGATGTAACGTCCAAATTGTACCATCCTGTTGTGGAGAGAGTCGTTGAATCCGTTGCAGTCGCATTGTAGTTACCACCAGCAGCTCCCCAGTTGTTTGTTCCATCGTACTTGTTCCACGTTACGCCTGCTTCAGTCCAAAGCGTTTCATAGTCTGGAGTATCGTGGTCAACTCGATGAGCGTAAAGAGTGCAGGTTGTAGGAATAGTGTAAAAATATAGATATAATTTGGCATCCGTAATAGTACTACCTGCTGGTAATGAGCTTAAATCAAAACGGATTATGCCTCTGGACGCATATATCCAATCACTATTGCCTATTTGTAACTTCGTATCACTACCGTAGTTCGTATTTTTATAGATTGGATTCTCCCAAATATAAGAATCAGGTGCCGTTCCCTGCCCCAACTTTACTGTTGTCGTATCTATAAAGGAGGCGTCTGCAGAATAGTACTTCACCCTGTTATCACTGTCACTTTGATCCGTGTTCCATGTGATATAGACAGAGGAAGAGGTTGGCGTTGAATGTTGAACGTTGCTGATCGAAGGTGCTGTGGCAACTGGTGGAGCTGGTGCAGTTGATACTGGCGATGTCTCGAAAAGGGCAGTAAGCATGATAAACACTAAAACCATAACGCCAACCTTGGGGATGCCCCCCGAAGCTTTTTTCGCTATCTCACTGTCATGCATGTATCACTTACACCCCCTCATCGGTTGGATCATCAGATTTCGCTACGGACCTGGGGGTTGAAGGCGGCAGCATTATCGAGAAAGCCTTGATCATCTTCTTCTTGTTAGATATGCCACCGCTAACAATCCGATGATCGCAAATATCGCCTCAAAACCTGGAACCGTTATCCCCAATATTTTCGTTGGTGGTTCACGTATTCTAGTTGCCACTGCCTCTGGTGTAGAAGGAGGTATCGGGGCTCCTTCAGAGGTGGGCGTTACCGTTGGTGTGGGTGTTGTTGCAGGCGTTGCCGTAGGAGTTGGTGTTACAGTAGGAGTGGGCGTTGGCATGGTCGAAGTTGGTGCACCACCGCCACCGCCGCCCCCACCGCCGGCGGCACCGCCGCCAGTGGGCGTGGTAGTTGCAGTTGGAGTTGGCGTAGGACTTGGAACACCTGATGCAGTAAGATCCAGTTCTGTGACCCCCCCGCTCACGAATATTGCCTCACCCGCTCGAACGCCGCCAACGTAGAATTCAACAGTCTCGCCGCTGACCCCGCCTTCTTTTTCAGGCGTGCCTGCATCGTCTGCGGGCACTAGGAACACTGATGCTGAGCTGGTACCATATGTCCCACCGGATGTGGTGGTGCTTGCATATTCAACACCATCTATCCAGGCCGAGACGGTTAGACCATCAGCTGCTGGCGATTCGTCAATGGTCACCCTACCATAGAACTGGTTTGGTATCTGGGGTATTGCTGCTGCAGGAGCACAGAGAGCTATGGTCACGAGCAGTATACTCAGTAAACTGGTTTTTTTGTTCATGTCGTCTCCTATCGATTTAGTCCCATGGAGCTGGGGGTGCGATCATACCGTCCTCGCTCATGTAAATCCAGTATCCATGTCCTGGCTCCATATAGTAGGCTGAGTAGAATCCGTACTTTGACTCTGGATAGTAGACTAATGGATACGACCAAGGCTCATTAAAGTAATCCCAGACTGAAGCCAGATAGTCTTCAGCGTAATTCCACTCGGTCGACTTGAAGCCGATCAGGTTCCATCCCTCATAGACGGGATAGCTTGGCGGTACTTGTGCTCCCGGATACATCGTAACACCTCTAACGACGAGGTCTGCACTTCCATCCATCTTCACCCAGTATCCTATCCCGTCTTTCATCTCTGTTAGGGTGTCTGCTGCTGGTCCTGGGGTGTATACATACCAATCCCCTGTGGACGCATCATATGCCCAGACGCTTTCAACCGTACCACCTTCCATTCCACTCAGAACGGCTTCGATGCTTGAGTTCTCTGGTATCAGTGGTAGCGAGATCAGGTTCCATCCGCCGTATAACTCTATCTCGTACTCGCTCATTACCGTGAATGACCAAGTTGTTTGATTGGAATTGCCTGCATTATCAGATACGATTACCGTGGCGGTGTGCTCGCCCTCTGCTATGTCTTTACCGAAATATATCCGTAGTACGTAGGGTTCATCTATCCATTCGCCACCGCCCCACCCCGGTTCGTCACCATCTATTTTCGGGATGATGGTTTCTGGGTTAATGCCAGATTCCATATCTGATAAGAGTACCTCGATGGTGGGCACCTCGTACACGGTTTTGCCATCTACTGGATATATGGGTGTAATTGTTGGTGGTGTGGTATCGATGATAAACGACCAAGTTGCTGTAGCGGTATTTCCTGCATTATCTGATACAGCCACGGTTACCGTGTGATTACCTTGTGACAGATCAGCCGTCGGCGTGTAGCTCACAGATGTTTCAGTTACAGTTGCATCAGCCGTCACATCAATGTCATCAACTTTGATCACGACTGTAGCTGTGTCAATGCCAGAGTTGTCATCTGCTAGTGCAGCAGAGATCGTTGGTGTTGCGGTATCTACATATGAACTAGGAGCGGGTGTTAGAGCCGATATCGTTGGTGCCGCTGTGTCCAGGACGATTGTGACTGTAGCAGTTGCAGTATGACCCACTTGATCAGTTGCAGTGGCAGTGATCGTGTTAGAACCCTCGGATAAAGATACTGTTGCAGAATACGTTCCTGCCACCTCGTCTACTGTTGCTGGTACTCCATTGACATCTATCGTGGCAAGGTTATCCTCTATATAGGTTCCAGTGATTATCTGACTGGGCGTGTTGGTCGGGGTCGTCACTTCATCAATCGTGATCTTTGGATAAATCGTGTCCACAGTGAATGACCAGCTTGCTGTAGCGGTATTTCCTGCATTATCTGATACAGCCACGGTTACCGTGTGATTACCTTGTGACAGATCAGCCGTCGGCGTGTAGCTCACAGATGTTTCAGTTACAGTTGCATCAGCCGTCACATCAATGTCATCAACTTTGATCACGACTGTAGCTGTGTCAATGCCAGAGTTGTCATCTGCTAGTGCAGCAGAGATCGTTGGTGTTGCGGTATCTACATATGAACTAGGAGCGGGTGTTAGAGCCGATATCGTTGGTGCCGCTGTGTCCAGGACGATTGTGTCTGTAGCAGTTGCAGTATGACCCACTTGATCAGTTGCAGTGGCAGTGATCGTGTTAGAACCCTCGGATAAAGATACTGTTGCAGAATACGTTCCTGCCACCTCGTCTACTGTTGCTGGTACTCCATTGACATCTATCGTGGCAAGGTTATCCTCTATATAGGTTCCAGTGATATTCTGAATAGCCTCGTTGGTTGGGGTTGTCACTGTATCAATCGTTATTACTGGTAATGTGCTGTCAATCGTGAAGTCAGCATTGCTTTCATCTGAGGCAGAGTTGCCTGCCAGATCTGTGGCAGTGATCCTTACCCTGACGGTCGAGCTGTCAATGCTGGGAACTGTCCAAGTATATGATCCAGTATTTGCTAAATTTGTCGCGATTAGATTTGGATAAGTAACACCACTATCAGTAGAATATTCTAGTGTGATTGGAGCGGTCCCTAGATTGGCATCTGTGATATCAGTTGCAGTCCAGATAATTGTCCGTGTACTTCCTCCAGCCCAGTATTCTCCACCATTTGGTGCAGTAAGAGCGTTGGCTAGGACATTTGGTTCTGTGCTATCCACGATAACTGCATTTGTTTCGATATCAAAAGATGATGATGAGCCATCTCTGTCTTCAACGAGCACTCTAACATCATATGATCCATCGGGGGCGACTGGACTCAGGGTGACAGTAATAGTGAATGTATGAGTTGCATTCACAGCTACAGTATGACTTACTCTTCTAGAGCCAACCAAGGTTAGGCCTTTGTAAATCTCAATTGTAACATCTTCGTAGGTAGTGCCTGTAGTTGTGTAAACTGCATCAGTATCGAAGTTATAAGTAACGTCGACTGTTCCGCCAGACTGCACGTAAGCAGGTGCAGCCGTAGTGGGACTTGTTATAGTAACAGAAGTAGCAGCATGTACTGGCACCAATACGGCAAAAACTGAGAGCACCATGATCGCTGCTAAAAATATGGGCAAAAACTTCTTGTTGCTAAAGGAGAGGGATGAGAAGGGGTGGGACAAGGAGGGGACGAAGATAGCGTCCGCTATCTGGTTAGAAACGCTTCGCATAGAAGAGGCGAAAGAACTCGACACATTTGTTCCTCTGGGCGATACAAAATTCTTCTTGGACGGTTTTTCGTCTTCTTTTTTCAAGATGACCCTCTCCTATGGGGCAAATTGATTTTTATTTTTTCAGGGGCATATAAAGAGGTCGAACATTGAATGTACAAAAATTCTTTTAAAAAATACGAGAGAGTCAAGTACATTTTGTTGTTAGATGCTCTCTCTTCATTGATCTGAGTTTGAACAAGATTGTACATAAATTCGGGGGTTTGAACAAAAACAAAAGGTTGATATAATAGTAAAAGTCCATAAATCAATGACTGAAGCCCAAAAACATCCCGAAAAACAAAAACGATCTGCTTCTAGAGGGGAAACACCCGAGTGTTTCGCGAGAGGGTTTAATGAGGCATGTTCACACAATCGTGACGACCCGGCATGCTCAGATTTTGGACGAGTTGGCCGAGAAGTATGGGACCAAGAGAAAAGCTATAGAGCTCGCACTGGAAGCGTTGCGCAAGCCCAATGCGAACTTAGGGATACCAGAGAGTTCGATCCCATATCTGGAGAGTGCCTCCTTGATAGAGGAGAAGTCGCTGGAGCAAATGACGGCCGACATCATGAAATACGCCGAGATGATTCGTTCCCTTCTCGAGATGGATGTCGTCGTATTGCCCACGCAGGTGGTAGATTCGCTGGTCAGAAAGGAGACTTCTTCTGATGAAGACCTCTACAGAACCTGTCAGCAAAATGCCAGAACATTTGCGAAAACGTTTAAATCTGCGTTCTCTGATCTAAAAGAGCCTTCGTGGGAATCGTTCGTGAAGATCATGAAAATTCTGTCCAACTATAACGTGATCAAGAACGTAAGAATCATGGGGAAGGAAAAAACTTTGTCATGTCATCTTGCCACTACGAACATCTGGCCAGGATTTATTACAAATTGGTATCGAACTTTTCTCGAGGATATGGGATATGATGTGGACATAAAAATTCTAGATCGCAGGTGTATTATCACCTTGGCGGGCATTAGAGCTGGGGCTCAGGAGGAGACTGGTGTTCCTGAAAAAGAGTCCACTTCGGACGACGCAATGACCAAGGAACGTGAATTGACCAAGCTTTTTAATGAGTCGTTTTATCCAAAACCATAATTTCGTTTTCTTTTTATAAAATTTGATACACAAAATGCTCCGGAGTCCTCCCCTCAGGCTCAGCAATTTTAACAGCATCCTGATGATGTCGCTTCATGTTATGTACTTCGGATACTGGCAACACAGATTAATCGCTTCAAATGCCCTTCAATCGATTGATTTTTATAGTTAATAGTATCGTATCGAAAGGGGCATTACGGTGGAAAAGATGGAGCAGGCGGATATTGAGCGTTTACATCAAGAAGTTATGACGCTCGTTAGAGGACTGGAGCGCCAGTCCAACGTGTCTCATCCTACGCCAGAGGAACTGCGCAAAACAGCGGAGCAAAGCGGCATACTGACTGAGTTTGGAAATTATGTTTTCATCTCCACGGTAAGGAATAGGAGCGCTGGCCTGACGGTATACATCGGCAGCCCTGAGGTCATGCTGCCCGATCCAAGCGAAAAGCAAAAAGCCATCATCAAAAACGCTCCCAAGACGATAGAATCGGTGCACGAATACCTTAAAAAAGCACCATTAATTTGCGTGAAGAGGACGATGTGCACCAATCCTCATTTCACTCATAACTGTACAATGCTTCTCTCGGTTCAACGTAAGGATAGTGCACGCATCGCTTACATGTGGAGCACGTTGCTTTTTGAGCCAAAGAAGGGCAAAGGTCTGGACTTTTGTCTTATTTACGTGCCGGAGTGGCACGAGAAGGATAGACAAATACTCGTTTTTCCAGAGATAGGCGTCACTTATGTTTTGGGTACGGATTACTTGGGCGAGGCTAAAAAGGCATTTCTCAGGCTGGCGATGTGGCATGCCAAGCAAAAAGGCATGCTGGGTCTCCATGCCGGGGCAAAGATACTACGGGCAAGGGACAATACCGGCAAGATAAGAAGATATGGTGCGCTCTTGTTTGGCCTCTCTGGCACTGGCAAGACAACGCACACTTGCCATGACCATGGATTGAACGGCGAAGGAGAGGGTATAGAAATTATCCAAGATGACGTCGTTTTCCTTAGGCAGGATGGCTCGGCCCTGGGTCCTGAAAGGGGATTTTTCCTCAAGACCGATATCGACCCACTCAACCACCCGCTGATCCACAACGCAGCGACGAAGAGAGACGCGGTCTTTGAAAACGTCATGGTCGACCATCGCGGAAAGGTACACTTTTTGGATGAAACGCTCACCGGCAATGGGAGAGGCGTAATTCAGAGGGCGGATCTGGGTGATAAACATGTATGCCCCAGCATTGATTTGCCCCCTATCAATAAACTCGACGGGATGATAGTTTTGTTCATCACCAGGAGGAATACCGTCGTGCCCATCGCATCGAAGTTGACACATGAACAGGCAGTTGCCGCGTTTATGCTCGGCGAATCCATAGAGACCACAGCCAGCGATCCACGCAGAGCGGGCGAATCTGTTAGAGTTGTAGGCACCAATCCGTTCATCATAGGCGATGAGGCGGAGGAGGGTAACATATTCTATGAGTTCCTCAAGAGGCACGGCGACAAAGTTCAGTGCTATCTCCTGAATACAGGTGGCGTTGGCGAGATCATGGAGAAAAGCGAGGAGGGCGTAACAATAAAACAAAAGGTGACCAGGGTGGAGATACCTGAGATGGCTGCAATCGTAAGAGGAATAGCCAGGGGCAGCATAGAATGGACGCATGAGCCCTACTTTGGCGTTCAGACGCCTGAAAAAGTGGAGGGAGTGGATATATCTAGGTTTGACCTCACCCGGTTTTATTCTGAGGCGCAAATAGGGGCATATGTCAATCAGCTGAAACGCGAACGAATGGAGTACATCAAGAAATTTGTTGGTTTGGATGCCGCTATTGTGAACGCCGTGAGGTGCTGAGGATGATCACCGTAGATAGACACAAGTGCGGTCATTGTGGTGCCTGTGTAGGAGTTTGTCCGGCAAACGCAATAGAGTTAATAAATAGATGGATAGAACTCAGTGATGAATGCATAGAATGCGGGGCGTGTGCGAAAGTCTGTCCAGTTGGGGCATTGGAGATTCTGAATGAAGGATGAATACGATGTCGTAGTTGTGGGCGCCGGTCCAGGGGGTTCAATCGCGGCAAAAACAGCTGCCGAGCACGATTTAGATGTGCTGTTAATCGAGAAGAGGGCCGAGATCGGTAACCCAGTAAGATGTGCGGAGGGTGTTGGCAAAGAGGGCATAAAGTCATTTATAAAGCCGGACCGTTCGTGGATATCCGCCGAGGTTAAAGGTGCCAGAATCTATTCTCCAGATGGCACGGCAATTGAGATGTCAGAGGATATGGCCGGGCCAGAGGTGGGTTATGTGCTCGAGCGCAAGATCTTTGATAGAGCGCTTGCCTTGCAAGCGGCAAGAGCAGGTGCAGAGGTGATGGTGAAAACGAGGGCAACCGGTTTAATCATGGAAGACGGTTTCGTAAAGGGCGTTAAGGGGAAGCATTTTGGAGATGATTTTACGGTTAGGGCGAGTGTCATCATAGGTGCTGATGGTGTGGAATCAAAGGTTGGACGATGGGCGGGCATCGACACAACGCTCAAGTTATCAGACATCGAAACCTGTGCACAGTTTTTGATGACTGACATTGACTTTAATCCAGATTACTGTGATTTTTATGTCGGCAACGAAATCGCACCAGGAGGCTATGCGTGGATATTCCCCAAGGGAGGGCATGAGGCAAATGTCGGTTTGGGGATACTGGGGAGTAGGGCTGGTGAGATAAAGGCGATGGACCTCCTCAAGAGATTTGTTAAGGAAAAATTCCCAGACGGGCAAGTGCTTGAGATCATCGTTGGGGGCGTCCCGGTCAGTGGCCCATTAGAACGCACCATAGCCAATGGACTGATGCTCGTGGGCGATGCCGCCAGGATGGCAGACCCCATCACAGGCGGAGGAATCGTCAACGCCATGCTCACTGGACAAATTGCCGGAGAGGTAGCTGCGAAGGCGCTCTCCAGAGGTGACACCTCAACAAAGGCGCTGAGCGAGTATGAAAATAGATGGAAATCCGCAATTGGAGCCCCCCTCAAAAATTCTCTTAGGGCAAAGGAAATCTTCACGAAGATGTCGGACGAAAAATTGAACGCTCTT
Source organism: Methanocellales archaeon (assembly GCA_030018435.1). Classification (GTDB taxonomy): domain Archaea; phylum Halobacteriota; class UBA148; order UBA148; family JAUWXC01; genus JAUWXC01. The sequence continues at coordinate 18,388 of JASEEY010000011.1, forward strand.
GCGCACTCCATAAAGGATGTTGATTTCAGCGAGATGACTGCGACCGGCTTGCTCAGAGCTCTTGTCAAGAGAAATCCAAAAATACTTTGGGAGTTGAGGCACTTATTGAAATAAATGTGGTGAATTGACAATGTACGTGGTAATAATCGGGTGTGGCAGAGTCGGCCGCGGCCTGGCCCAGCAGTTATCGATGAATGGGAATGACGTCGTCGTTGTGGACAAGGAAGTGTCCCGTTTCCAAGAACTCGGTCCTAATTTTGATGGATTGACCGTTGAGGGAGATGGAACTGACCAGGATGTGTTAACAAAAGCAGGCGGAAGTAAGGCAGACGTTTTCGCGGTAGTCACCGATGATGATAATACTAACCTAATGGCCTGCCAGATTGCCAAACGGGTGTTTAAGGTGCAAAATGTTATTGCAAGGGTAAACGATCCAGAGAAGGAATCCCTTTATAAGGATGCGGGCATCGATGCCACTGTGTGTCCCACTACAATTGCGGTGACGCATCTCAGGAATTCTATTATGCATCCCGGCTTGATTGCGCTCATGACGGTGAACGAGGGCGGCATCGAGATTAACAAGGTAGAGGTAAAAGGTCCCGTTATTGGAAAGGCGCTAAAGGACGTCCATCTGCCAGAGGGCGCTATCATAGCTGCCCTTGTGAGAGGTTCGAAAGCGATAGTACCCGATAGCGATACGATACTTCAAGAAGGTGATATTGCCGTCGTGGTGAATCTGGCTGGCGCATCGGGAAAGGTTGAAGACATCTTGACCAAGGGTTGACATCGAAATGGACGAAGTAGACGTACAAACGCTGCGAAACCGTTTGATAGTCAGTTATTCTGGATTTTTACTTATGGGTGTGGGTATAACGCTGTTTATACCCTTACTTTTAATCATGGCATATCCCAACGAGATCGTCTACGCTTACTCTTTTGTTATCCCAGGACTCATGGCTCTGGCTGGTGGATTTGTACTTTGGAGACTTTTCAGGGTGGACCCTGCGTTAGCACCATTGGGGAGACACCAAGCCCTAATCCTTGTCGGGGTATTTTGGGTTATGGCTTGTATATTCGGTGCAACCCCTTTCATCATCAGCTTCATTCTCAGTCCGCTCGACGGTATTTTTGAAGCCGTCTCTGGATGGACGACGACCGGTCTGACGATGGTCGATGTGACAACGTGTCCCCATATCTTTCTGTTCTGGCGCAGTCTCATGCAATTCATTGGAGGTGCTGGCTTTGCCGTTCTCATGCTAACTGCTCTCATAGGCCCGAAAAGTGGTGTCGCATCCGTCTACTCGGCAGAGGCGAGGACGGAAAGACTGCTACCAGCCATTAGACATACCGTCAGGATGATTCTCTGGATTTATCTTTTGTACCTCTTCGTAGGGATAGGATTACTCTATATTGCCGGTATGCCTTTATTCGACTCCATAAATCACTCGATGTGCGCACTATCCACTGGCGGTTTTTCCACCAAGGCTGGGAGCATAGGCGCATACCAAAGCCTGGAGATTGAAATAGTCGCTATGGTCCTTATGTTGTTAGGCAGCTTGAGCTTTGCATTTCATTATCTTTTGTTGTCGGGCAAACTTGGCAAGGCTGCAAAAGACATCGAGCTCAAGGTCGTGTACGCATCCGTCATCATATTCTTGCCCATCGTCACGTATAGTTTGGTCTATAGTTTTTACCACTCCCCCTTGCAGGGATTCAGGCACGCGCTGTTTAACGTGATTTCCGCTCTAACGACCACGGGTTATATGACCACATCTTCAGAGAACATGCATCAATTTGGACATCTGGTGCTGTTCTCGCTGGTGGTGTTGATGAGCGTGGGTGGGAGCACCGGATCCACTGCCGGTGGCATAAAACGATACAGGATAGGCATCATGGCGAAATCGATTTTCTGGGAGATAAAGACGAGATTACTTCCAGAGAGTGCTGTAATCGGAAGGACGGCATGGTGTACGGGCGAGAGAGAAATCATCACTCCTGACCTGTTCATGGAGGTATCGATTTTTGTGTTTGCCTATATCACGCTCTATATAACGGGTATCGTTGTTTTCTTGCTGAGTGGATATTCTGTGATGGATGCCCTGTTCGAGTACGCATCTGCTATGGGAACGGTGGGTCTTTCTACAGGAATAACTGGACCTACTATGCCTGTTTCTTGTAAGGTAATGGAAATCATCGGCATGATCCTCGGCAGGTTGGAATTATGGGCAGTATTAATATTGATGGCAACCCCATTTGAATGGATGGTATCGCGAGGGAGGTAAATATGTACGTAGTCATCGTGGGCGGAGGGAGAATTGGCAGTTTTCTCGCGAAATCACTGTCTCAAGAAGGGAGAAAGGTTGCAGTAGTTGAATCGGATAAGGATGTTTGTCAGAGCCTGGCTGAGAAGCTCGACATTCTGGTGATTCATGGAGATGGAACCGATGCCAAGTATTTAGAGGATGCTGGTGCCGCCAAGGCAGACGTGCTCGTCGCTGCTACGGGAGAGGATAAGACCAATCTCGTCTCCTGCCAGGTGGCGAAAAAGAACCTCAAAGTTCCTAGGACGATAGCAAGGGTCAACGATCCCAAAAATGAGGCGGTATTTAAGGATTTAGGCATCGATGTTGCACTCAGTACTGTAACGGCGGCATCCATAATTCTAAAGAATGCCGTTACATCTGGAGAGCTCATGACGCTTTTGGCATTGAAGGAGGGTAACGTTGAGATGGTGGAGTTCGTGGTGCATGAAAGCTCTTCAGCGATCGATAAACCTATAGCAGACTTGGGGCTTCCAGGGGACTGCGTGCTTACGGCAATACTCAGGGAGGGGCACATCATCTTCCCGAAGGGCAAAACGGTGATAAAAGCAGGCGATTCTATCGTAGCTCTTACAACTGCGGAGCACATAGGGAAACTGGAAAAGATATTTGTTGGGTAATATGAAGATTGCAGGCATCGATGAGGCGGGCAAAGGCCCTGTTGTAGGACCCATGATCATCGCTGGTGTGATGATACCTGAGACGCGTGTTACGCTCTTGGAGCAATTAAGTCTTAGGGATTCCAAGGCGCTCTCACCTAAAAGGCGGGAATTTCTGGCGGGGGGGATCAAAAAAGTCGCAAAATATCATATTCTCGAGGTCAGTGCAAGGCAGATCGACGCGCTCCGCGAAAGGATGACGATGAACGAGATCATGGTCGTCAGCTATGCGAAAGTCCTCAAAGAGCTAAAGCCAGATAGGGTATTTGTCGACGCAGCCGATGTGGATCCAAGGCGATTTGCACAAAATGTGCGCAAGAAGTACGGTGCATCCATTGACATAATCTCTGAGCATAACGCAGACGTCAAGTATCCAATCGTTTCCGCTGCCTCCATTTTGGCAAAGGTGAGACGTGACGCGGCGATGCGCGATTTAGAAAAACGAATTGGACAGGAGATGGGCTCTGGTTACCCCTCAGATCCCAGAACGATGCATTTTCTGGAGAATTGGGTTCAGAAACACGGCTCTTTACCGATTTTCGTGCGCCATTCCTGGAAGACGGCGCAGGCGGTATTGAAAAAGCATGGGCAGTCGAGTTTGTCCAAGTTTTAGTAAGTACGATTCGGATGTTTATTATAAACAATGCAACTTCTCTTAGGAGTGAATGTTTATTATAAACAACAGAAAGATTTAATAGCTTGGATGTTTACTATAAACGTTGAAATATCTATGAGTGATGAATTAAGAAAGAAAGCCAGAAATCTGTACATCATGGGATTGTATGCCGAAAAGAAAGGATTTAACTCAGAAGCAGTAATCAATTATTGTAAAGCGTTGTTTGCCGTTTGCGACTCTTTTCTTAAAGAAAAGATAGATATGATACCGGAAAGTCATACTGAGAGGTTTCGATTATTACAAAAGAACGATGTTCAGCTTTACGTCATTTGTGATAAACTTTTCCCAATGTACCAAGCGACGTACACCAAAATATCGACCGAGAAAGAAGTAGAACATGTGAGGAAAAGAGTGTGTGAGGTGTTCAGACGTGAAGGAATTGACATCCCAATTGAAGAAGATTTGTGATAAAAAGGGCATCGTTTACGACATTGTCATTTTTGGATCCGCCGTAAAAGAGAAACCCATACCTAAGGACATCGACATCATCGTGATATTTTGGCATGAAGATTATCCTGCCATAGAAAGTGCGATCTACGATATTCGAAACATAGGAAAGGAGCTGAATAAGAATCTTCACGTAGAATACATCGCTCTTGAGAATCTGTTTAAAGAACCAGTATTCCTAAGCCTAATACATGAGGGATATAGTATTCGAGAAGACAGACCCATTCGGGATATGCTAAACACCGAGTCATGTATGCTAGTCACATACAATCTCAAGAACCTCGATCAGAGTGAGAAGACATTGTTCAATTTTGCGATGAAGGGCAGAGGGGATAAGCGGGGCATATTTCAAGAAGTAGGGGCCAAGGCGGTTGGCAGGGGGAGTGTACTAGTTCCGATAGATAAATTTGAACGGTTTAGGGAGTTCCTCGATTATTGGGAAATCGATTATATGGCAAAGAGGGTTATGATATTAAAGGCCGTTTGAAAATTAGTCAAAAAAAGAGGGGAGGGGAACCGCATCCAGCCTAGAAACGCGTAAGGGGGATGCAGTTGCGCCCCAGGAGGTGATTTTCAATATCTTCCTAGTCTTGACGCATATATATGAATTTGGCAAGAGCGGGGCGAAAGTAATCCTAAAAGTCATGCGGAAATTTGCTCTTTCGCCACTTTTTCGATCATCCTTCTGATCAATTTCGGGTCGTTTGCCTCTATTCCAAAGTATTCCACGAAGGCGGGCGTAGTCGTCAGCATTTTTGTCCTTCTGTGGAGCACGCTTTTAATCAATCCTCTCTCCTCTAATGCAACAACATGTGAGTATGCCTTGTTCCCTCTGATACTGACCACCTCTGCCTGGGTGACAGGTTGATGGTAGGCAATAACTGCCAAGGTTCTTAGCACTGGTGTCTCGAATTCCTTGGGCGCTATGCTTTGCACTTTTTCTGCATACACTGGTTTAACCTGCATCACATATTTCCCTCTCACCTCAACAAGTTCCAGCGAAGTCTCTCTGGTTTTGTATTCCCCTACAAGGGATTTTAACAGCTCTGACACGTACTCAGGTGGTTTCCCTACAAGCTCTGCCAGCTCCTTCACATCTAAGGGCTGACCTACGGCGAAAAGCGCAGCCTCTAATACCTTTTTGTCGTTCATGTTCTCTTACCTGGACTTTATGTATATGTCGCCAAACAACTCTTTCTGCTCCAACCAGATTTTTTTTCTGATCGCCAGGAACAGTAGTGGAATGTATGCTTTGACAATGTCTGCAGGAGTTCTTTCATCGACCAACTCTGAAAATACGACCTTTTTTTGCCCTTTGAATATCCTTTTCAATTTTTTCATCACTGCTCGGATTCTGTTTTCTAAATCCTCCTGTTCTATAACTCTAAGGGTATCCTCTGCCGTTGGACGACTTTGCTCCCTTCTCATGCGCCTTATCTCTCTTCTCCCCCTCAGGTCTATGGCTTTTTTCAACTCGTCTATCAGCTCCGTCAAAGTGACAGGTCGTTTTGACCGCCGACGAATTTTCGGGTGCAGGGAGGGATACGTCTCTATCTGGAAATCCTGGAAACACTCCGGCTGAAAACCGAAGAAATCCCATTCGTCTCCTTTATCGCCCTCTTCCACCAGTACTTCGGACTTCATCCTCAGCAGTATCGAGGCATACAGAAGCGTTCTCGCGGATACCCAGAGGTCTAATTGTTCCCTCTCCTCCAACTTTTTGAGGAATTTATCGGTGACATCTACTATGTCAATGTTCCAAGGATCGATCTCGCCGTCTTTAGCCAAATTCACCAAGATTTCAACCGGCTCATCTATCAATTCAACATCACACCCGTTATGCTTGATATGTTCTCCTCCTGTATGGTTACACCGATCGTCCTGTTCGCTGCCTTCACCATGCTCTCCCTTAGCGATACAACGATGAACTGCGTATCCTTGGATGTATCTTTGATCATGCTCGCAACCCTTTCAGCGTTTGCGCCATCAAGATACATATCGATCTCATCCAGTGTATAGAATGGAGCGGGCCGATATCTCTGAATTGCGAATAGGAAAGACAGTGCGGTCAGGCTCTTCTCTCCACCGGACAGAGCACCCATGCGCCTGACAGCCTTTCCTGAGGGCTTAGCTTTAATCGTCAGCCCACCGGCAAAGGGATCATCCCAGTTTTCCAGTACCAGCTCACCTTCTCCGTCAGAGAGCTGGGCAAAAATCTCCTTGAAATGGGCGTTGATCGCACAGAAACTCTCCATAAATGCATCTTTTTTCATGGATTCATATCGTTCTATCCTCTCTATGATGTCATTGCGCTCCTTAAACAGCACATCCCTCTTGCCTTGCAAATCGTGCTGTCGTGTTTCCACTTCCTCGTACTCCGCGATTGCCCGCATGTTCACCGGTTCTAATGCCTCCATCTGCATCTTGAGCGAGGCAATTCTCCCCATCACAACGTCATGTGGTGGAATCTCCTCCACCTTTACAACACCCGTCTCTTCGACTTCTCTATTGATTTCGTTAACCTGCGTCTGCAATTCGTTTTTGCTCGCCTCCAGCATCTCTATCTGTGCCTCAACCCTTTCCAGGTTCCTTTGAACCTCGTTCTTCTCAACCTCTATCTTGGTCATTTCATCAAGCAATTCATCTCTTGCTCCGCGCAGGTCGACCAACTCAGCCTCTAACGTCTTCTCGCGCTGTCTTTTATCCTCCAATCTCTTCTCAAGGGCTACAATCTCATCCTCGCATGTAGATATCTGCCCTCTCAGCTGTCTCTTCTTCTCCTCTAACTCCTTTGTCCTCTCCTTGAGTTCATCAATCTTCGAAGTCGAGAAGCCTTTTTCTACATTTATGGTGCCTATTTCTGCATCTATATCACGTATCCTGTTCTCCAGCCTACGTACCTCTGTTTCGATATCTTCCGCCTCCTTTATCAGCCCTGGAATCTCCGAGTCCTTTAGCAACTTCTCCAGCTTTTCTATTTCTTCATCTATCTCTGCAATTTGGGAATCCATGCTTGCACATTTCTCCTCCAGGGCATCCATTTCCTCTCCCAGTTTCCTCCTTTCAATCATAAGGGACTTGAGCTCTTCTTCCTTGGCTTTAATGGTCTCATTGTTCTCATCTATCAACGTCTCCCCTTCTACCAGTCCTCGTTTCTTCCCAGCAATCTCCGTGTCTATGTCCAGCGTGCCCCTCAGGGTGGAGGATATCTGTCCCTCAATTGCATCTATCTCATCAAGACATTGACGTCGTTTTACCTCGCATACGGTGATCTGCTCTGCCAATTTATTGAGCTCATTCTCTGCTGTGGTGAAGGCGAACCTCCTCATCAAACTGCCTCCTGTCATCGCACCGCTTCTCTCGATTAGCTCCCCATCAAGCGTCACCATTCTTCTGGGCATCAGTTTTCTCGCTACGTCAAGGCTCTCTACTACAATCGTGTCGCCAAAGACGTACTGAAATGCGGGCTCGAATTTGGCATCGTAATCAACGAGATTTATTGCATAATCGATTATTTCGCTTTTCTTGGTCAACTTGGGCAATGATCTAGACCTCATCTTGTTTAGTGGTAAAAACGTGACTCTGCCCGCTTTTTTATCCTTCAAAAATTCTATCGCACATGCAGCATCCTCATCTGTATCGACGACTATACACTGCATCCTGTTGCCGGCTGCAACCTCTAGAGCGACAGCGTATTTCTCATCGACCTTGCCCAGTTCGGCAATTACCCCATAAATACCTGAGAGTTCGCGCTGCTTTTTGGCATTTAGAATCGTGCTCACAGCCCTGCTGTAGCCATCCAGCTCCTCTGATGCTTTGACGCGCGCCTCTATTTTTGCGTATTCCTGTTGGAGATGCCAAAGTTCTTTTTCGATTTTGTCCAGCTCGCTTTTCAATGCGGATTTCTCGCTCTCCAGTTCGTTCACACTGCTCGAGACCTTGTCCCTCTCTTTTTCGAACTCTTTGAGTTCTTTTTGAATCCGCTTCATCATAGCCTCGGTCTCGGCTATTTGTTCCCTTGCCCTTTCTATCTCGCGTTTGATATCCCCCTCCTCAGAGGATTTTCGCCTGATGCTATCGAGCAATCTATCCTTTGTCCTGAGCAACTCGTTCCTCTCGCTCTTTCTCTCCTCTGATTGCTCTTTGAGCGTCGCAAGCCTGCTCCGCACGTCAGCAAATTTTGCATCCACCTTGGCGGCTCTGTCTTGAACGACCTTTAATTGACTCTCCTTCTCCTTTATCTCTGCCAGTATGCCCCCCTTCCTAACCTCTTCCTCCTCAACTTTTGCCGTTAGACTCTCAATCTTCTCCCTGGTCCCGTCGATATCTATCAGCGCCTTCCTTCGTTGCTCCTCAACGCCATCAATTTCGGTTTTGAAAAATTCGATGGCATGTTGGTGTTTGGCGATTTCGCCCTTGATCTCTTCGATCTCCTTTTTGACCTCTATCTGCTCGTCCTCTCCTTTCCGGCTAATCTCTTCGTTTAAAACGCGCAGTTTTTCTTCCACCGCGGATAACCTGCCTCTAATCTCTGTTAGCTCTTTGACTAGGCCATCTTTTTTCAGATTTCTACTATCCAATTTTTTAGTTGACCTTTTCAGCTCATCTTCCACGCTCTTCAGTTTTGCGAGCAATGTAAATGCTTCATAACGCCTCTTTTCATCCATCAGCGCCTTGTATTTGAGCGCCTGCTCTCTCTCCCCTTGTAGTTGCTTCAGTCTGATACCGACCTCGGAAAGTACGATGTCGACCCGTTCTATGCGTTCTCTGACGGTCTCCAGTTCATTGAGCGATTGTGCTTTCTTTGCATCGAACTCCGCCACACCTGCTATTTCGTCTATGAGTTTCCTTCGCTCCACAGGACTCATTTCGATGATGTAGGTGACATCGCCCTGCATGACGACGTTATACCCCTCTGGCGAAATCCTGGCCTTGGAGAGATACGTGTGGACATCACTTAGGTTGCATGCCCTGCCATTAAGGTAATAATAACTGTAATATTCTCCATCATCCATCCTCTGAACCCTTCTGGTGACCGTTATCTCATCCCTGTCCAGTGGCATCCCCCTATCGGTATTGTCAAATCGAATTGTTACCTCAGCGAAATTGGGGTTCTTTCTCTCGTTGGCATTGTAGATGAGGTCGGTAAGTTTCTCGGCTCTCATCATTCTTGAGGTGGACAGTCCTAGGACAAAAAGGATGGCATCGATGATGTTGGATTTTCCTGCACCGTTGGGTCCGGAGATGGTCGTGAAATCGTTGAAAAAGGGAATTTTTGTCCTATGCTTGAAGGATTTGAAATTCTGGAGTTCGATCTCTTTAATGTACAAGGCAAACCCCTACCGTCTTTTCGTTAACAACGCCTAAAATGAGGGGTTGTTCAAATCCCTGCCCGGAGTCATTAAAAGGGTTGCAGAGCCTCTTGAACTCGTCGTGCATACCATCCCCTCGTTGGAATATAATATGACAAAGAGGACATATACCTTATGGTGCTAGGTAGTTTAAATCGGTTTTAGTATATCCTTTTTGACGTTAGCCGCGGCTGCGAATAAAAATAGTGCGACTATCGGTATCAGAAGCACCTTTACGATCTCAAATTCGGCGAGTCACCAAAGCTCCTTGATCAATCTTGCCAGGGTAAGTATGAATGCGGTGCTCATTGACAGGGAGACGAACAACCATACATTCGATGCGAGCTTTGTGATCTTGTAGTTTTTTACGGCGTAAAGCAAGGCTATGAAAAAAGCCGCATCTGCTAGAATTTTTGCTGGCATCACCATCTCGACCATTTATCTCACCCGAACATCCAATCTCTTGTTGGACAAATAACATGCATATGCGAAGGCAATCCCCGCCATCAATATGAAGAACCATTCCAATCCACGAAAAGTCACAAATAGATAAAACTCTCTCATCACCGCAAATATGGTTGATAAAAGTAAAAGTCCCAACGCGTATGTGAACACTCTCCACCTTTTTTCTTGCCTGCAAATGATTATCATATAGTAGAAGGTGAAGATCAATATGATCAAACTGATTGTTTCTGCAACCTTAAACTCTGCCCCGTGGGTTATCATTTCATATCAACTCCCCTATCTTACTAGCAGCATCCTTCATCTCTAAAAGTACTAGCCCCCAACTCAGTATGAGGATCCGCTCTCGCCACGAGCAAGGCTTTAGGTCCAGTACTTATCACCACCATTTTTCCTTTTTTGGACTCAATGACCACCTCTACCGGAACATCGCTCTTCGGTTCAGAGATAGCCTTCTTTGCGGCATTGAACACCATTGCTGACATAGCGGCCAGCATCTTTGCCTCCGCCTCATCTGATATGTCCGACTTCATTAACAAACCCTCAGGTGAGACTATTGCGGAGGTATCTATAATACCAGTGGTTTTTAGATCGATTAGGACCTTCTCGCGTCTCTCCGCAATTGTTGGCATCTGCACTTCCCCCTAGACAAAGTTATATTCAATGACGTTAGTGAGGGCATATATCGCCAGAAATGTCAGTCCAACGCTGACGAGCAACCATGCTGGCGATGCTTTTTCTGTTAATTTTCTCATTTTTAGCGCTAAATGTACGCAATACAGAAGGCATACGAGGGCTAGGGCGTTTGGGGTAAACTCCATCCATGCCATCATCGTTCACCTCTGGCCAGTTCGTCATATTTTCTGCGAACTTTGGACAATCCCATCACGAATACAATCGCCCCAATTAAGAATATCCAGTGCTCGCAAATGTCCAATATTCTCATTCCAGGGACAGGGAGGTTGTCGAGTACATCCAAGAGAGCCGCCAGTGTCCATGACATCAGCCCCACCAACAAGAATGTTCGATGACCATCCTCTATCCCGCTTTTTTCACGCCTTTTCTGCCTTATCACGGTGGCGAATAACCACGCTGCCCACGCGAAGAGTAAAGTGAAGACAATCTCAGCAGGGTGTATGCCTGCTGGTAAAACGGCCATGTATCATCTTCTCCTTTTTTAATATTTTTATTTTTAATATAAATCATTGGAGGGATATGAAGGTTTGGGGAAATCATGGTGAAAGTCGTCTTCTATCTCTCGGGAATAGAACCGCCTCCCTGATGTTTGCCATGTCCACTATGCTCATGAGCAGCCTTTCCACTCCCATGCCCCATCCTGCATGGGGTGGCATTCCGTACCTGAATGCATCCAAGTAAAACTCAAATCCCTCTGGGTCCAGTCCTTGTGCCTTAATCCTTTTCACCAGGAGGTCGTACGAGTGAACTCTTTGCGATCCTGACGCCAGCTCCACCTTAGGATGCATCAGGTCAAATGCCTTGCAGATTTCAGGTTTATCACCGTATGGTTGCACGTAATACGGCTTGAGTTCGGTGGGCCAGTCCACTATGAAGTAATGCTCTCCCACCTTTTCGCCAACGGCCTTTTCCGCTGCTGTATCCAGGTCATCTCCCCATTCCATGTCCTTGCACTCCTCCTGTGCCTTGGCGATCTCAAGCGCTTTCTCATAGCGCAACCGCCTGAACGGCGTTTTTGGAACCGACAACTTGACACCTATGGCATCAAGCTCGCGATCGCAATGTTTCAGCACATGGGCATAAACGTGTTTGACCGTCTCCTCCAGTATCGACATCACTTCCTCGTGCGTCACGAAAGAAGCCTCTACATCGATTGACGTCACCTCGTTCAGGTGCTTTCTCGTATCATGCTCCTCTGCCCTGAAGATGGGCCCTATTTCATATACCCTGTCCAAGCCAGTCGCCATCATGATTTGCTTGTACAACTGCGGACTCTGGCCAAGAAATGCCTCTCTCTCGAAGTAGGTGATGGGAAATAGGGCTGTGCCGCCCTCGGTGGCGGTAGCGACGATCTTGGGCGTCTGTATTTCAATGAAACCTTTGCTCTCTAAAAAATCCCTGACCGCAGTCAGCACATGATGCCTTATTTTAAACACCGGCTGGATCTCTGCTCTTCGCAAATCCATAAATCTCGCATCCAATCTCGTATCCAAGTCAGCGCCGACCTTTCCCGTGACATCCAACGGAAGAGGTGATTTTGCCTTGCTCAACACAAGAATCTCATTGGGAATTATCTCGTAACCATTGGGCGCCTTCTCCTCCCGTTTGATGATACCCGAAATAGACACAACAGACTCCCTGCTCAAGCCTCGTACTACATCGAATAATTTATCCTTCACCTTATTCTTGATTAGCGTAACCTGCATCGTTCCATCCCTATCCCTTAGAACGACGAAGGTGAGGCCGCCTAAATCTCTAATCTCATGAACCCATCCTGCAACGGTGACGGTCTTGCCATCATCTTTTGGAGTTATCTCCTTGGAGTAGCGAGTCCGCAACTTTGTGCCCGTCATTTCTCAAACCTCTTCCTGATCGATTCCGCATGCGCCTCCAGTCCCTCTGCTTTTGCGAGCGCTATTATCGTATCCTTCAAGTCCCTTAACCCGGACTTGCTGATGATCTGGATGCTGGACTTTTTCGTGAAATGAGCTACGTCCAAGCCGGAAAGCACCCTTGCATATCTCATCGTTGGCAGAACGTGGTTGGCTCCGGATGCGTAATCTCCTGCAGCGACCGGAGAATACCCCCCAATGAAGATAGCGCCGGCATGCCTGATATCGTTCAGCACCTTCAGCGGGTCCGGAACCATCAGTTCAAGGTGCTCAGGTGCAAGAGCATTGACGAACTCTATGCCCTGCTTCAAGTCGTCTGCGATTAGGATTGCCCCCTTCTTCAGCGCCTTGGCGATTACGTCCTTTCGTAGCGCCTTCTTCGTTTGCTTCTTCATTTCGGCATCGACAGCCTTCGCCAATTTTTGAGAAGTCGCGACCAGGATGGCAACCGATGCAGGGTCGTGCTCTGCCTGCGCGACCATATCTGATGCGATGATGGTCGCGGTTTTGGTCAAAGCTTCGGTCTGCTGCGCAGACAGAAGGTGTTTCTGCAAAGCAGAAACCCGCTTTTTCTCAAAAGGTTGGTCTGCCAGAATGACGATCTCACTGGGTCCTGCTGGAAAGTCGATCTCCACATCGTTGCGCACCAGCATCTTGGCAGCCGTTACATATACATTTCCAGGGCCAACGATTTTATCCACTTTTGGAATGCTCTTCGTACCATATGCCATCGCTGCTATTGCTTGTGTCCCTCCTACCTTGAATACCCTGTCCGCGCCTGCTATATCAGCTGCCGCTAACGTGAGGGGGTTCACAGTGCCATCGGGCCTGGGCGGAGTGCACATGATCACCACCGGGACGCCGGCCACTTTTGCCGGGATCACGGTCATTAGCGCTGTGGAAGGATAAGAAGCAAGACCGCCTGGAACATACGCGCCGACCCTGTCCAGTGGCGTGGTCTTCTGTCCGAGTGTTATGCCAGGTCCAAATTCTTCCAACCATAACTCATCATCCAACTGTTTGTCGTGGAATGCGGCTATGTTCAGTGCCGCCCTCTCAAGGTGTTTGATGAGTTTTGCATCGACGGACGCCTCAGCATTTCTAATCTCCTCCTCTGTGACCTCAAGGTTTCTCAGCACTGCACCATCGAACTTCTTCGTGTACTTGATGACGGCACCATCACCGTTCTTTCGCACATCCTCTAAAATCTTCTTTGTAGCACTCGTGACATCCTTGACATCGCTGCGCAGCAACTTTTCCATTTGTACATCGCTCAACTCAGATAGTCGTTTGATCATCATGGCATCATCCTAAGTCTAACCAGATGTTCTTTTAAATCATTTTAATCCTTCTGATTACCTCTTCCAGCATCGCCTTATTATCGTATGAGGTGCGCATATGTTCCAATTCGGACTCAGGCAAGACCCTCATCTCATCAACCAGTTTTATCATATTGGGTATTGCCCTAACAACGTTATCCACAATCGTAACGCTTGCAGTCTGTGCAGTTCTCGACAAGGGATTGAGGTCGATTGCGATCGTCTTTTTTCCCATGTCTGTGAGAGCCTCGCACCTATCCCCATCCTCTAAGGGCACGAGCACGACATCTGCGCTGTATATTCCTTCTTTGCTTACCTTAGCCCTCTCATGCGAAATTCCAGGAATGTGCGCATCTGCTCTTTTTCCCAGAACGTCCTTTGCTCCATGTGCCTTCAGATGATGGATTATCTTATCTACTCTTTCTTCCGTCTTGTGAAACAGGTTTACCTCGAGCTGCGCGCCGATTTTTTCACTTAGACCCACCAGTTCATCCGACACCAGTGCGGCGGTGTTACCATTGACGGATATGACCGGGTGCTTTGCCGCTAACATTGCTGCAACCGCAACCTTTGTTGCCATTGTCGCAGGCTCTATTGTCTTTTCACCAATCAGGTAATCGAACGCCTCTCCTCTTCCATGCGCAATCAATCCTTCTGTGCACACGATGCCCGCTTTGAATCCGTTCACCAACTTCTCTCTGATCATCAGCGATTCGTAGCGCGGATGGTCCTTTGGAATCATAGCATTCATAGCAATTGCGCTCCCTGATGGCATATTTTGCTCGTCTTAACATCCCCAAATTCCTTCAGCGCCTCGTATCCATCAATTGCAAACACGACATCACCTAACATCGCCATGCTTGCCATGCCGCCCGCGGATTCGACCGCTTCTATCACATCAGCTGCTTTACTGCTGAGAAGCCCTGTTTCGATGGCGAATTTTCTGGACAGCCGAATAAACTCGTTAAATGTCGGTTTGCAGAGCAATTTCTTCAGGGCATCCTTTCCTGCCTTATTAATCTCTCTTCTCACATCTGCATCTTCCAGGACATCCCTTGTGACGATCTCGCCAAACACCACGTAATCAATTTTAACATCGCCGACGGGAATCCTTTCAACGATGCCTACTCCTGGTGCTCCAGGCTCTTTTCGTATTATCATGCCCCCAGTTGACTGCGCGATCACGTCTCCCAAGCCCGTTTTATTCTCTACTTCAGCTATATGAGCGACTTTCGCGGCCCGCTCATATGTGAGATTCAATGATAATGCCTCATTCAGCGCTAGTGCAGTACTAAGTGCACCGGCTCCACTGGCTCCAAAGCCGCATCCTATTGGGACATCTATCTTGCTGCGCACTTCAACGGAGTGCTTGGCTGCTAATCCCCTCACGACGAACTCGGTGGTAGGTGCTCTTGCGAGAACGCCATTTAGCTGAATGGATGTATCTCCTCCATCTTTAACCATAACTTCTGTCACCGTTCCAGCCTGGAGCGTAAATCCACATCCCCTGGACCCCGTGCGCTCGGCGCTTTTAGATTCGCAAATTTCAAAAAAGCCCGTGATATGCGACGGCGCATACGCCTTGGCTTTTATGGCATTCATAAACATCTGGGCAAGGAGGCCACCGTATTTATGCGGTGCAGGAATTACCCTTTACACCTCCGTAAACTTCTTAAGTTCTCAAGATGATTGAGTATCGGTAATATCTTGAAAAAGTGCATTGTACTAAATACGGTGGATTTAACTCCAAGGAAACAAGAGATATTCGATGATTTCCTTGCAGAATATCTTCGTGTTCTCAACGAGACGTTGGAGCATCTACCAGGTACCAAATCCTCTACACAGTTACACCATCTAACATATTCAGACATACGCAAGACCTCCTTTCTGCCCTCCGACATCGTTCAGGAAGCCAGAAAAGATGTCTGGGCTAATCGAAAGACGATTAATGGCAACTTCAAGAGGTGCTCTATTCGGCTCAACAAGCGATGGTTCAAATTCGTTACGTCTAATAGAGAAAATCCCTGCTTTAGGATTACTTATTCCCCTCAAAAGAACTTTGTGATTCCTGTTAAACTCGATGGGCAAACTAAGCGATTCAATTCCTTCCTTGAAGACGGGTGGAACTTTGATAACATCTCTCTTTTGCGGGATGGAAGGATTGCTGTCGTCTTTGAAAAGGAGTTTTCTAAGCCAGCAAACGACAGAAGGTTTGTCGTTGGGGTAGATGTCGGCTCTTCCACGCTTGCAGCCGTTACCGTCTTTGATAGTGGAACCTCCAAAGTGGTCAAACAACTCTACTTCGGCAGGGACGTCGCCAACCGACAAAGAAAATATCTTGAGCGAAGAAGCAAGCTTCAGGCCCATGCTGACAAAGGCTCTGGAAAATCCAAGAAATACCTCAAGAGGCTTAAATACAAGCAGAGAGATTTTATCAAGACCAGAAGCGGTCAGATTGCAAAAGAAATTGTGAACCTTGCCAAGTCGTATGATGCCTCTATTGCCATTGAAAAGCTTAGCATTCGGGGAAGGAGACGCAAGTTTAGCAGGAAGGCTAATAAGAAGATTAATCGCATTCCTTATGCTCGATTTAGAGAGTTTATTAGCTCCAATTGTGAACAATTTGGTGTACCTATTCAAGTTGTTGATGCCTACCACACCTCCAAGTGGTGTCCGCACTGCGGTGCAGTGAATAAAGGGCACGGCTCTGGGAACTATGCCCTGTACAGATGCAGGGGGTGTGGTATGCTCGTGAACAGCGATAGGAAGGCATCGTTGGCTATCGCCATCAAATCCGTGTTGGAGCGGACTTCTAAAGAGCTCACCAACTCTTGTTTTGTCCAGATTTCCAACACGAGAGTCCCAGTAAACGGGCTCGTCCGTCCAGATGCGGTTGGTTCGAGTTTTGCTGTGCATGATATCGACCATCCTATGGAAAGCCACCGTTTTTAAACGGTGGTAGTTTACAACATTCCAGCTATCGCATCTATTACCTTTTTTGCAATCTCTCGCTTGGAGCCCTTGACATGTATGACATCATCACCGATGATATATACTTCGTTCTCCTCCTCGCCGATTCCACCCTTACCAACATCGTTTGCCACGGCTAAATTTAGCTTGAGCCCATCTTTCATCGACCTCGTTTTGCTTATCAACTCCTCCTTAGAGACGTTGGTCTCGGCCTTGAAACTGACCATATATAATCCGGGATGCATGTCTCTGACCCTTTCTATTAACTTAGGAACGGGCTTGAGACTCAACGTTAACGCCTGCCCAGAGGGGAGCTTATCCTGAGATCTGTCAACGGTGTAATCCGAGACAGCAGCGGCGCAGATAAATACATCATAACCTTTTTTAAGCTCACCCAACACGGCATCGCTCATCTCTTTGGCGCTTTCGACGTAGATGTTGCGAATAGCCGTATACGGGCAATCGCCCTTCTGCACAAGGGTTACATCCGCTCCCCTGATGAATGTCCCCCTTGCCAGCTCTAAACCCGTCTTTCCCGAGCTTCTGTTCGTGAGTATTCGTATTGGGTCGATCGCCTCTGCGGTTGCGCCTCCAGTGACCAGCACCTTTTTTCCTTTTAACTCCTTTTTGGAGAGGGAGCGTAGCACATGTACGATAATGTCATCGGTGTCAGCGATCTTTGCTCTCCCTTCTTCCAGGCGGGGACCCACAAATTCGATCCCAAGCCCTTTCAATCGCTGGACGTTTTCAGCGATGATTGGATGGGAATACATCGATTCGTGCATCGCAGGAACGATGATGATTGGAAGCCCTGCGCCCAGCGCAGTGGATGCAAATGTCGTCACAGGAGTGTCATCTATTCCAGTCGCGATTTTGCCGATCGTATTTGCCGTGCAGGGGGCAATCAACAATAAATCGGCTTTGCCAATCCTATCTCCACACAATTCAATATGCTCGACATCTCCTGTGATCTCGGTTATCACATCTCGCCCGGTTGCGTATTGCAGCGCATATGGATGTATGATCTTTTGGGCATCCCTAGTCATGACACCATAAATGTCAGCGCCGTATCTGATCAGTTCACGCGCCAGCTTGATTGCCTCGACGGCTGCTATGCTACCCGTAACACCCAACACGATTTTCTTGCCAGATAGCTCATTACCCTTGGAGCCTTTGATATCCAGCGTGGGATGGGTCAAGATACCACCTGATTTATCGCATTACATATCCAACCGGCATGACATATAATGGTTGATGCTCCTCTGGGAGATGTAGTAGTTTCGCAACTTCATCATCGTAAAACGCTCCTATCGCCACTGTTCCAAGACCTAATGCCTCTGCTTGGAGATATATGTTCTGTCCCACATGCCCGGCTTCTATGTGCACGTATCTGATGCCTCTTTCTTCATAGCGCTGCATCGTCCTTTCATACTCTGCTGTTATTACCATCGAGACAGGCGCATCTGCTATGAATCCCTGGGCTACGCACGCCCTTGCCAGGTCAGTCCGAAGATCCCCTTCTGCGTGGAGCGAGATGGAATGATCGCTTGGATCATAGTGATATACTCCTGTTTCCAGTCCTTCTATCTTGCCTGCAACGATGTACAGATCAAGCGGATACGTTGCGCCTGCGGATGGTGCTGCTCTCTTGAACCTTTCTGTTATTCCCTGCGCTGCCCAGAGAATTTGCGAGAGCTGATCCATTCTTAAGGACACATCTCTAAAACTTCTTCTCGACCTCCTCTTCTTTATCGCCTCTTCTAATGACATCTCCCCTGTCAATTTGGGCGCTGGTAACATCGTCACATCACCTCCTCTCAGACGATTAAGGCAACTGGTAACTGACAAGCCGATGAGACTTGCTCCTATTCCTGCTATGATTCCGAGAAAATTCCTTCTCGATACTGGCACAACAAGGTTATTATTGTCTCATCGGTATATGTACAATTCGATGAAAATTCGAGATATAGGAGAGCGTGCCCTTATAGATAGGCTCACTAAATTGTTGCCACATGACATAGTCCTCGGAGCCGGAGAGGATGATTGTGCTGTCTTGGATTATGGTGATGAATATCTTCTCATAACTACTGATATGCTTCACCAGAGCACGGATTTTCCAGATGAGATGGCTCCCTGGCAGATGGGCTGGATGTCGGTTGCAGTAAGTCTGAGCGACATCGCTGCGATGGGCGGGAGACCGTTTGCCACTGTCGCAGCATTGGGACTTCCTGATGATGTGGAGATTGCCTTTGTCGAGGGCATCGTTAAAGGGATGAACGCATGCGCAAAGAAGTTCGACATCCCTATCGTTGGTGGGGACACGGATGAGCACGATGAACTTACGATAGTTTGTACCATTCTTGGCAGCGTCAAAAAAGACGAATTGCTGAGGCGTAAGGGCGCTCAAAAGGGCGATTTGGTCTGCGTGACCGGCGAATTGGGAACAGCAGAAGCGGGACTTAGGGCGCTGAAGATGGATATTCAGCCAAACGTCAAGCATGCGCTGACAAAAAAATTGTTCGAGCCCCAGCCAAGGGTCAACGAAGCGATCGCGTTGGCAACGTCCGACGCGGCGACATCCATGATGGATATTAGCGACGGTCTTGCGTTATCACTGCATGATTTGAACAAAGCGAACAACATCGGCTTTCTAATTTATGGGGATAAGTTACCAGTCCTAGATGAAACTAAAGTTATTTCCACCGGTCTGGATTTGCCGCTGTATGGCGCTGGCGATTTTGAACTTCTGTTTACCATCAAACCCAACGCTCTGGAGAGAGCAAGAAAAGCATGTCAATTTACCGTGATAGGTGAGGTTACTTCCGGCGACATTTTGGTCAAAAAGGATGATGTGACGGAAAAGATTGAGGCAAAAGGGTACGAGCATTTCAGGTAGGTAATGAATATTTTTCAAGCTTCTGGGAAAAGATACTTATCTGAGACATTGATTAACATTAAATGGTTGAAAACGGTTGAACCTTCGTGGACGACCGTGGTGATATGAGAAGATTAGCATTATTGATGGCAGCAACATCGTTACTTATGTTGATTTCGATTCATGTAGCGGTTGCTACGTCTTCTTCGCTAGTTTGGTGGGGGGATGCTGAGTGGCACTACAGAGTTCCTGTCGAGATCAATGTAACCGATGTTAACATAACTGACTGTCCGGTCGAACATTGGGTCAATTTCACCCAATTGCTAACAGATTTAAATATCAGCGGAACGTTTGATGAGAATTCTACGAGGGTAATAGAGCACAATGCAACCACTGATACCGTCATCAAAGAAGTGTCATCTCGATTCGATAAGAGCGCTGGCTACAATGCGACGACAAATGCCACAGGTGAAGTCGTATGGACGATAGATGGGACAACTCTCATCAACTCCACCAGACTTTATTACATCTATTTTGACATCGTGGAGAATGGGGTTAAAAGCCTACCTGATTATCCAGCGATTGATTATCCTATCTCCCTCTCTGACACGTTTACCGATACAACAAAAGTGAATATGGCGGCATCGACTAATGTAACCGTTAATATGACAAGAGGCGATGTTAGGCTAGCGTTTCCCAAGGAAAAAGGTACTGTAAATTTGTGTTTGAATAAAAATGCTAGCATTGATGGGGGTAATGCGGCTAATGCAGTAGATGGCGATGATGCTACATATGCTTCTTTTCCCAATTTACCAACTACCTATGCCATTGTTGATTTGAATGGCACATTTGAGATATGGTCTATACGATATAGGCATTGGAACTGGGAAAGCCCAGGTTGGGTAAAAATATACTTGGACCAAAGCGGCACGTGGGCGTTAGTGTACGAAAACACTGCCGTTCCAGGCTCCGCTTACACAGACGAAGAATTTGCAGTTAATCAAAGTGGTAGCAGAATCAAATTTGAGTGTGACGGTCCGACTAGTGCCAACGACGACCTTTGTGAGATTGAGGCATGGGAGGTGATCTACAATAGTACAGTGGGATATCAATCACCGGGCACTCTTACATCCATCACAACCACAACACAAGCCCCGATCATTTCTGTAACACCAACATGGAATGTAACCACTACAGCGAACACAACGTTATCGATAAATGTCTCAGTGGATAATGGGACGACATGGTATGCTGCTTCCAACGGGACTGCGATTAACATCTCTTATGATCCAGCAAACATAAAAGCGCTCTATAGGGCAAATTTCACGACATCGGATGTAAATGCCACTCCTGAGTTATATGACATCAATCTTGTTCATCGGACAGAACTACGCACGATAACGCAAAAAGCACCTGAGGCAGGCGAGATTTTAGAGGTGTTCACGAGAGATGTCGATGGTAATGGCGTTTGGGATGTAAATGTTACTATCCATAAAAATGGAACATCAACTCTAGTTGCTCAAGGAACGACAAATGCCACTGGACATTTGAGAACCATTGTGTCTTGCCGTCCAACGACAGAAAATGAAACCTTCGATATAAACGTCTCAAAGCGCTGGTATGTTGACAATTCCACCAGTGCTATAAATCCACCAACAAACGTCACGCTAATGCTTGACCATCACGTTGGTCTTAAGGCGTTTGGATATTTGGATAAATATGTCTACTGGTTTGGTAGGGGCAGCAGTTCGTCCTTCACCCCAACATGGACCGATGATAACGTCAACCCAGACTATGTAATTTGGCCCATGGCAGCAGTCAATACTACTGATCCCATTGCCTTGAAGGTCAGAGAGTTTAACACGATTAGAGCATTTGTCACAGTCCTCGATGAAAAAGGGGTGCCAGTTCCCAATTTAACCGTCAAAATGTGGGTCGTAAACGATACCGGATACTACATCAATAAAACGGCATCAGACGATGGCAACAGAAGATATCACGCAGTCTGGGAGGGATGGAAACACCCGAACACGACAGCAGCGGGATATAAAGCAGTGGGCGCAGACGGCGAGGCCATGTATGGTAAGTTCACCAGTCGAAAGACGTATTATGTTTATGTGGATGTCAATGGTGATGATATAGCTGATTTAAAGTTGCCATTCATGGCATATTGTGTCATGGACACGCACTGGGCTTTATCATCTTCGTCGCAGACTCCGAGTCATTGTGAGAATGGAACACTATGCGGTGCAAACCAAGATGCCCACTATTGGTCCCAGCATAGTAGGCTTTATGGTCTATATTGTACTGATTGTCATGGGTGGGGCGATGGCGTGATTCCAAGTATGGAAAACATAAGCTATGGTATGGTTCACCCTCGCCCTGAATCGGCGGAGTTTGTTAGTTGCAACAATGCTACTTGTCATGGAAATATGACCGATCCCCAGACTGTGCCGGGGTACCCTGCTGGAACGTACAACATAACTGCACCGTACTACCCGTATCCGGTGAATTGCACGAACTGCCATACATACAGGGATAGTGTTACCCCGACGATAGCAGGTCATAACAACAGCATAGAATGTAAGTACTGTCACGCCGGCAATTTCCACGCTTTGCTAACGACTGAGGTGAACACCCCAGGTTATAGTTCAACCTACTATAGCACATGCTATCGGATCTGTCATCAGGTTCAGGAGAAGCACAATAACACCCTTGATTGTGATCAATGTCATCAGAACATGAGTACTGCACCATTCCATCAGTCCAATTTAACGGCCATACGAAGGTGCGATTCATGTCATCAGAATGTCAGTCACGTTGCACCTCATATACCAAGTCCGCTCAATCACAGTACCGGGCAGAAATGGGGCAATTACTGGGACAACACCAGTGACGTATCTGCATGCGTGTACTGCCACGGTGATGCAGCCCACTCGACACTAGCATTAGGTCCTCCCCTTCAATTTAAGGGAGATAACGTTGTCAATTCCTCCATCTCGAGCGGAAACTGGTGCGCAGGTTGCCATTATCAAGGTTATCAAAGTGGAACTAAAACGTACGACGACATGGTGATCGCCTACAACAATTCTGGAGTTAACATCCCACCCGAGATCACAGGCAACGCAACGTATGCACCCATTACAGTAACTGGATATCTTACTCATTCACCACAAACTACTGATTGCTTCGCATGTCATGGTGGAAATCTCAGCATAGATGCTGGCGTGACTGCGTTTGTACATAACGTATCACTGAGTGAGATTGCAGACTGTATCAGTTGCCATGGTGTGGGTGAACCAGCGACGCTGAAGGTCGATATCTCGACAACCATAAAATCCATCCACAAGAATCTGAACAAGGATGTTACCAGCACAGTAGATTCACAAAACAAGATGTGTTGGGCATGTCATGGCGTTGGCGCCGAACCATCTGGGACGAGGCATCCTTCTAACTACAAGAATCCCAGAAACTGTGAAGGTTGCCATGTCGGCTATATTCGATTCAACGCAACGAAGGTATCCGAGCATTATTCTAGTGGAGATGAGATTAAGGTATACAAAGCATGCTGGGTATGTCATAAGATTGGTTATAACAAGTATCTACTGGAGATCAGGTTTAATGGCATATCAACCGACAAAATTAAAGAGAGGGTAGCCCACTATGGCGAACCCCTCTCTG
>JASEEY010000012.1 GCA_030018435.1 Methanocellales archaeon
TAGAGCAGTCAGGGGAACATTTATGTTCGTCCAGATAGAGGTTTTCTACAAGGCCGAAAAAAGATGAACGACTAAAACCCAAAGGAGAGCATCGAGGAATGAAAAAGAAAGGGGCTGTGCTGGTCATTGGCGGCGGGATAGCAGGAATACAGGCCTCGCTGGACCTTGCCGACCAGAATTTCAAGGTCTATCTTGTCGAAAGAACCCCCAGCATCGGGGGGCACATGGCTCAATTGGATAAGACTCTCCCCACCAACGACTGCTCCATATGCATAGAAGCCCCCAAGATGATTGAAGTGGCAAGACACTCGAATATCGAACTGTTATCCTATTCAGAGGTCGTTAGTGTCAGGGGATCAGTGGGCAATTTCAAGGTAAGGGTATTGAAGAAGCCAAGATATGTAGATGAGGAAAAATGCAACGGCTGTGGTGAGTGCGTTGCGGCGTGCCCATACATCAAACATCTGCAGGAGTTTGAAGTGGGGCTCAAGCTGAGGGGGAACATATATATTCCATTTCCACAAGCGTCCCCTTTAGTCTACACCATAGACAGAGAGCATTGTTTTGCCTGTGGAAACTGTAAAGTGATCTGCGAATCCGGTGCAATCGATTTGTATCAGAAACCAGAGGAAATCGAGCTCGAGGTAGGAACTATCATAATAGCGACAGGATACAGTGAATTGGTGCCAGAGAAAGGCGTGTATGGTTACGGTGTTTACAAAAACGTCATCACAGCTCTGCAGTACGAAAGGCTCATGAACGCAGCAGGACCTACTGGAGGACATATCGTTCGCCCCTCCGATGGTAAGGAGCCCAAGAAGGTTGCATGGATACAATGTGTGGGCTCCAGGACGAAGGAGCGACCTTACTGTTCAAGGGTTTGTTGCATGTACGCGACAAAAGAGGCGATAATAACAAAGGAGCACACGCCTGACATTGAAACGTACATCTTCTACATGGACATGAGAGCCTATGGGAAGGGGTTTGAGGAATATTACAGAAGGGCAGAAGAGCGAATCGGCGTAAAATACATCAGGGGCAGACCGAGTAAAGTATCTGAAAATCCAGAAACAGGCGATCTGACAATTAGGTACGAAAATCTTGACACCGGAGAAGTCAGGGAATTAGAAGTGAATATGCTGGTCCTTGCCTCCGCGGGCGTGCCTACTGATACGAACAAGGAACTTGCAAAGATGCTGGGGGTTAAACTCGATAAAAATGGCTTTTTCCAGGAGAAGGAGCTGCTACTGGCACCAATAGAGACCGATGTGGAAGGAATATACATTGCCGGGTGCGCGCAGGGACCAAAAGACATTCCGGACTCTGTAACCCAAGCCTCTGGAGCTGCTGCAAAAGCCATAATACCCATCGTGGAGACCAGGGGCGAGGAGATCGAAGAGGTAGAACTGCCAGAGGAAAAAGAGGTTAAACCCACAGATGAACCTAGAATTGGTGTCTTCGTCTGCAGGTGTGGCGTCAATATCGGAAGGATCGTTGATGTCCCCACTGTTGCGGAATATGCGAAAACGCTCCCAAATGTCGTCTTTGTAAACGAGGATATATTCACGTGTTCTGATGACTGTCGGGGCAGAATCAAAGCAGCAATCGAAAAATATGACCTCAACAGGGTCGTAGTCGCTGCATGTACTCCCAGGACGCATGAAGGGTTATTCAGAGATACATGCAGAGAAGTTGGATTAAACCCATATTTGTTCGAGTTTGTGAATATCAGGGACCAATGCTCGTGGGTGCACATGAACGAGCCGGAAGAGGCAACGGAAAAAGCTAAGGATCTGCTCAGGATGGGAGTCGCAAGGGCACGGCTCCTTGAACCCGAAGAGGAGGGTGAGCTTTCCGTCGGACCCGATTGCCTGGTGATAGGCGGAGGAATTGCCGGAATGACAGCTGCCCTTGAGCTGGCAAATATGGGATTTAAGATAAAACTGGTCGAACGTGAGCAGGAATTGGGAGGAATGCTGCGGAACCTATACAAACTTTTCCCGACCGATGCTCCTGCAGAGGAGGTCATCGCTCCAAAAATAAGGGCGGTGCATGAACATAAAAACATTGAAGTCTATACAGGAGTCGAAATCAAGGGTATAAAGGGATATATCGGAAACTTCGAGGTGATAATCTCTAAGAAGGACTCGGAGGAGGTGTTTAATGTTTCGACAGTCATCGTAGCGACTGGTTCGCAGGAGATAGATGCCACTGGTTATTACGGCTACGGTGAATACGATAATGTGATCACTCAGCTCCAGCTCGAGCGCATGTTAAAAGAAGGCGCATTAAAGGAGCTGAAAAATGTCGTGATAATCAATTGCGTCGGTGCCAGAGAGGAGGGAGGAAGGACCTACTGCTGCAGATTCGGCTGCGGCGTGTCGATCAAGAATGCAAAATACATCAAGGAGAGGTATCCAGATGCAAACGTCTTCATTCTACACAGGGATGTCAGGACTGTTGGGAAAAGAGGAGAGGAATACTACAATGATGTCAGAGCTAAAGATGTTAAATTCATCAGGTTCTCCAAGGATAAGAAACCACTTGTTTTTGAGGAGGGTGGAAAACTGATTGTCAAGGTGTACGATAGCATGCTCAGAACAGATATCGAAATCGAACCGGACCTCGTTGTACTGACGACGGCGACAGAGGGGGCAAAAGGCGCAGGAGCGCTAAAGAAAATGCTCAAAGTCCCGATTGAAGTGGGCAATTTCTTCCACGAAGCACACGTCAAACTGAGACCACTGGACTTCGCAACCGATGGCATATATCTCTGCGGCTGCGCTCATTCGCCAAAGGGAGTAGTGGACACGATAACCCAGGCCGTTGGCGCAGCGTCCAGGGCATCGATTCCAATGGGAGTGGGCATGGTCAAGAGCGAAGGTATCACTGCTGTCATCAACCCTGAAGCGTGTGTGAACTGCGGAATTTGTATGACCATGTGTCCGTATGGGGCCATCAGAACGGTGGATAGAGCCACAGAGGTGATAACAGCCGTATGCAAGGGATGTGGTACCTGCGTAGCCGCTTGTCCGACCGGCGCTCTGGAGCAGAGACATTATCAGAACAAGCAGATCACATCCCAGATAAAGAACGTGTGCAGGCTGGTGGTGGAGTGAAGGGATTTGTCCCAAAAATCGTGGCATTTTGCTGTAACTGGTGTTCCTACGCCGGAGCGGACATGGCTGGCGTTTCAAGAATGCAGTATCCCCCAAATATACGGATCATCAAGGTCATGTGCTCTGGTCGTATAGACCCCATATTCGTACTAATGAGCTTTATGGAAGGTGCGGATGGTGTTCTGGTCACGGGTTGTCACATCGGAGACTGTCATTATATCAATGGAAATTACAAAACCCAGAACAGGTTCGAGGTTTTGAGCGAGATGATGAACGAACTTGGACTGGAGAAGGAGAGGCTTAGATTGGAATGGATCTCGGCTACAGAAGGTGAAAAGTTCGCCAACATGGTCAAAGAAACGGTTGAGCAAGTGAAGAAACTCGGACCGAGTCCATTGAAGCCGGTGATAGAATGAATAAAAGCACTGGAAAATGCTACCTGGCGTGGGCAACCGATGAGAAAACAAGAGAAAGGGGTAGCTCAGGTGGATTCGTTTCCGCTGCATTGGCAGCTGCTCTTGATAAGGGGATTGTCGAGCGCGTGCTGGTGCTGAAAAAACATGGCGTTTTCAAAGGGACGCCCACGGTAACAAGTGATCCGAAGGAGGTCCTCGACTCTGCAGGAGCCCTTCATATGACGGCAATCAATCTGGCCAAATACGTCGACTCAGATGTGCGAATCGCCCTTCCTGCAAAGCCATGCGATGCCAGGGGGGCCATAGAGCGGGCTAAAAGAAACCAGGTCAACCTGGATAATGTCTACATGGTAGGTCTAAACTGTGCCGGCACCATGCATCCTGTGAAGGCACGTAAGATGGTCAAAGAAATCTATAACCTGGATCCCGACGCTGTCTTGAGCGAAGAAGTCTCGAAAGGCAAATTGATCATAAAAACCAGCGAGGGTGAAAAAAGCATCAAGATAGATGAGCTGGAGAGGCAGGGGTATGGCAGAAGGGATGCCTGCAAATACTGCAGTATAAACATTCCAAAAATGACGGATTTGGCTTGCGGAAACTGGGGCGTCCCACATGACAGGAAGGCTACATTCGTGGAGGTGCTGACCGAGAAGGGAGAGGAGATATTCAAAAACGCCGTTGACGCTGGCTACGTGGAGTGCGAACCCGCTTCTGACAAGAGCATAGAGACTAGGGAGAAAATAGATCAAGCCATGAAGAAGCTTGCTCATGAGTGGCACGAAAAGTTGTTTGAACCCATAAACAAACTGTCCGACTCGGAGAGACTGGAGTACTATATCAATGCCTTTGCCAGTTGCACCGGTTGCGGTGCATGCAAAAAGGTCTGCCCCCCCTGTCCATGTGGAGAGGATGCAAAGTGCACGATGACGGAATTTCAGAGCGAAGCGCACCGAATACATATGTTCAATATGGTAAGATTGCTCCATCTGATGGACTCCTGTATCGGGTGTGGTAGGTGCGAAGATGTGTGCCCCGCAAGCATTCCCCTGACCATGATTCATATGCGCTTTACAGAGAGAATACAGAAAAAACTGGACCATATTCCAGGAATCGATATGAAAAAGCCGCCCCTTTTCGAGACCGAACTGAGAGAGGTGCAAAATGACTGAAGCGATAAGGCTGACAGATACCGATCCCAGATTTGTGGATGAGATAAAAAAGGCGGGTGGCGAGAACATTCTCATGTGTTACCAGTGCGGAACATGCACATCGAGCTGCCCTGTGAGAGAGATTGACGAGCGGTATGATCCACTCAAGATCATACGAATGGCAGTCCTTGGTATGAAGAAAGAAGTACTATCCAGCGACATCATCTGGCTTTGTTCCAGGTGCTATGCATGTTATGAGCACTGTCCACAAAGCGTGGGGGTGACAGAAGTGCTACATGCCATAACAAATATAGCAGAGAAGGAGGGCAAAGAGGGCAATATAAGGATAAAAAGTCTGAAGCCGCGTCTTGACGGCGTCTTCAACGACCTGATAAGAAAATATGGCAGACTTTTTGAGATAAAATTTTTTGCACACCATGCGCTCCTGAGCAAAGGCGTAGTTGGATTGCTATCCAGCGCACCTGATGGATTTGTCATGTTTAGAAAGGGGAAACTCAGATTGTTACCGCACAAGATTAAGGGTATGAAACAGATAGAGCGAATATTCAAGATTGTCGGGGCGAATGAAAAATGAAGTTCGCATATTACCCTGGTTGCTATCTTCATGGAACCGCTCTGGAGTACGATATGTCCACGAGGGCGGTTTGCAGAAAATTAGGCATAGAGCTGATCGAGTTGGACGACTGGAATTGCTGCGGCGCTGTAGAAGCGAACAACTCTCTATCCATCCCATTATCGGCAAGGAATTTGGCGCTCGCTGAAAGGATGGGGCTTAATATAGTAGCCCCGTGCAGTGTTTGCTTCCACAAACTATCCAAAGCGAACAAAATGGTAAAAGGAGATGAGAAATTCAGAAAGAAGATAAACGAGATGATAGATGGACAATATCAAGGAGGAGTTGAGGTACGACATCTTTTGGATATTATCGTAAATGAGGTCGGTCTGGAGAGAGTATCGAAAGATGTGAAAGTCCCATTAGAAGGGGTGAAAGCGGTGCCATACTATGGATGTCTGATCGTCAGACCATCCGAGATCGCTAAATTCGATGATCCAGAGGATCCACAATCGCTGGACGATTTGATCAAGGCGACAGGTGCCGAGTGTCTGCCATATTCCCATAAAGTGAGCTGTTGCGGCGGTGGCCTGCTGGCAAACAAGGAGGATTTTGCGCTGGATATGGCGAAAAAAATCATAGATAGCGCAAAAAGGGCGGGCTCAAACTGCATAGTCGTAACATGCCCGCTGTGCCATACCATGCTGGACTTTCAGCAGTCTAACATAGGGTCCAGATATGGTATTACCATAGACCTGCCGGTCCTGTATTTTACCCAACTATTGGGTCTTGCGCTGGGATTGGGAGTAAAAGAACTTGGGTTGGACAAAAATATAGTGTCCCCGATGAAATTGTTAGAATCCATAGGTATAGGGTAAGGAATGTTCATGAAAAAAATCGATGTAAAATTGATTACGGGAAGACTCGTCGAGCAGGGCATCCATCTGGAAAATAAGATGTCAGACGAGTATCTCAAGGCAGCGGCAGTCTGCGAACTGAACGAGAGAGATATGGCAGGGCTGGGCATCAGAGATGGGGGTAACGTTCGGGTGAAATCACGTTTTGGAGAAGTTGTCGTCCGTGCAAGGATTAACAATGATAATCCAGCGGGCATAGCGTTCATCCCGATGGGGGCATGGGCAAATAGGGTGATAGATCCAGATACCGGCGGATGTGGGATGCCACACTACAAAGGAACAGATGCCGAGGTAAGCCTTTCATACGAATCCATACCAACGATAAAAGAATTGATGGAGGATGTTAAATGATCATCACAGATGTGCTGTGCCCATTCTGCGGTGCTTTATGTGACGATATCGTCGTCGAAGTGGAGAAGAATAAGATCATCGAGGTGAGAGAGGCATGTGAGATAGGTGTGAGCAAGATGATGGGGCACGAGAGAATTGCCACACCCATGATTCGAGAAAATGGCGAGCTGAAGGAAACTACATATGAGAATGCGATCGACAAGACGGCGGAGATTCTTGTAAACTCGCTTCGCCCATTAATATATGGCTGGAGTTCTACAACCTGTGAAGCACACAGAAAAGGAATCGAACTTGCAGAGGAGTTAGGTGCGGTCATCGATAACACCGCTTCCGTGTGCCATGGTCCGTCCATTTTAGCCATCCAAAACGTCGGGCTACCATCCTGCACTCTCGGCCAAATAAAGAACAGAGCAGACTTGATCATATACTGGGGCTCCAATCAGGCAGAAGCGCACCCCAGACACATGAGCAGATACACGAGCTTCCCGAGAGGATTTTTCAGCGAGGAAGGTAGAAGAGGGAAAAAGGTAGTAGTGCTCGATGTCAGAAAAACGACGACAGTTGAAGTAGCAGACGACTTTATCCAAGTCGCTCCTGGAGAGGATTACCCTGTGCTGTCTGCGCTTAGAGCGATCCTGGCTGGAGAAGAGAATGTCGTGCCCTCTTGCGTGGGGGGCGTTTCAAAGGAAAAATTAATCGAGCTCGTGGAGAAGATGAAGAGTGCCAGATTCGGTATCCTCTTTTTTGGCTTGGGCTTAACGCACTCCAGGGGGAGATACAACAACGTCGTCAATGCAATATCCCTGGTGAGAGAGCTCAACGCACATACGAAATTCGTGATAATGCCCATGAGGGGTCACTACAACGTCACCGGCTTTAATCAGGTGTGCACATGGGAGACGGGATTCCCGTTTGCAGTTGACTTCTCGCGGGGTCAGCCCTGGTACAATCCTGGTGAAACGTCTGCAGTGGATATTCTGAACAGAGAAGAGTGCGATGCGGTCCTTGTAATTGCATCAGACCCAGGTGCACACTTCCCCAAGAAATCCATAGAATTCATGGCCAAGATTCCGGTGATACAGATAGACCCCTATCCGAATCCTACTACAGAATTGGCAGATGTCGTCATTCCATCTGCCATAGCTGGAATCGAGGTTGAGGGCACTGCATATAGGATGGACAAAGTTCCGATAAGACTGAGGAAAATCATAGAGCCAAACCACTTGTCAGATGAGGAGATTTTGAGCAGGGTGCTGAACAAGGTCAGAGAGCGTAGGGGTGAATAACATGGAGCTGTTGATCAAAAATGGCGTCGTATACGATCCCATCAACGAGATCCGCGGGGAAAAAATGGATATCTGCGTCAAGGAGGATAAAATAGTATCAAAGGTAAAAAATCCGAAGGTGATCGATGCCAATGGTAAGTTGGTAATGCCCGGGGGCGTTGACATACATTCGCATATAGCAGGCGGCAAGATAAATGCCGGGAGACTTCTCAGACCCGAGGATGGCAGGAAAGGAGCTGAACCCAGAGGCAAACTCACCAGGGTGTGTACAGGATATTCTGTGCCAAACACCTATGCAACTGGCTATAGATATGCGAAGATGGGATATACCTTCGTCATGGAGCCTGCTACCCCACCTCTACTGGCACGTCATACGCATGAGGAGCTAATTGATACACCCATTTTGGATAACGCAATCCTCGCTTTGCTTGATAACAACTGGATGACCATGGAGTATGTTAAGTCTGGTGAAACAAAAAAGCTGGCTGCATACGTTGCTTGGATGATAAAAGCCGTAAAGGCCTATGGTGTGAAAATAGTGAACCCCGGGGGAGATGAGGCATGGGGATGGGGGAAGAATGTAAACATAGACGATTCAGTACCCAATTTTGATGTCACGCCAAGGGATATCATCGATGGTCTTGCAGAGGCGAATGAGATGCTAAACCTACCTCATTCCATCCACATACACTGCAATGACCTCGGACATCCAGGGAACTATGAAACTACGCTGAAATCATTTGATGTGGTAAAGGGCAGATCGAATGCGAATCGTCAAGTCATGCATGCCACGCATGTCCAGTTCCACTCCTATGGTGGATCCGGCTGGAAGGACTTTGAATCGAAAGTTGATGAGATTGCCAAGTATGTAAATGCGAAGAAGCACGTGACGATAGACATGGGTCAGGTGATGCTTGGGGATACGACGACGATGACAGCCGATGGTCCCCTTGAGTATGGACTGCATATGATAACGGGGAGGAAATGGACGAACCTGGACGTGGAACTCGAGACAGGAGGTGGCATCACTCCATTTTTATATTCATCAAAAGTGGCTGTCAACACGATTCAATGGGCGATCGGACTAGAGCTGGCATTGCTCATAAAGGATCCATGGAAGATAGCACTAACGACAGACCACCCCAACGGTGCCCCATTTATTACATATCCGATCGTCATTTCGCTGCTGATGAACAAGCAGAAGAGGGGGGAGGTCATGGCGAACGTTCACAAAGCCATCAATAAGAGAGCAATTCTACCGTCGATAGGGAGAGAGTTAGACTGGAATGATATTGCAATAATGACAAGGGCTGCACCTGCAAGGATTCTCGGACTCGACAGATATGGAAAAGGTCATCTCGGTGTAGGTGCAGACGCAGACGTTGCGATATATGATGTTTCACCAGAAGAGAGAGAGAGCAAGAAAATCCAGTCCGCCCTCTTACATGCAAAGTACACGATAAAAGGCGGAGAGGTCGTCGTAAGGGACGGAGAGATCGTTGCAGTTCCAGAGGGAAGGACATATTGGGTTAACCCGGAATTTGATGGAGAATCTACGAAGGACATGCTCGGTGACCTGACAGGGAAGTTTGAGAAGTACTACTCGGTGAACCTGGCGAACTATCCCGTGCAAGATGCGTATGTTCCGCATCCAGTCGAAATCAAAACAAAGGTGTAAAGATGCGAGTTACGCTAACCCCTAAAAAAGATTTCAAGGTGCCTGTAGAGGCGGAGACAATCAAACCAGATAACTTTGCTGGAAAGAACAAAAGCGAAATAGAATCGATTGCCCTCTGGCATGGAAATAAAGAGGTTAAGTTGGGCTCTCTTTTCGATGTCAAGGTTGAAGGGGTCAACAAGGAAGAAACGAAGATCGTAATCGAAGGCGACGCATCCAGGATAAAGAGGATAGGAGAAGGAATGACTTCGGGTGAGATAATGATAAACGGCAACGTTGACATGCATTGCGGTGCCATGATGTCAGGTGGGAAGATAATTGTTAAAGGTGATTCGGATGCTTGGGCAGGTAGAGAGATGATAGGCGGCGAGTTAGTCGTAGAAGGTAACGCCGGCAACTATCTAGGAGCCGGGTACTGGGGAGCAGAAAAAGGCATGGGGGGTGGGATGATTAGGGTGCATGGGGATGCGGGGGATTATGTAGGTGGACATATGGGTGACGGAGAAATAATCGTCAAGGGCAGTGCAGGTTTATTGCCAGGTTTGGACATGTCTGGAGGAAAAATAACGATTGAAGGCAATACAACACTACCAGGCGGTGAAATGAAGAATGGCATGATGGTGATAAAGGGGAAGGTCCTGGAGATGTTGCCATCGTTTAGGTTTGAAGGAGAGGAAATAGTAGATTCCCTCAAGCTGAAGAAATTTACCGGCGATCTGGTCAGAAGGGGATCTGGCACACTTTACGTTAATCTCATACCAGGGGAATAACGATGAGTAGAAATGGTGACGTTGTGTTCGGCATAGAATTCGTCCCAGATATCCCAGTAGATGCGCTCGTATCACATTGCGTTTTAGCTGAAAACAATGGGTTCGATGCGATATGGATTACAGATCACTATAACAATCGGAGCGTCTATGCGACACTGGCCCTAGTTGCCAAAAGAACCAAGCAAGTGAAACTTGGACCCGGCGTGACCAACACATATCATATCCATCCTGCTCTAACAGCCTCTGCCATTGCCACAATCGATGAGATATCGAACGGAAGGGCCATGCTCGGCATTGGGGCCGGCGATGGGTCCACGTTGAGCTCGCTAGGCGTCCAGATAAACAAGCCCGTGGCAAGGTTGAAGGAGGCGGTAGAGATCATACGACGCCTCCTAAATGGAGATAGAATAACCTTCAATGGAAAATTCTTCGTTGTCAAGGATGCAAAGCTGACGTTCAAACGTCCCAACATCCCGATATATATTGGAGCACAGGGTCCTGTGATGCTCAAGACGGCGGGGGCAATAGGCGATGGGGTTTTAATCAACGCCTCGCATCCCGCTGATTTCAAATACGCCATTCCAAAGGTCAAGGAAAGCGCTCCCAAGGACTTTGACATCGCCGCTTATGCCAGCTTCTCCGTTGACAAAAACGCAGAAGAGGCAAGGAAAGCCGCAAGACCGGCGGTTGCCTTCATAGCAGCTGGATCGCCGCCAGAGGTCTTAGAACGGCATAACATAAGCCCTGCAGATGTGGCGCCGGTCAAAAACGCACTTGCCAGAGGCGATTTTAGGGCGGCGTTTTCATCTGTCACAGACCAGATGATAGATGCATTTTCTATCCACGGCACGCCGGACCATTGTATCCAGAGGGTAAAGAAATTGTTTGATCTGGGGGTTACGCAAGTGGTGGTGGGCTCCCCTATTGGTCCAGACGTGCCAACCTCGATCAAGATCATTGGCGAGGAGATTATAGGAGGTATTTGATCATGGTCAAAATAGGATTTGTAAAACTTGGAAATTTGGGAATTTCTCAGGTGGTCGATCTATTATTGGATGAAAGAGCGGACAGAGACGTTAGTATTCGGACAGTAAGTGCAGGAGCGAAGATGGGGCTCGACGAGATGGGCTGTGTTGAATGGTTGAGGACATGGAAACCTGACCTCACCGTCATGATAAGCCCGAACGCCTCGCTTCCTGGGCCTGCGAAGGCAAGAGAAAGTGTTGATAGACCGTGCATCATCATCTCCGATGCACCTGCAAAGAACGCAGTCAACACGCTAAAAAAAGATGGCTTTGGGTACATCATCCTGCTCGGCGATCCACTGATAGGTGCACGCAGGGAATTTCTCGACCCGACGGAGATGGCGCTCTTTAACTCAGACGTTCTGCGCGTATTGACGATATGCGGTGCGGTGCGATTGGTTCAAGAGGAGCTGGATGCAGTCATAGGGCAGATGCAGCAAGGCAAGGTAAGGCTGCCACAGATCATCGCAGATGCCTCTGTGGTGGTGGAAAGGGCAGGATTTTCAAATCCGTATGCGAAGGCGAAGGCATTGGCAGCATATCAAATGGCTGAAAAGGTGGCTGAGATAAATGCGAGAGCGTGCTTCGTTTTAAAGGAGGCTCGCGAATATATCACGACTGCCGCGTCCGCACATGAGATGATGAGAGCTGCTGCACTGCTGGCTGATGAGGCTAGGGAAATCGAGAAAGCCAATGACAAAGTCTCGCGCGGACCCCATGCCAGCTCGGGACAAATTTTGAATAAGAGAGGTTTACTGGAGAAGCCAAGATGAAGGGCGAGGTGTGAAAAATGCAAATAAACGGAGTGGAGATCGATGATACGTTCGCAGAAGCCTTTGAAATGTACGCTGCAAGGGTTTTGATTACCGCCAAAAACGAAAAATGGGCATTAATCGCTGCAACCTCAATGACCGGATTTGGCACGTCCATAATCATGTGTGAGTGCGAGGCGGGTGTCGAAAACGTCGTTTCGGCCAAAGAAACACCAGACAGCAGGCCAGGTGTGAACGTCTTGGTGTTTGCAGCGTCAAAAAGATGCCTGGAGGAGCAATTGATGAAAAGGATAGGACAGTGTGTGTTGACCGCGCCCACAACAGCCTGCTTTAACAATTTGAGCGGTGAGGAAAAGATCGGCGTTGGAGGCAAACTGAGATACTTCGGTGACGGATACGAGGTGAGCAAATCGATCGGAAACAGAAGAATGTGGGCGATCCCGGTTATGGAGGGGGAGTTCTTCGTCGAAGACGAATTTGAGATTTTGAAGGGAGTGGGCGGCGGCAACTTCATCATTTTGGGAAGTGATGCTGATTCAGTCCTGAGCGCCGCTGAAAAAGCAGTCGATGTGATAAAAAAGGTGAGAAATGTCATCGCACCCTTCCCGGGCGGCATCGTGAGGTGCGGGAGCAAAATCGGCTCAAAATACAAATTCCTGGATGCATCGACGAATGCTGCCTATTGTCCAACGTTAAAAACGATGGTCAGGAGCGAATTGCCAAAAGATGTCGGCGCCGCACTGGAGATCGTCATAGACGGCCTGGACATGGGAAGCGTGGGCAAGGCCATGAAAGAGGGGATAAGCGCCGCATGCACCGTGGAAGGAGTCGTAAAGATAACCGCCGAGAGTTTTGGCGGAAAACTGGGGAAGTACCAGATACACCTGCATAAGCTATGGCGCTGAACAATAAAAGTTTCAGCACAAAAAGCGTATCACACGGTACGATCAGCAATTTCGCAAGGTGCTGGTACAATATCAGCATGCCTACACCCGCGTTGAACAACAGTAAAAATTAATGATATGTTCCATGTTAGGGGTAATAACGTTAATTTTCCGTAAATTTAATGATATATGCCCGAATATGGGTAATAACTTTAAATATTTGAAAAATCTTATTATGGTGCATGGTCAGTAAAACGGAGAAACTCTACCTGGAAGTCCTGCCTTTAAAGGTGGTGACCTTTGAGGAGATTGTAGATAAAGCCAGAAAGATTGCGGCTTTGAAGGACCCAGAGTATATCTACCGGAAGTATGTCAGAAAACTGGTGGAAGAAGGTAAGCTACAGCGGGTTAGAAGGGGCCTATACGCAGTGCTTTCTCCGCTTGAAGAACCAGGGAAACATATCCCGGACAGATTCTTAATCGGCTCGAAGATCAGAGACGGTTATTACTTGGGATATCATACCGCCCTAGAATTCTATGGGAGTGCCTACTCCACGTATAGCGAGGTGTATGTCTGCGTTAAAAACAAGGACAGGTTTGATCCCTTCCAGTGCAGGGGTCTAAAGTTTAGACCAGTGTTTGTCAAGGATACTGATATGGGAGTGGAAAAGAAGAAATACCTAGGTCAGGGAATCAGGGTGAGCAGCAAAGAGCGCACATTCATCGACTCCCTGCACAGGGTGCAGTACGCCGGCGGATGGGAGGAATGCCTTAAAAGCCTGCAGGGAATGGGAGGGTTAAATTTCAATAACACCTATGAATATCTCCTCAAATACGATAATGAACTCCTCTTCAGAAAAGTTGGGTTCGTACTCGAATTGCTTAGAAATACGTCGATCTTCTATGAACACATCGATGACAATATGTTAAGCAAACTCCAGGATAATATCGGGGAAAATCCCCGCTACTTAACTGAGGGCGGGACCGTAACCTTCAATAAAAAATGGCTCCTTTACGTTCCAGAAAAATTCGAGGAGAAACTTCGAGGGGTATGACATGGAATACAATCTAGAGTATTTAGCAAGGACTCACGGGTTTAACACCAGGGAAATAGAGAAGGTCTGCAGAATTTTCGATATTTCACAAATGTCAAAGATTGAATGCGGGTTTCCCGATGAATTTGGCTGGGAGCTTTTTTACACTTTCTCTATAATCAACTTCCTATCGGAATAAACCGCCGTGAATTTGTTCTTCTTGCTCAACCTTAGTTTCTTTGTTACGCTCTCTGGCAGAGTCACGAGTATCTTGTTATCACGAACTTGAACGTCATCTTCTACATCTATAAAATCAATATCGAAACCATCTGGAACTTCCACCCACTCATCGAATGGCAATGCTTTTATGTCCTCGACGCTCTTTATCTCAACCTTTCGCATAGTAATCACTTTCCCCTCTTCTTATATAATCTTTTTTCGCTCTCCTCAGCATCTCTTGCAGTAATGAGCCTTTGTCTGTCGTTCAGAGGTTTTAGCACGATGAATAACACACGACCTTCAGTCTCAGCAATTAACCTCCAATACTCCTCTCCACCAATCAGAGTCTTTCGGAAATAAACTCTTCCACTGAGGGCATGTATTACATCGTTTCTTGTTAGATTATGCTTTGTGATGTGTTCTTCTGTTTTACGATTGATTTCAACGTCAAATTTGAACCTCATAGGATGCTCCGAGTATTTTGACGTGTCGAAACCCCATAAGGGGTGACAGTTTGAAAGATTATAAATCTGCTCCAAGTAAGCCTACACATCCTTTTTGTATCACACTTTTCCTTTTTGAACTTTATTTCTCTCAACGACAAGTCGAAAACGAGAGATCCACCTAGGTAGTTTATGAGTGACTCTCTACAACCTTTCAATCCTCATTTTATGAGTCTGCGCATTAAAATCCATGAGATACACAGGATTTATAGAATACGACATCAAGGAGATAGATGATGTTGGGGGGTGGCTGTTAAACCTCGGCTTCATCATCGGATCGGTCGTTTAGTCACATCGCAGATCTTTATGAGATCGATACGAAACCTTTGTGATAGGAGGAAAATATTAAATACTCTAAAGTATGATACTCTAAAGTATGAACCGAAAATTTGTGGATAGAGAAAGCGAATTGAGAACCTTAGAGGACGTGTTCACCTCTGAGAATGCAGAACTCATCATCATCTATGGGAGGAGAAGAGTTGGGAAGACAGAGTTGATAAAGAAATTTTTTGAAAATAAACGGCACCTGTATTTCTTAGCGGATTTGCAAAAAGAGGAGCAGTTGCTTAAGATGTTTTCAGAAATTGCCAGGTTAGCTGTGAAGAAGGAATACCTCGGGTTTGAGGATTGGGATGGTTTGTTCAGTTTTTTGACCGACGTTGCAAAGAAAGAGAGGGTTGTTGTTGCCTTTGATGAAGTCGGTTATATAAACGAGGCAAATCCAGCGTTTTACTCCATCCTGCAGAGGTTTTGGGATGAACGCCTGCAGCATGCAAAGGTTTTCTTGATACTGTGCGGGTCGAGCGTTTCGATGATGGAGAGGGACGTTCTGGGCTACAGAAGCCCTTTGTATGGTAGAAGGACTGGACAAATTGAGCTAAAACCTTTGACATATAAGGATTCCAGGCGATTTTTCCCTGGATTAGGTGAGGAGGAGATGATTGAATTTTACTCCGTCTTGGGCGGTGTACCAGCCTATCTCAAGCAATTTGATGAGGATAAAGACGTTTTTGAGAACATAGAAGAGGAGATACTTGATCCAGATAAATTCCTTTACAGGGAGCCGAGATTCATCCTTTTAGAGGAGCTTAGAGATCCCACCACGTATCTCTCGATCCTGACTGCCATATCGCAGGGAGCACGCAAGTTCAATGAGATATCCCAGAGCAGTTATGTCGAGCCCACCAAGCTATCGAAATATCTTTCGGTTTTGTTGGACCTGCGGCTGATAAACAAGATAAGGCCGGTTACGGAAAGGAAGGGGTTCAGGAGAAACACCTTATACAGCATCGGCGATAATCTGTTTGATTTCTGGTTTAAGTTCGTTCACCCGCATCACTCTCTGATCGAGGGTGGTGAGATCGGGGTGGTGATGGACCTCATCAGATCTGATTTTGATCGGTTTGTTTCCTTTGCCTTTGAGGATGTTTGCAGGCAAACGCTCTGGGAGTTGAACACAGAGAGGAGGTTGCCCTTCACTTTCATGAAGATGGGTAAATGGTGGCATAAGGAGGATGAAATAGACATCGTAGCCCTAAACGACAGAACGAGAGAAATTTTGTTCGCAGAGTGCAAGTGGCAGGACAGGATGGTCGGAAAAGACGTTGCGGAAGACCTGCTCAGGAAGAAGACGCTCGTGGACTGGAATAAGGACAGGAGGAAGGAACACTGCGCCATATTCTCCAAATCAGGCTTCCAGAAGTCCTGCATGGAGCGCTGCCAGGAGAATGGAATACTGATGTTCGACCTGAAGGACGTCGAGAGCGCATCTGCGGGTACCTAATTGAACAAGTTTCACTTTCGCCCTCCACTTAGGCAAGATTCATTATAAGTGCAATTATAAGAGTAATCGTTAAAAATAAGTAGTTTAGATAGAAAATAACTAAGAGATGAAAATGGCAGTAGCAAAGTTATCCATCAAGAAAGTGGAAAAGGCGATTAAAGAGATGAGTCTGGAAGAGCAGAGAAGATTGTTACTAGAACTTCCCGGTTTGCTCAAAATCCCAGTGGAGGATCTGGGCTTACTGAAATTAGCGGAATCCTCTTTTGATTTTTGGAACAATCCCGAGGATGCCATTTATGATTCCCTGTAGACGGGGCGAGGTAGTCCTTATTCCTTTCCCTTTTACCAACCTTTCTACAACTAAGCAACGGCCAGCATTGGTTATTTCGGCCGACTGGTTTAATAAATCTCGTGACGATGTCATCCTTGCCGCCATCACTTCTCACATCCCATCAAGAATTTCTAAGGATGAATATCGGTTCTCACCAGCAGAGCAAAAATCCGCTGGTCTGCCCAGACCTTCTATGTGCTAATAGACTGGATTTGGGGGGAGTGCTGAAGGCACGAAGCCAGATACGCTCTGTTATACGCAGCCCATTTGGGCGTGTAAAGCGAAGGTCATAATTTCGATTTGAAGAGGAGTTATTTATATTTCCAAGATTGATAGTATTCTATAAGCTATAAGTCAGCTTTTCTTTTTACTCGACTTATAAATTCTTCTACCTTGCTCTCTAGAAGTTCGATGTAGAAAATACGGCTGATTCGTGGGACGCTGTCCGCTCCCTTTTTCTTTTTTAGATAGATACGTATATACCCAACTCTCGTAAAAGGTGTTCTCCCGATTGTGTAATTTCCGGTTTTTAGCATTTTTACCCATTCATCTTCATCGGTTGGACCAAAATTAATTTTCATTCCAAATTACCCCTAAGTGTTTATATTCTTCTTTGAATCCTCTATCTTTAAAACCTTCACTCTATGGCGTATAACTACTTATATGCGAACTCCCCATAAAAAGATTCTTACCCGATTTAAAGCCAAACTTGTCTTACTATCTGATCATCGACTTGGTTGCCGAGATTCGACCTTCGGAAGTACGTCTTAACTGAAATTCATGAAAATCTACTTGTCCAACTACTACTCGTCCACCTACTGGCTGAGTGGGACGTCGGGAAGTAGGTCCTCTTTTGTGATTCTGCCCCGATGGATCGCGGTCGCCACCAGAACGCCGCTCACTCCGAGCGCTTGCATCCGCCTGATGTCTGATATATCGTTTATCCCTCCGCCTACCAGCAAAGGTATGGATGTCGCTTGCACCATCCTTTTTATCACCTCCTCTCTCATCCCACAGGACATTCCCACCCTCTCCAGGTCGAGGTATATGATTTCCGCGATGTCGTAGGATGAAAGGGTCTTGATCAGCTCTTCTATTTCAACGCCCCTCAGCTCTTCTATTTTTGTTAACAGCCCATCGCCCTTGAAATCCAGACTTAACACGGTTTCGCACACCCTGGTTATTTTCGCGAGTTCCTCCAGCGAGCTCAACGTCTCGGTTCCGATTACAGGCCTCCCTATGTCTAACAGCTTCTCGAGATCCTCCACACCGGATATTCCACAGTCAAACAAGACATCAAAGCCCAGTTCCTTGATTCCCAGCACTGATCCTAGATTAGATCCGCTTCTTTCGATCGCATCCAGGTCGGCAACGTACAGTTCCCTCGCATTGAGCTTTTTGAGCGCATTGGCAACTTGTATGGGATTTAGAGAAGTGGTCAGCACGCTTTCAACCGGCTTGTACTTCTCCCTATTTCCTGCCCTGGCCTGGACCGCCACACCGTTCTTGATGTCAACCACAGGAATGACCCTCATTTGCACCACCAACATGATATATGACATGTTTTTAATAGCACTTTCGTGAAAATTTTTGTCTTCGAGTATGCCAGTGCGGGTGGAGCGGACAAAACACACCTATTGACCGAAGGTTACGGAATGCTGAGAAGCGTTTGTGATAGTTTAAGCTCTGCTGGGCATGAAGTACATACGTTGCTTGATCCCAGGATAAGTAAGCTTGGCATTAAGCCGCCCGCAGATAAGGTCGAAATATGTTCTTCTCCTTGGGAGATGGAGCGGGTCTTATCACATGTGGATGCCTGCGTTCCAATCGCGCCCGACAGCGTATTGTACGACATAACCAAGATGATCGAAGCAGAGACTTCCTTGATAGGGTGCTCCCCCAAGAGCGTCTCGTCTTGTTCAAACAAAAATGAGACATATGAACTCGTTTCCAATATGGCAAAACATTTTGATGTGCCAGAGTACGAGAGTCTTCCGTTGGATGTCGATGCCGTCATGGGATATTGTGATAAAATCGGATTCCCGGTTGTGATTAAACCAATTGATGGGGCGGGGTGTGATGGTATCAGTATGATAGGCTCTAATGAGAAGATACCGGATGCCATAAAAAAGGTGTCTGAGGCTTCCAAAGCGAGCGAACTTATAGTACAAAAATTTTGTGAGGGCAGACACATGAGCTGTAGCATCATTTGCTCTAAATCTCATGTGCTTCCCGTTTCCATAAATTCCCAGCGAATCGAGATCGCTGAGAAGATACGCTATCTAGGTGGTGTCTCTCCACATCCCTCAGCACATAAAGAAGAAATATTTGAGGAATCAAGGAGGATCGCAAAAAAACTGCGATTATTTGGGTTTGTTGGGATTGATTTGGTGGTCTCAAGGGATAAGATATTTTTTATGGAGATAAATCCCAGAATTACCACCCCTTTCATAGCGCTCTCCGGCATAACGCAGCTCGGAGAGCTGTTGATCGACTGTCTCGATGATAGCCTTCCATCTACCATAAATTTACGTGGGTTTGGCGCAGTTGCCATCCTCCCTTTGAAAAAGGGTTGCGCCCATATAGAATATAAAAAATTACAGCAGATTCCAAGGCTTATATCCCCTCCCTTTCCCATGGGCAATCGTTTTATTCAAGACGCGAGCAAGGTTCTCATCTCCGTCCACGATCAAAGCTTATCTGGCATCGCAAATGAGATCGATGGCGTGAAAAAGAAGTTGTTGAAGGCGGGGATAACATGCTGATCGTCGGTCTTGACATAGGTGGTGCCTACACGAAAATCGCCGTTCTCAGGGTTGATGAAGGGAATACGGAAATACTCAACATCAACTCAGATTACTTCCCCTTCTGGAAGTGCAAAGATCAATTCTCCCGGTACATCAGAGCACGTCTACCAGAGGGGGAGAAATTGATAGGAGTCACCATGACGGCTGAGCTAGCGGATTGTTTTTCCTCAAAAAGTGAGGGTGTAAAATATATCTTGGAGTCCCTTGACTCTATCGCCAGAACATTGGTCCTGGACAGTTTCGCAAAATTCATCGATGTGGAAACGGCTCTTGCGCGTCCGCTAAGAGTTGCAGCCTCCAACTGGACTGCAGCACCGCTCCTCGTCTCGAAGTACATGCCCGATGCGCTCTTTATCGATGTCGGGAGCACGACGACGGACATCGTTCCCGTACTAAGAGGAAGTATATCCGCCATGGGGAAAAACGATCTCGAAAGATTGATGCATGGGGAGTTGGTCTATACCGGTGCATTACGGACCAATCTCGCCACCATAGCAGGATCCGTTCCAGTCAAAGGTAGACCGACATCCGTGTCATCAGAGTATTTTAGCATAGCCGCAGACACTCATCTAATCCTAAATCACATCAGGCAGGAGGACTATTCTTGTGATA
Source organism: Methanocellales archaeon (assembly GCA_030018435.1). Lineage (GTDB taxonomy): Archaea > Halobacteriota > UBA148 > UBA148 > JAUWXC01 > JAUWXC01. Next base: position 20,231 of record JASEEY010000012.1, read on the forward strand.
CACCAGATGGGAAGGGGAAAACCAGAAAAGATGCATCAAGAAGGATGGCAAGGTTGGTCTGTGCAGACATGAGCATGTTAGACGAGGGGGATATTCGATGCATCGCCAGCTATATACACAAAAAGCAGGTTGAACAGATACAAAGGGGTCTACTCGATGTGATCCAAAGGCAAAATATAGCAAGGAATACGCCCATTATACTCGCAGGCATAGGCGCGAGATTTTTGGGAAAAGACTCGGTGGAGCCGTTTTTCAATGACGTACGGTATTTTGAGGAGTTTGTTAAGGAGAGAACTGGTCTTTCTGCTGAGAAAATCTCGATGGCTGCTCCCGCTTTTAGCATAGCGTTAATCCTGGCACAGGAAGAAATGGCGCTCGCAAGGGTGAAAAGATGAGATTGTTAATAAGCGTTGTCAGCCTGAGTGAGGCGATGGCAGCGCTGAAAGGCGGCGCGGACATAATCGATGTTAAGAACCCGAGAGAGGGGTCCCTGGGAGCAAACTTTCCGTGGGTGATAAGGGAGATCAGGCAAATCATTCCAGCGGGTGTTGAGCTGAGCTGCGCGCTGGGAGATGCCCCTCACCTGCCGGGCACGATCAGTTTAGCTGCCCTGGGCTGTGCCTCACTCGGCCCGGATTATATAAAGGTGGGGCTGCACGGGACCAGGAACAAAGAAGAGGCGTTAGAGGTTATGGATGCCGTGATGAGAAGCGTTGAAGAAATAAACGACGAGATTAAAGTGATACCCTCTGGTTACTCCGATTTCAGAAGGATAGGTTGCCTTGACCCCATGTTGTTGCCGGAGGTGGCAGTAGAAACGGGATGTCATGGCGTGCTAGTGGATACGGGCATCAAGGATGGTAAAACGCTGTTTGATTTTATGAACACTGAAAAAATAAGGGATTTCACGGAAAGGGGACGTGAATTTGGGCTACTTGTGGCCCTGGCTGGGTCTCTTAAAGCCGGAGACGTTGAGGTTCTGAGAAAGCTAAAACCCGACGTGATCGGAATTAGGGGAGCCGCTTGTGATAATTATGACAGAAAAACGGGCACGATCTCATCGAACAGGGTTATGGAATTAAAAGGTCGTATGTCTGAAAAGATTATATGACGTTCAAGTAAGATAGAGAATAGCATGGAGCAGGATAATAATGGAGAGCCTAGAAAAATATGAAGGGAAGGCCGTTGGAATTCAAGTAGAAACGGTCGGGGAGAGCGGTCACAGGAAAACGGCTTATTTTGTTGGAATTCTCGTAAAGGATAAAAGACCTGGGTACTACATGTTAAAAGACAAGTTGGGCTCTGAGGGGGTCTTGCTCAAGAGGGATGATATCAAGAAAATCGCAACTCTGAAGTACGGAGCTGCCGGCGTCGCAAAGATTTCAGGATTAATAATTCATGAAGAGAAGTGCAATGGATGTGGGAATTGTGTGATCGCGTGCCCGGCGAATGTCTCCCTGAGCAGAAAGATTGCAGGAGGGAAAGGCCCCGGTTCTGATAAAGCTCTCATGCAGGTGATAGATGGAAAATCTGAGGGTTTGAACCTGGATATGTGTAGGCGATTTGGAGAGCCCGGGGAGCCGTTGTTAAGTTGCACAGTCTGCGCTGAAGTTTGTCCAACTGATGCCATTGAGTTCGTTTAGAAGGAGTTCATGAACTCCATTTCTTTTCGATGAACTCCTTTATCCCAGAAGAGTCCATCGGACCTACTAGCGCTTTCCAGCCGCTCTGTAGCTCTAGGTCACCGCTGATGCGTGCAGAGTATCCGGGAATTACGATTTTTCTGTGTTTGACTTTTTCCCCCAGCCTGACCCTTTTAATGGCATCTTTCACCTTTGATGCATCTAATTGTCCCCCCGCAATCGATGCCTGAACGCCCAATCCATCTGTATCGATTACCAGCAGATAGCAGGCGATGCCGGCTGACTCGAGATCTGAGACGACAGTATAGTACGTCAAAGCAAAGTTCGTCGTCAGTAGAACGGGTGAACTCTTGGTTGGTTTGCCAATGCTCCTCAGACCTGGGTCAACCGCAACGGGCTTCCTTGGATCGGTGTAGAGGTTTTGCCTCAGGGTGATCAACGGAAGTAGAGCCCAAATCTCTTGCGTATGGAGGACCAGAAGGTCGGCATACTTGTCCATCATGGTCGCGGCGATCATGACTTCCTTGAGGGTTTTTTCCAGACCGTTTTCAGCCGATGTCGCAGCCGGTATTCCCAGCAAAGGAAACCCAAGGTCCTTGTCATCTTTCAGTATGGCCGCTCTTCTAGCTAATACGAATTTGCCCAAAACAGAGGAAAGGTTTTTCACATTCGATCCTGGATCGAGGACGATGTCCTCTATTCCCATGGATCTTAAAGCGCTTGCCACTGACTTCAGCTCTGACATATCATCAGCAAAGGCCACCACAGGACACCTGTATTTCCTAGCGAGCTTGCCCACCTCTTTCCAGGTATCCTTGGTTGCAGCATAGATTAGCGGTCTTTTACCCCCCACGACCTTTAGGGCTGCTTCCAACACTTTTGGATCGTATGAACATAGTACCAGCGGTTTTCCCGTTTCAGCTGATACTTTTGATGCACATTGGGCAAATCTCTCTGGGTCCCCGGATACTGATCTGATGGCTATCAAATCCAGCGTTAGCTCTTCGCCGATCCGCTTGAATTTGAAATCGTTGACGTATCTCACCCTCTTAAGCAACGCATCAGCCTCCAGCTCATCGTGAACGCCCAAGGCAAGAGCTGTTTGATTGAAATACTTCAGCTCATGTCGAAAGATGACTTCCTCCCCTCCTATCTTGACGATCGCGTCACCAGTGCCAATGGTGACTTCTTTGACCCCTGGGGCGAGCATCTCCTTCAGGTGATGGAACTTCTCAGCAAAATCTGGCTTCATTAGCTGAGGACAATCCTCTAGCTTAACATCTCTTTCTATGAGTTGTGAGGCAAAAGCCATGCAGGTTTTTTCGCCGCACTCCCTACAGTTCGTTTTCGGTAGGTAACGATAGATGTCCAGAGGTCCAAGTTTCTTAGCCATCCTCACCTCATGCTTATCCAATTCCCGATATCTAGGGGCTCCACCTCCCTGGGGCGGGATAATGACTCGACGGTATCTTTAAACAATCCTACAGCGGTGGGACTCATCATCATGAAGAGATCGGATCCTGCAAGGCATAGTGTCAATGCCGTAACAGCCTCCCACAAAGGTCCTCTCTTTTCCCGGTCGCCCCATTCGCGTGCATCCATCCATGCCTCTCTGGCGCCCCACGCATTGGTCGTTCCAGAGGAGACGGGCATCTGCAGATCTCCGTCCCCTTTCAGGGCAGCCAGCCTGATTCTCTCCATGATGCTGAACGAATATTCCAGCCCATAACCCAGGGCGGCGGTAGTAGGATCCATGATCAGGTCCTCCTTTTTCATGCCGAGCCCTAGCAGGTGTTTGTTCAGGGTTCTCTGGTCGTTGATGTCGAGCTGGGTCCAAGATAACACGACATGACCATGTTTCATGCAAGCCCTTGCAACCCTCTTATAATCCAGGTTCAGGCTTGCAGAGCTGATTACGCATCGTTCTCCTTCTGCAACTTCTGCTGCCTTCTCCAAGACCTCCGGATCTTTTTCCGGATTGCCGGAGCCACCAATTATGATTGGTACCTTCACGGCCTGCAAGACGTCCTCCACCGTTTTCGCCGCTTCCCTTGCAGAGGTATCTTTGAGGGTGGGATCGGTGCTTATCAGGTGTACCGTGACCAGGTCTGCGCCATACTTGACACACAGCTTCGCCCATTCTGCTGGATCCTCCAATACCTCCTCGAAGTGTTTTCTTACGGGTCCTGCTAGATGGACCTTCATATCAAACACATCGTAGGCGATTACTGGTCTGTATGGGTTTTGCGCCTCAAAATTATAGAATGGCAGCGTTTTTTCTCCGCCAACCCTTACGACGTTTTTTCTCGTACCCCCATTGGCTTTTGTGGCGCCTAGCTCCACCTCCGCAACCCTGCCCGGAAAGTCCATCAGCAGGGCCTCAAAACTCAGATCGCGATACTCTGCCCTTTTAGCAGCTGAAACCATCGCGCTTAGCGCGAGTTCAAGTTCACCGACGCTCATATCCACGTTCTCGAGTTCCAGCTCCTCTGCTCCCTTTAATAGTTCGTCGAGTTTGGTTAGATCGAACTTCATTTTCCCCCCTGCATGCTTAGCTTTTCCATGATTTCATCCATGGCCTTTACCGCCGGAGAGTCATCCGGCAGCTCCAACAAGGACTTACCCAGAAGGTTGTACTCTGCCACATTTGCGTCCTCCGGTATCCCCCCCGCAAACTCCAGCCCGATTGACCCGACTCTTTTTAATATTAGCTTTTCATGTGAAGAATTGGCCCTGTTCACCACCAAGTATAAATGTTTAAATTTTATTCTCAACTCATTGGCGAGATTCTTGATCCTTTCTGCGGTATTAAAGCCAGATAGCGATCCATTGGTAACCACGATCATGTCATCGACGTTCTGGGTCGTCCGCCTGCTGAGGTGCTCCAGACCGGCCTCAGCATCGATGATGGCGTAGTCATAACCCCCGGTCATCGAATCTATTATCTTCCTGAGGATGTGATTTACCGCGCAGTAGCATCCCGGCCCCTCAGGTCTTCCCATGACCAAGACATCGAAGCTGGGTGTCTCAACCATTATTTCAAATACCTTGGATTCCAACCATGCGTCCTTGGAGTACCCAGGCGGTAATCGGGATTGCTCTACCGAGAATTCCTCCCTGATGTCTCCGATGGTGCTCTCGACGAATACTCCGAGTGCATCCGGTAGATTGGAGTCTGGGTCGGCGTCTATCGCTAGGATGCTCTTATGGCCGGTTTTGACCAATTTTCTTACTAACAATGCAGCGAGCAGTGTTTTCCCTGCACCCCCCTTGCCGGAAACTGCAATGACCCTCCCCATGTCCATTCACTTTATCTTTTTGATGATGACCTTTTCGGCGTGTATCTTTGCGTTCTGCAGGATGATTTTTATCCCTCCGGGAGCACCTACTGGCATGACCTCCAGCTCTGGAACCTCTACTGCTTCGACCTCGCGCCATCTTTCTACCACCGGATGCCCCCTTTCCTTTAAAAACCCTTTTAGAGCGGCGATGTCGGTGGCATCTTCCTCTGTAGCGATTTTATCGCGTAACTCAGCTGGAATGTCGTCTATTACCCTTTCTTTTACGCTCTTTGGCAACCATACCATTCGATTCCAACCGCCGTCTGCCTGCAAGAACTTTGGCGAGCGCATGTATTCTATGGCCATTCCCAAGAAGCCTTCTACCTGCTTACCGCCACCGGTTTGCGTCGCTAGGGTTGAGAAGGGCACACCCAGGACAGTCTCTCCGATATAGTCCCTGTGCACGACACCTACGCCATCTACTTCCGGTATATAGAAGGCGATTGACTCAAAGCACCCGCATGATGTGTGAGGAAAATTAAATATGCTGTGCAAGTAGAACCTCTCAGTCTCACCCTGGGACCTTTCCTTCACCACCTTATTCACCCCGGAGTATTCGCCGTTCACCTCATCTATGAGTTCGCCCTTTGGAATCGCAAAGTTTGGTCCCTTTGGATCCACTCTTGCAGCAGCCCTGCCGTCAAACCAGTTTATCGAGCCACATAGGGAGATTCGATCCGGTGTTATAACGCAGAAGTGCGTGGGAGCAAAACTCTGGCACAAGACACATCCGTAGAACGTATCCACTTCTTCCTCGCTCAGTGCTCTGGCCCTTGCATCCCTGGCTTCATAGATCTTCCTCGCATCATTCACAAACGCCTCTACCTTTTTCTCGTCCGTGATGAATGTGACCTGAATCTTCTCTATGATTGGAAGTTCAGCCTTGAACAAGGTGATCAGTGCCTGTCCGAGATATTTTAGGGTGTTAAATCCCCTCTCATAGCTCTTCTTGCTCAATCTGCACCAAATATCATATCGCTGATTCAGATGCATGAACCCTTCGACGTAGTTACAGTAATCGTGTATCCTCCTTTCGATGACCGCCTCCAAATCCTCTTCCACATTTTTCCCAGCCACCTCGACAAAGATTGCAAATGGATATCTACCACCCTCTTTGAGCTTGTCAAAATCTGGACCCTCTACTTCGACATTTCCATCCCTGATCTCGCCTGGCTTTCTGACCCTAACGAGCTCTCCTTTTGAGCTTACCTTCGGTCCTCCCAACTCGACGTACATATCCTCTTTTCTAATTCTCTCTCCTTCGTGAACGACGCTCACATCTACGGGAATTTTCATATCATTTCCTCCTCAGCAGTGAAATCAGATTCTCGAAATTCTTTTCCCACTCCTTTTCCTTGAGATTATCGAACGAGTAATCGGCATTTGGCTGATAGAATCTTCCCAAGCTCATGGTCTTTATATCTGAGAAGTGCTTCAGCACGGACAGCATCTGCGATTCCAGGTAATATGGAAATCCCAGATACGCCACCATGTCGTAATTTCCTTTACCGTCAAAACCCCTCCACTCAGCGTCCCTCAGCAGATTGGTGACCTCCACAACGCCCTTTGCCACCGGCTCAGCTCCCATTTCCAGGAAATCTTTTAGCACAGATGGAGCTACGACAACTGACATTTCTTTGGATAGGTCCAGGATGTACTTTTGTATTGGTTCCTTCCCTATCTTTTGACCTTTTATCCCAGAGCCGCATAGCATCATTTTCCTCCCCACTTTGCTCAAAATCTTCGCCGCAATCTCTGGCGTCACCACTCTGGCTTGCTTCGGTCCTGGTATGTTCGCAGAAAACCACGGTATTGTCATTTGACCTCCTTTTTCCTACAGAGCCTCTCCAACAAGGTGGGATCGGGCGTGATTCTGGGCTCCCATTTCTCGGCTTTAAGGATCTTCATGATCTCTGCTTTAAGCGTGATTGGAATGTCTGCCTCTGTCCTGATGTACATCGCAATATCTTCTGGCATTTTTCCAAAGTATCTTTTGTGCAAATCTATGTAGTGAGTCAATTTGATTTGCCTTCCCTTCGTCGTATCATTCGGTCTGATACAATTCTTTGCAATGGAGACGATGGCTTCCTCCTTGGATTCAGCAACGTACAGCAGATATTCAGGAGATGGAGAGATTTGAACCTTCTCACCAGTCCTGGCATTATACACCATCCAGTCCTCGCTTTTGTCCGGCCTTCCCAGGTAAGTTCTCCTGTATTTCGCGCCCCTTGGTCCCAGAATGACTGGAACGCCTAATCTGTTGAAACCCGTAGCGATCGATGCCGCCTTTTGAGACATGGCGCCCCATGCAACTCCCACTGCGCCAACCCTGTTCAGAATATAATCAGCTATTTCTTCATAGTTCCCTCTTAGGTTTCTGTGTGCAAAAATGCTGGCTATTTTTATGGCAGCGCCAGCTATGTGTGCGTTGGAAACACAAGACCCTACATTGGACAAACAGCCTGCGTCGAAGTTTCCAGGGTATTTCTCATAAAGGGTCTTTCCCTCTTCATCCTTATACATCGCAATGTCCATTGCCGCGCATCCTGAAGTGGTGACGATGTATCTCCTGCTTAGGAATATCTCAGCCATCTCAGCTATTTCCTTCGAGCTACCAGCATAATTGGGACAGCCAACAAAGGCAACTACTCCCGGAATCTCACCCAAGACGATGGGGCTACCAACATTTCTGATCTCTGTATCCTGGATCGGTCCCCTGCCAGACCTAACTTTATACCTCTCTTTTCTGGTTATTTCTTTAGCCGCTCCGCCCAGCAAGCTGACAATCGGTATTTCTTTGCTGCAAACATTTTCACATCTTCCACAACCGATGCACAACTCGTATATTTCTGAGAGCAATGAAAGATCGCCTTTTGCTGCCTTTTCCATTCCTCTGGGTATGTCCAAATTGTTATGGCATTCTCGGATGCATAATCCACACTGGATGCACTTTTTCGCCTCTTTAACTACGTTCAGAGCTCGCCTCTTTCTCGTCTCTGAAAGCTTGATAGCAGTGCGTACTGCAACTTCGCCAACCTTCTCGGCATCAAGGATCAGCGCGCCCGGTGCGCCGCCAAGCAAATTATCTATCACATCCTTTGGCGAGTCTTTGGTCCTGTCCGGCAATCCCAAACAGATCTTGTCATTGGTGGCAATTACCGCTGCGCCGGTCTTGCGCGCCTCTTGAAGCACATCCGCCCTGACACACTGCTCGTCAACTATGATAACATCAGCTATGCCGGTTCTCACAAATTGGAGTTGTTTCGATAGAGGTCCAACAATTTTGGCTCCTTTGTCATACCTGGTCAGATCATGAGCAGTGCAACAGATGCCGGCCACTTCTACCTTATCGTACAGATCGTGATCCCGAAGATAATTGATCACCTCTGCTCCAGGGACGACGTTGTGCCCTATACAGAGAATCACCGGCTTTTTGGTATCGATGCTTCCAAAGCCAATGTCCACTAAAGGTGCGCCAGGATCGCCCTTTGGAAAACCTAATGCGGAGATCTGCGCGACATCGGCTATTTCCATCAACAACTGGTCAGTCATACTCACATGCAAGGCTTTGGATTCAAAGTCAGTGAAATACCCTTCTTGGCCGGTGTGAGTGGCAGAGAGTGAGTGCATTAACTCCCCTTCAGCATACTCTAGGGGCTCTAAAAGATCGCTTAACTTCTTTGGCATGATCCCTGCAATCAGCCTAACCAAGGGAGCTTCTACCTCGACGTTTTTTCCCATGTCTATCGGCATATCACCATGTTCTTCGATCAAGTGCTCTACTATATGTCGCGCATGTCCGCCATGAGCGGCTGCACCAATGCAGCACGCCAATAAGACGATTCGTCCTTGCTGCGCCCCTATATCAATGCCACAGGCACCTTTCTTTCCGTCTGATAAATCACATTTTCCATAGGTGCACAAGCAACAGAGGTCGCAGAGAGGTGCATACATCGGCTTATACCTGTTCAACAGGGCGAAATCCCATTTTCTTAGATCTGTAACAGATGGCATGGGCGTTGGTCCCAGGATCTCCTCCCACTCCTCTTCAACGATTCTCCCAACGGTGATCTCCAAACCCGTCGCCTTGATGAGATCGCTTTCAAACTCATCGATTTTGAATTTAGTTCCTTTCATGTTAGCATTTCCTCCTTGATCACATCCTTTATTTTGGAAATAGCCTTCAGAGCCCTGGACCCGGAGCAGTCGACCAAAGCCTTTCCATCCATCTCGGCTTCTCTTACCGTGTGATCGAAGGGTATAATTCCCAAAACATCGTCCAAATGTTTCTTTATAAACTGCCTTTCATCGTCGTTGGTAACCTTGTTTCCAACCACGTAAGTCTTTTCTAACCCGATATCCCGTGCCAGACTTTTTATTTTTCTAGCAGTTTCTATTGAATTGGGCGTTGGCTCAACTACAGTAATCAACCCTTCGGCATATTTGGCAGTGCCCCTCCCCAGATGTTCGATGCCGGCTTCCATGTCCACTATCACGTTACAATCCGAGGAGAGCACCTGTTTCAGAAAGGCTTTTAACAACACATTTGCCGGACATGCACATCCGGATCCTCCTTTTTTCACCGCTCCCATCAAAATGAACTTTACGTTATCAGGTGCCTCTACCCACAACTTCTGGGGCAGGTCAGAAACCCTCGGATTTAATTTGAATACCGACCCGTAAACATCTGGATCTGCTCCCGTCCTTTCCTTGATCAGGTCGTTCATTTCTGCTAGAGGGGCCAAATCCCTAATTTTTTCCTCCTCTATTCCCAATATCGAGTGAAGGTTATAATCTGGGTCTGCATCTATTGCTATCATATCAAAGCCATCTCTGGCGAGTAACCTAGCTAGAGTTCCAGCAAAAGTTGTCTTTCCAGCTCCTCCCTTCCCGCTGATGCAAATCTTCATGTCACCATCTTTTTATCATGATTAAAAGGTATAGTTAAGGAAACATCGTTATAACTCTTTTGGCATTTATAGCTTTTTGACACCTCATTTTCCCAAGGTTGACGTATCGCCAGCGGGGAGCCCTAGTTCCCGTGCCTTGAGCAAACGACGCACGATCTTACCGCTCTGTGTTTTTGGAAGACTCTTCACAAATTCGATCTCCTTGGGATATGCATGTCCTGCAAGGTGCTCCTTAACGAATTTTTTTATATCCTCCTCAAGCTCTCCTGATGGCTCGTACCCTTTTTTAAGGACGATAAATGCTTTTATAATTTCGCCCCTTATGGGGTCCGGTTTTCCTATCACCCCTGCTTCTACCACAGCAGGATGCCTCACTAATGCGGATTCAACCTCAAAGGGACCTACCCTCTCGCCAGAGGTTTTGATGACGTCGTCCGCCCTTCCCACGAACCAAAAGTAATCATCCTCATCCATGCGTGCTAGGTCTCCGGTAACATACCAATCCCCCTTGAAGTAGCTCTTATATTTTTCAGGATTGCGCCATATCTCCCTCATCATCGATGGCCAAGGGGTTTTTATGGCCAAATTGCCCTCCTTTCCCACTGGCAATTCATTGCCTTCATCATCCACGATGCCGGCTTTAATGCCTGGAAATGGCTTACCCATGGAACCTGGCTTGATGGGCACAGACGGGTAGTTGGCAATTAAAATGCCTCCCGTTTCGGTCTGCCACCAATTATCGTGGAATGGCAATCCAAACGCCTTAAGACCCCAATAAACCATCTCTGGATTCAAGGGCTCTCCTACTGAGCACAAATATCTCAAGCTGGACAAATCGTACTTTTGGGGGAGCGCTTCTCCTGCACCTGCTAACATCCTAATGGCAGTAGGAGCGGTGTACCACACTGTTACATGATATTTCTCTATTATCGAATACCACTTTTCCGGAGAGAACCTACCCTCATAGACGACCAATGAGATTCCATTGGACAATGAGCCAAGAATGCCGTATGCTATTCCCGTAACCCATCCCGGATCGGCGGTGCACCAGAACACGTCATCCTCATGCAAATCCAGGACCCACTTCGCAGTAAGATGCTCTTGTAGTATTGCATAGTGCGCATGGACTACGCCCTTTGGTTTCCCCGTCGTTCCAGATGTATAGAGCACGAATAAGGGATCCTCCGGATGCATTCTTTCTACATCAAAGTCTCGTGATGCCTCTTCCATCTCCTTCTCGTAGCTCACCTCTCCCTCAGCGACTTCACCCACTATAATCATACGCTCCAGCTCGGGAAGCTCATCCCTGATTTCATACACCCTGTGCTTCAGCTCTGAATTTGTAACGAGGATTTTTGCGCCGCTGTCCAGTAACCTATCCTTGAGAGCTTCTGGACCAAACGCTGCGAACAAGGCGCCAGCGATGGCCCCGACCTTTATGGCGCCGAGGAAACTCAGATAGAGCTCTGGAATTCTCGGCAAGAAAATAAACACCCTGTCCCCTTTTCCAACCCCGTATCTCCTCAGCACATTGGCGAACTTGTTGGAGAGGTCTCTTAGACCTGAAAAGCTATACTCCTCGCTTGCTCCATTTTTTCCTTCCCAGTATAATGCGACCTTGTTCTTCCTCCGAGTCCTAGCATGTCTATCCACAGCATTGTAAGCGGCGTTCAGCTTTCCGTCTTCAAACCATTCTATTTCGTCGTGAAAATCTTCCCACCTAAATCCCTTACACGTCTCTTCATAGCTCTCCAGATTGGGTTTTTTCCTATGCATTTCCTTTGGTTTTTCGATCATTTTGCTCATTTATATCGCCGGAGCTCTGGCTCCCCAAACTCCTTCTCTTGCAAAATTCGTACTACTTCGCCCGCATTGCGTTCATCGTCCGCGTGTGCGTACACCCTCATCCTGCGTACCTTTATTCTATGACCGCAAGGACAGCCCCGGATCTTCTGATTTTTCTCGGCGTAGAGAAAACGTGAGCAGTTAGGACACCTAATCACCAGATACATCCAGCGCCTCTTTGATCAATCTGCGTACGGCATCTCGTCCATCTTTCTGTCTGGTTATCACGATTTTGTACGGCGAAACTTTATCAAACAGTTTCTTGAGCGTTTCTTGGCCCATATTGCAGCCCAATTCCTTCAGGCGCACGTTGGAGATTCTTTTTGCTCCTTCTATGATGTTATTGTTCAATTCGGCATCAAGCGTGTCCGCTAAATGCACTGCTAATGCCTCCAAGGTAAGCGGTCTGATTGTGCTGCCCTTGCCATGATGTGCTGCTACGACGTGTACTACGCTGATCGGGAAATCCCTCCTGTACAATTCCACGGTTGCAAGAAGGATATGGTCTAAAATTTTAGCGCCATCAGAGGCATTGTACCCTCTCTCGCCCTCCTCATACGTTATTGGCTTCATGATGTCGTGCAGGAGCGCACCTGCCAGCACGGCATCCCTGTTTATATCTGCGTTGTGCACCGATGCCAGCACATCCGCTATCGCAGAGCTAATTTTAACCACAGAAATCGTGTGCTCTATTAATCCTCCAGAATAGCAGTGATGCATGTTGGTGCTCGCGGGTGACCTCCTGAACTCAATGCCAGGATGCCTCCAGTCAGGATTTGTCGGAAAGGGATTCTGAATCATCTTGATGGTCTTTTCCCTCAGCTCTGGATCGGTTATTTCATTGGCCAGCTCAATAAATCGTTCCATCATTTTCCCCCTAATAGAGATCAAACGTTGCCTGTTTTGGTTTTCCCTTCAACTCGGCATCAGAATACCCGAAGTAATGGAGTATCCGCGATGTAGCTGGAACTATTTGATTGTTGATGTAATAGTCTGCGTCAATCTCATACCTCTTATCATCTCCAAATAGATATCCGTTTTCATATCTGCTGAACATATTAATTGGATACGCCCTGTCACCAATACTACCAAGTCCCTTGACGATCACATATGCAATTTTTGCTCCCACTTCTATTGGTACCTTGGCCCTTTTCGCTGCTCTGACATGGGCCTGCATGGACTCGTAGGAGGATATTTTCTTGGTAAGCGTCTTATGAATCACCAGCTTCTCCAGAGGGATTTTTCCCTCTCTCACCCTGGACACGGTATCCTGGACCAGTTGTACCGCCTTGCTAGGATTGCGCTCTTGTAGAATCGTCCTGACGACATCCGCCTGGATTTCTTTTGCCAAGGCACACCAGTCCCCCCTCCTGACCTCCAGACCTTTGATTATGAGTTCGCCATCAGACGTAAGCCCTGCATAGCGCTTCTTTTTCTCGGTGAAGAATATGACGTCATAGACGCGTTCGATATCGAGCTCCAGAGGGAGCTCTTTTGACATAACATCGGCAAGCTCCTTCGCTTTTTTCATGAGCTGGTCATCTCCTGTCTTCACAAACAAACTGTCCGTGTCACCGTATATCACTTCCAGTCCCATTTCCTCCGCCCTCTTAATCGCCTGCTTGATGAAATGCCTACCCCATGCCGCCGTAGCCTCTGCACATTCCCTTCTGTACCATCGCGCCGGAGTCCAGCCAGTATACCCGTAAAAAGCATTCGTCAGGATTTTGATCGCCTGCTGTCTGATGTCGAGCAATTGATATTCATGCGTATTCTTGCGCAGCGTCTCTAGCTCGCGCTTCAGCGCACTTCGCTTGCTGACCAATTCCTGCAAAATTCGCTTGAAAAAACCATCCGGCTTTTTCCGGAATCTATATCCGACCTCTGGTGCTTCGTAGCCATCCTCGTCTGTTACCGTATCTGGCGAGATGTTGAAGGATATCATGATCGACGGGTACATCGACGAGAAGTCCAAACAGGCAACGTTCTCGTGTATTCCCTTCTTAGGCTCCAGAACAAAACCACCAACGTACGTCTCACCTGCCTCCCTGCCCTTGGACGGTACCAGCTCCCCTATCTTGTGAGCTTCGGCGCACAGGAGCGATTCAACCTGCCGCCCTCTTCCCATCTTCGACACCTCGTCTAATGGCTGGCGGGTCATTCTGGCAAACTCGTATTGTAGCGGAAGCAATTTTTTAGCAATACCGAGAGTACTCATCACATCATCTTTTGCATATTCTAGGAGAGTTTTGCGCTTTTCTGGGTCATCCCAGTATTTGTATATCTCTGCTGCAGGTATGTTCGTTCGCTCTGATTTCTTCATCACGTCCAAAAACTCCGCAACGTCTTCCAGCGTCTTGATCTTGATGTCACCTAGGTCCCTGCCAACGACCCTGTACAAATCGACGTTGGGCCTACCGACAACTGAAACCTTATTGAGGGCACCTTGCTGAAGGCGCGGCGCAGTTCCATCCCTTCCTATGTTGAGTCGTATATCATGCACTTTGGCCCTGTGGAGCAGATACGGCCAGTCAAAGTTATCCGAGTTGTAACCGCATATGACGTCCGGGTCAAAATCTTTTACAAATTTCACAAATTCCCCTAGCAGGGACGCGTCGTCTTTCTCCATCGTTAAAAGTTTAACATCGCCCTTACTAGGAGCAATTGATATGATTATGATGGGATCACGCTCTGGATTGGGCACACCCCTAGGGTTCATCATCTCGCAGTCAAATGCCATGAGGTGCAACTCTGGATTTTCATCCCTCTTCTGATATCTGATTTCGCGCGCTTCAAATCCCGCCTCCGCATAATCCACATCAATGGATTCGCCCTCTGCAACGATTCCATCCAGAGGAGATAGCTCCCTATCGATGATATAGCGCACAGCAAAAGGTATGTCCGCCTCCCTAACGTCTAAGCCAAGATTGCCAATCGCCTCTCTCAAACTTGGCACATGCTGGGGGTGCGCAACCGTTATCTTAAAAACCTCAATCTCGGTTCCAAAATCCTTCTTTTTTACTTTTTCAACCTTCTTCGGCTGGATGGTTTCATCATACCGCGTTGCCCTAACATCCATTATGTCATCAGTGCTTCTTTTCCCAATTGCATAGAAATAAGGCTCGAAATTTGGATCAAGGATCACTACATCCCGTCCGGCGTCATCCTTGCACCAGAGCCTTACTACCGCCTTACCATTTTTGGTTACGTAATCTGCATCGATCAGCCAACCACGCATCTGAGCCATCTATACAAAATAGGGAAGGATGCATTAAATATTTGTGGGATGAAAAGCTACACATTTATGTACGCAGGTTGCGTTTTCTAGTACGATGAGTGACTGCCTAAGATACTTCCCAAAAAAGTCATTTTATCCCAATCAAAAAGAGGCGATGGGCGAAATATATGATGCACTCTCAGAGCAAAAAATCGTCTTATTCGAAGGTGCATGTGGCGCGGGAAAAACCCTGAGCGCGCTCGTCCCTGCGTTGCACGTCGCAAAACAGAACGACAAAACCGTCATAATAACCACGAACGTTCACCAGCAAATGCTGCAGTTCATAGATGAGGCGAGAGAGATCAAAAGCGTAGCAGATGTCGACGTAATCGTGCTAAAAGGCAAACTGCACATGTGTCCTGCCAAAAGAAGCTATGAGGAGTGTGACGTGCTCAGGGAGAACACATACGAATCGATCAAATTAGAGCAAAATGTGAATTCCAAGGCGGATGATGCACGCATAAGGGTTCTTAAAGAGCGGACATGCGGGCACCTGCTTCAGACGCTCAAGAGCAATAACACGGGGTTCTACAAATGGCTTTTTTCAGGAGTTAGAACGCCAGAAGAAGTTGCGGATGAGGTATCTGAAGACGGAGCATGTGGATATGAGCTATTAAAGAGGGGAATGACAGATGCTGATCTGGTCATCTGCAACTATCACCATATGTTGAATCCAGAAATCCTGATGATGTTTCTGTCGTGGTTGGGCCGTGGGCTGGAAGACATCATAGTGATATTTGATGAAGCGCACAACCTGGAATCGGCCGCCAGAGCACATTCATCGCTAACGCTGACCGAGCGCACCATAGAAAGGGCGCTGAACGAACTGACGGACATGGGCGATCATGACACCAAAGATGTCAAAAATCTTCTTCTTGAATTGAAAAACGCACTGAGGGAAACGTATGAATCTCGGTTTGCCTTTGGTGAAAAGGAGAGGATTGGTACCGAGTGGCATGATATACGAATACGAGACCCTGCCGGTGCGGAAGATGGTTTGACCGCAGACCTGCGTAATCGACTGCCCAACGTTGCCGACTTAGTCGAGGATGCATGCGCCCTCGGTGCGAAATTTGACACGATATATCGCAGCCAGTACAAAGATGGATTATCGGAGACTAGAAGAGTTTCTCACCTGCTGAATGTGGCAACCTTTCTCAAGAGATATTTAGAGTTGGCAGTCGACCCCGGATATTATCCGCTGATAAATGTCAGGCGTGAAGATGGTGAGGTATTCGGAAGAATCGAGCTTTTTACCTGCATCCCAAAGAACGTGACTAAACCGTTGTTTGACTCATTATACGCTGCAGCTCTAATGTCCGCTACCTTACGACCTTTTGACGTCATCAAGACGACGCTGGGCATTGACAGAGAGACAAAGGAGATCGTGCATCCCTCGCCATTTCCCAAGGAAAGAAGGCGCACCATTGCAGTAACAATTCCTCCACTGTTCCTGCGAAACAGGGATGACCCAGAGATAATAGGCATTGTCTCAAGCGTATTGGAAGACATCATAGAGCAATCGAATGGAAACGTCTTGGTTTTCTTCCCGAGTTTCAGCGAAGCGGCTCGGTATAAGGAGTTATTAGATGTCAATGTCCCAGTGTTCTTAGATGAGATGGGCATCTCAGCCGCTGATGTCAAAGAGGAGTTTTTCGGAATTGGCGAGTCCGGCGGCAAGGCGGTACTGCTCTCTTACCTATGGGGAACGCTGACCGAGGGGGTGAACTATAGGGATGATAGAGCGAGAGTTGTGGTCATCGTCGGAGTAGGGTATCCCGCCCTGAGTGATAGGATCAGGGCAATTCAGTATTCGTATGACCATGAATTCGGCGCTGGGAGGGGGTGGCGTTATGCGGTTGAGACCCCTATGATCAGAAGAGTTAGACAGGCCGTTGGGAGGGTGATCAGGTCGCCAGAAGATTACGGCGCAAGGGTGTTATTAGACGTGCGATATACCAGCGAATCTCCGAAAACGATGGGGAAATATTCCGTATATCCGAGTCTTCCGCCAGAAGAAAGGGAAGAAATAATAAACGTGGCGCCGGAGAAGGTCAAGTATGCGCTGATGAATTTCTTTGATGACATTAAGGCAGGCAAGCTAAGCAGGTTCTAGGAATTTAAATTCGGGGATTGGAGCTTGGATCACGATGGCCTCCAAGTCCTCTTCCGTCCTATTGACTGCTGAGTGAGGAACATTTTCGGGTATCACGAGGATTTCTCCCGCTGAAACCTCCACCTTTTCTTCACCCAACGAAAAGATCGCCCTGCCTCTTAGCACGTATATCACATCCTCTGAGCTAGGGTGAAGATGCCTTGGAAATCTTTCGCCAGGCGAGATTCTGAGAAGAGAAACTTGACAGTACTTGTTTCCGGTCGTTTCAGGATGGACCAAAAGTTTCTTGTAGTTCCCCTTTGGTCCTTCTACCTCTTCGATCTCACCAATAACGACTTTTGCCAAACAAATCACCATCGAGATGTATGTCGAGATAAAGAAAAAGGTTTGTGAAGGGGGCGGGGGATATCGATCTTTTAATCATCATTTTATGAGTCTATCTATTGAAACCAGCAAGGATGCCATCGATGCCATAAAGGCGTACTTGAAAGATATTTCAATCCCACTATGGTCTGATTTTAGCGCGCGAACACTCTTGGAGAAGACTATCATTACATTTGACTTCATGATTTCAATCCCACTATGGTCTGATTTTAGCAGCTGGCATCCGCAGGCGAGGCTAGGCAGAAGATCGATTATTTCAATCCCACTATGGTCTGATTTTAGCGATTAATAGGCGTTTTGCTATGCATATATGCGTTAACGATTTCAATCCCACTATGGTCTGATTTTAGCCTACATCTGGACAGGAAAAGGAAAAGC
>JASEEY010000013.1 GCA_030018435.1 Methanocellales archaeon
AGAAACTGGGGCTTGACCAGATGCCGCACTTCACCACGTTGCACAAGTTTCTCCAGAGGTTCAACTCCATCCTCTTCGACGCCGTTTCAATGGATAGACTCATAAAATGAGGATTGAAAGGAGGATATATAACACACTATATACCAGTATTCATAATAACTCTTGGCTAAAGAAGGGTCCTTATAAGGCTTCCAAGCCCACAGTCCACTTAGCACTCCGATATCTCTAGCGTTTTTCGCCCCATTACCTTACCTTTATTCTAGTATTCTCGTCCCATCCGAAGCTTTTCACGATATCCATGGAGAGAGTTACCATATAGCTGGATCCAACCCTCAGGCTATAAATAGATTGGGATAAACTGATATTGTAAAAGGTGCATATTCTAAACCTGCTTTAGCCGTCCCTCCGACGGCTCTGTGAGGGTTATTATGACAGAAGAAAGATTGGTGGATGCCGACAAGTGGAAGAGCGAAGAACTATGCCCAAACTGTGGCGCAAAACTGAGAGTCGATACCAAAAAGGTGGACCCAGATACGGGCAATCCATGTAGATACTGTCCTAAGTGCGAGTATGAAGAATACAAACATCACTGACGCGTGATGGGCATGAATATAGAGGTCCAGACATCTCAGGAAACCGAACTGGTTGATATTACGCAAAGGGTAAAAGAGACCGTGGGAGGTGCCGGGATAAGGAATGGTCTCTGCGTCGTCTACACGCCTCACACGACGACGGGCATCATCATCAACGAAAATGAAGCAAGACTGAGAGAAGATATATTGTCCGCGTTGGACAAAGTCGTTCCCAAGGGAGCGGGCTATCAGCACGATCAAATCGATCATAATGCACACTCCCATCTTAGGGCAATCCTCTTGGGACCTAGCGCAATCATACCAATCGAAAATGGCTCTCTTGCGTTAGGAACCTGGCAGAGCATTTTTCTCGTGGAGTTGGACGGTCCAAGGAAGAGGACCGTTCATGTGAGCGTACGTTAAACCAATCCTGAGCGTGACCGATAAATACATTTAAGACCAAAATCAACTTTTAAAAGGTTGGCGGGGGTAGCCAAGTCAGGTCAATAACCTTTTTGCAAGCAAAAAGGTGGTTTCTGTTTCGTTCCAGATGGAACATCTGGAACTGCCCGCGAATCTTTGATTCGGGGCACACAGAAACAGCCTCTTTCTACGCAAGTAGAAAGTTGCTTAACCAAAAAGGATTGGCTAAAGGCGGTAGACTCAAGATCTACTCTCGCAGGAGTTCGTCGGTTCAAATCCGGCCCCCCGCATTTCCATAGAAAAATCGTGTTTGGAGTAACAAAGCTATCTTTAAATATCGGAGTTGAGAATGTTATCGTGTATCATGTCAATCGCTGGGTATGTGGATTACAAACAGAGAGAATTTTGTAGCGATGTTAAATGTCCGGTACAGCTAGATTTGAACGCTCAAAAACGAGAATCAGAGGAATATCAAAAAATAAGGCAAACTTGTAGAACTAATTGTAAATTTACCACATGGCAATTTCATCACTGGCTGATGGAAAAAGGCTATTTAATCGTTAGACCTGAAAATAAAGGGGTGCATATAGGAGGCATGAATATGGATTGGGGGATGAAAAACAGGCTTTCGCAACTGATTCAATCTGATGGTAGAGCTCTCTTTCTGCCCATAGATCATGGGTATTTCCAAGGACCCACACACAAATTAGAAGAGCCAGGCAAAACTATTAAACCCCTCCTCCCCTACGCGGATGCGATTATGCTCACGAGGGGCATACTGCGCTCATGTGTTGATCCAGCCAAGACGAAACCGATTATTCTCAGGGTTTCCGGTGGCACGAGCATGGCCAGAAAAGAGGAACTATCTCACGAAGGGATTACCACCTCTGTCAGAGAAGCCATCAGGCTCAATGCCAGCGCTGTATCCCTTTCTATCTTTGTGGGCAGCGAACACGAGCACGAGTCGTTGTTAAACCTATCGAACCTTGTTAACGAGTGCGAAGAGTATGGCATCCCGGTAATGGCAGTCACAGCTGTCGGAGCGGAGTTGGAGAAGCGCGAGGCACGATATCTCGCCTTATGCTGCAGGATTGCTGCCGAGTTGGGCGCACGAGTGGTAAAAACGTACTATGTTGAAGAAGGTTTTGAAAAGGTCGTTCGTGGCTGTCCGGTACCGGTCGTTATGGCAGGTGGGCCCAAAGTGGACTCTGAGCTCGAGACCTTCGAGTTTGTTCATGATGGCATCCAGAAAGGTGCCATAGGCGTAAATTTGGGAAGAAATGTATGGCAATCGGATTACCCGGTGGCGATGATCAGAGCCATCCGTGCCATCATTCATGAAAATGCCACTCCGAAGGAGGCGCATGAGTTGTTCAACAGCATTAAAAAGGGCAAACAGTAGTAATGCACACGGAACGACCGAAGACCGCGTGCCCGAGCCCGACCACACATACTCTATAAAAGGCGTTTGGCGAAGGAATAATAAAGCGCAATGGCGGTACAGGTGAATCGAGCATGGCAGAGATAAAGATCAGTAAAAGTACAGACAACAGGATAAAAGTCATCTTTCCATACAACCCTTCTTACATTGCAAAATAAAAACCATCAAAGGCTATAGGTGGCACCCAGAAGAAAAATACTGGAGTCTTCCAACTGGTGATGGTATTGTGGAAAAGCTCGCGTCAGTATTCGATGGTGAGAAGTTTGATATCGACCCTTCTCTAGAAACCCCGAAAGAAGAATTTGAATATCTGAGAAGGGAACTCGTCTCAAGAAAATACAGCCCAAAGACGATTAAGGCTTATATTCACTACAACAGAGACTTTCTGAGGTTTATCGAGAAGAAGCCAGAAGAAGCCGCTAATGATGACATAAAGAACTACCTGTTTCATCTTGCAGACAAGAGGGGGTTATCGGCGTCTACCCTGAACATCGCGATCAATGCGCTGAAGTTCTATTACGGTGGGGTCTTAAAGCGAAATTTTGCCTTTGAAATCAAGAGGCCGAAGAAGGACAAGAAATTGCCTGTTGTGTTAAGTCAGAAGGAAGTTGCTAAAATTCTCTCGTCTGTCGCCAACATTAAGCACAAAGCGGTCTTAATGCTTACCTATTCAGCGGGGTTGCGGGTAAGTGAAGTAGTAAAGTTGAAAGTAGAGGACATTGATTCTCAAAGGAAATTGATTCATATTCGGGGCGCGAAAGGGAGGAAGGATAGGTACACGATACTTTCTGATGTGGCGCTGATAACATTAACAGAATATTGGAGGGAATTTGGTCGATCAAAGTGGTTATTCCCAAGCCAAGATAAGGAGAATCACATAACAACTCGAACAGTTGAGAAGATATTCACAAATGCTTGCAAAAAGGCTAACATTAAGAAAAATGTCACAGTTCACTCGCTACGCCACAGCTTTGCAACACATTTATTGGAGAGCGGTACAGATTTGAGATACATTCAGGAGTTGTTAGGGCACGAAAGTTCAAGAACGACGGAAATTTATACTCATGTCAGTAATAAAGACCTGGGCAAGATAAAAAGTCCTTTAGATAGTGTAGATATAAAAGAGGTGAAAATGAAGAAATAGTTCGGATATAAGTAGTTATATGAAATGGCGGAAAAAATTGAGTGGTGATAAAATGGGATACAAAGTCGCATTAAGTAAAATTGAGGACATAATTTCAAAAACACATTTTGCTAATGATGGCGATAGTTACGAAAGATTATATTGGACTTTTTTCAAAGAGAGATTTCCTAAGTGCGAGACTTTCTGGAGATATTTTGTAGTTCCTTTCACCAAGAGGATCGAGCTTGAAATCGAAGATCCAAATGAAAGGATTCATCCCAGAGATGGTATCTCTGAAGACATAAAAGACATTGCCTCTTTTCATTATTCGATGTTTTTAAATCTGATATATTCCTATGATCACTTGCAGAATTTTAGGCTATCATCATTTGAAGATTTTTATACGCATTTAGGCTCTGCTTGCGATTTGGCCGAAGAGTTTCTGCTAAAAACTTATTTGCTAATCCTTGAGTGTACAGATCAAAAAAGTGAGATTTTACAGGAATTGAAGAAAGAGGATTTTCTAAAGCTGGCCGAAAAGTGGTATGACGATAATTTTTCAAAAGTTTATAGAGATTATCTTGAAAAAGGAAAACCTGCACAAATAAAACTTCCTAGCAGAAAGAACGTGTTAGATGAGTATTTTAAAGACCAAGAAGATTGGAGGCAATACAAAAGATATAGTCAGAAGATTAGAGAATATAGAAACATTATTGTGCATGACATTCAGATAGGTAAGATCATCAGCTTTGGTGGCATTCCGTTAGTTCCGAAGAAGGAAAAGATACAGAATTACAAGAAATGGTCTTATGCTTTTGTGGTTCAACAAGATATACAAAAATTAAGAAATGACTTTATCAATATGAAAGAGCAAATGATCTTAGATATTGGAAGCCTTGAGATTATTCTTAATAATTTATGGGCCAAACCAATTAATGACCTAAGAAAGTTGTTCTTTGACGATAAAAATAAAATCCTTTTAAGGAAATACAATATTGACTTAATATGATTAAGAAGAGTATGCCGCCACTTCATATAACACAGCATAAAAGGCTCGTGCCTTACGGCACTTACCCAAATTTTTGCTTCGCAAAAACTTCTTTTATGCTGGGAACGTTATACGCAATTCCGCCATAGAATCTTAGGGTGAGCACACCTATGAATAAAATTCAAAAATGGAGGTAAAAAAATGCAGAAGGAAATAAAATCTATGATAGAAGATGAGAGGGTATTTTACCCTCCTGAAGAGTTGAGCGAGAAGGCTTACATCGGGAGTATAGAGGAGTATGAACGGCTTTATAAGGAGTCAATAGAAGAGCCTGAAAGATTTTGGGCAAGACAGGGAGAAGAGAATATTGTGTGGTTCAAGAAGTGGGATAAGGTGTTAGAGTATGACTTTTTAAGTATTGGAGAGACTGAAAAGCCCTATGTTAAGTACTTCGAAGGCGCAAAGCTTAATGTCTCTTATAACTGTCTAGACAGGCATCTTAGCTCTGGGAGGAGAAATAAGGCTGCCATCATCTGGCAGGGAGAAAAAGAGAAGGAAAGCCGCACCATCACGTATCAACAACTGCACACCGAAGTATGTAAATTTGCCAATGTGTTAAAGAAACACGGTATACGAAAAGGAGATAAGGTAACTATCTTTTTACCTATGATTCCGGAGTTACCTATTGCCATGCTTGCGTGCGCGAGAATTGGGGCTGTGCACTCGGTTGTTTTCTCAGCATTCAGTTCTGAAGCACTTGCAACTCGTGTAATAGACTCCAACTCCAAATTGATAATAACCACAGATGTGGGTTTCCACGGGGGACGGGTTATAGAGCTTAAAAGAAAAGTAGATTATGCGATTAAAGAGTGTAGTTGTGTGAGAAAGGTCATTGTTTATAACTATGGTAATATGAAAGTAGATATGACACCCGGTAGAGACTTCTGGTGGCATGAAGAAATGATAGCAGAAGATATAAAAGCTATTTGTGAGCCTGAAGAGATGGATGCAGAAGATCCGCTTTTTATCCTCTACACAAGTGGAACAACTGGTAAGCCAAAAGGAGTGGTGCATACTACAGCAGGATATCTGCTTCATGTTCACCTTAGTTTCAAATGGGTATTCGACGTAAAAGATGAGGATATCTTTTGGTGTACAGCAGACATCGGGTGGGTTACAGGGCATTCATATATCGTGTACGGACCACTATCAAATGGGGCAACATCACTTATGTACGAAGGTACTCCTACCTACCCTAAGCCAGATAGGTTCTGGAAGATAATAGACGATTATAAAGTTAATATATTCTATACTGCCCCGACAGCTATTCGGACGTTAATGCGATTGGGAGATGAATGGCCCAATAAGCATGATCTATCAAGCATTCGAATACTTGGAACAGTTGGTGAACCTATAAACCCAGAGGCGTGGTTGTGGTACCATAGAGTGATTGGAAAAGAGAGATGTGTGATAGTAGATACTTGGTGGCAGACAGAGAGTGGTGGGATCCTGATTACTCCTCTTCCAGGGGCTATTCCAACTAAACCGGGCTCTGCCTCAAAACCTTTTTTTGGTGTTGTGCCTGAGGTTCTAAGAGATGATGGAACGAATGCCGATGTAAATGAAGAGGGAATTCTTGTGATCAATCGTCCTTGGCTGGGAATGTTCAGATGGATGCAAGGCGACCATAAGAATCAACTTGTGAAAGAGATATATTTCTCTATGTACCCTGGCAAGTATTTTACAGGAGACGCATGTAAGATAGACCAAGATGGGTTCTATTGGCTAATGGGACGTACCGACGATGTCCTTAATGTCTCAGGTCATAGGCTCAGTACAGCTGAAGTAGAAAGTGCTTTAGTTTCTCACAAGTCAGTAGCAGAGTCCGCAGTGGTTGGCGTTCCACATGAGGTTAAGGGGCAGGGGATCTATTGCTATGTTAGCTTGAAGAAAGAATATGAGCCATCGGATATGCTTAGGAGGGAATTAATCACCCATGTGCGACAGGTAATTAGTCCAATTGCTACACCCGATAAAATACACTTTGCTGATGCCCTACCCAAAACTCGATCGGGAAAAATAATGCGTAGAATTTTAAGAAAGATAGCATCGGGAAAAATAGATGAAGTAGGCGATATAACCACCTTAGCCGATCCATCTGTAGTGGAATCCCTTATAAAAACAAGAGTATAAAAAATTAGGATGGTGATGAAATCATGCGTATGACAACTGTCTTGTTGAACTTGCACAATGCTGGCCTCTTCACATTAGGGTCTATGATATTATCTATGGGTATATTTTATGGTGGGTTAGCGCAGGTTTTTGCAGGGATAATGGAATAGAAGAAAGGCAATACATTTGGTACAACAGCATTTACATCCTATGGTCTTTTTTGGCTCTCTTTAGTTGCTCTGGTAGTGATGCCAAAGGTAGGATGGGGCGAAGTTCCTGAGAGTTCTGCGATGGCTGCGTATCTATTTATGTGGGGCATATTCACGGCGGTTATGTTCATAGGCACATTAAAGATTGATAGGGCACTACAATTGGTATTTGGATCATTGGCGTTATTGTTCTTCTTGTTAGCTCTTGGAGATGCTACAGGTAACATCATAATAACGCGTATTGCAGGTTACGAGGGACTTATCTGCGGTTTTTCAGCAATTTATGCAGCCTTAGCTCAAGTGTTGAATGAGGTGTACGGAAAAATCATAGCTCCGATGGGGTCGGTAAAATAAATTACCATTCCCATACAAGTGCTTAATTAAGTTAGAGAAGAAGGCGAAACAGCGTATAACACGGTGTAAAAGACTATGCTTCGCTCTATCCAAATTCGGCTTCGCCGAACTTCTTTTACACCGAAAACGTTAGGCGAAATGCTCACTACGAGGTACAAAAACAGGAAACTAATTAATTTATCATTCAAAAAGGAGAGAATAAATAATGACTCAGAAAAAAGGCTATGAACTGTTGAAAGAAAAGGTCCCAGAGTTTAGAATCCCTTGGAAAAGCGCAGCTATATTCATCATTTGGTTTCTGCTTTTCATGTTATGTATGGTCTTCTTCTGGTGGTTTGATTCTTTAGTATGGTATGGAGCCTTAATCAGTCAACTCGTTGTCGCATTAGTTTGCTGTGTCTTTGCCTATGGTCACATGAAAAATGCCAAGAAATATCGAGAGAAGTATGGAGAGCTAGCATATCGGTACTTCTTTTTTCATTTCATTATGCCTATATTCGCAACTTGGTTTGCCTGCATTTTTCACCCTCTCTTAGTAGGAGGGGAAGCTCTACTTCCCTTTTGGCTTGCGATAGTAATTGGTGTCTTTCTTATAATCTTTAGACCTCTTACAACCCTGCATATACGAAAATCAGGATTCGATACTGTTGGACATGGGCTTGGGATATACACCGTCTACCCCGAAGAAGGAACAGGGGTTTCTTCTGAGATATACTCCTACATCAGACATCCTATGTACCTTGGCTCTTTTTGTGCCACTCTAGCATTTGCCTTCTTCAAAAATAACATACTATCTCTTCTTACTGCTCTAATTTTCTTAATTCCAGTTCTCGTTGCGGGATGGCTGGAAGATAAAGAATTGACAAAAAGATTTGGAGATGAGCACAAAAAATACATCAAAAATACTGGAGCATTGTTTCCATGTAAAAATATATGGAAGTTTCTCAAACTTTTGTTTTTCTTTAAGAGGGCAGATAAATAATGAGTCCTCAAGTACTAAAAATTAATCCTCTCCGTTCGCACTATCGCCTAACAGCGGATAAAAGGCTTCGGTGCTTCGCACCTTCGCCCAAATTGCCTTCGGCAACTTCTTTTAACCATAATACGTTATACGTCATTTCGCCAAGTGCCGAAAAATCCTTTAACACAGAAACCATTAAAAGCGTTTATGCGCGTCGCAATGTACTACAACAACAAGGACGTGCGTTTAGAGGAAATGCCAACTCCACAAATCGGTCCAGGGGAGCTGCTGGTAAAAGTAATTGCCAGCGGTATCTGCGGCAGCGATGTCATGGAGTGGTACCGTATTAAAAAAGCGCCTCTGGTACTCGGACACGAGATTACTGGAGAGATCGTTGCGATCGGAAAGGATGTTAAAAGGTACAAAAAAGGCGATAGGGTTTTCGTCTCTCACCACGTTCCTTGCAATACCTGCCGTTACTGTCTTAACGGTCATCATACTGCTTGTGAAACCCTGCACAAGACGAATTACGATCCTGGTGGTTTTGCAGAGTTTATCCGGGTTCCACAGATAAATGTTGATAGAGGTGTGTTTCTGCTTCCTGAAGAGACATCCTTCGAAGAGGGGACCTTTATCGAGCCATTGGCTTGTGTCGTGCGAGGGCAGAGAATGGCACATATACAACCAGGCCAGAGCGTATTAGTCATAGGCAGCGGCATTTCCGGATTACTGCATATACAATTAGCTAAAGCACTTGGAGCAGGAAGGATCATTGCAACGGATATCACCGAATATCGCCTTAAAGCAGCAAAAAAATTCGGAGCAGATGCAACCATACATGCCGAGGAAAATGTGCCGGCCGAAGTGCGCAAGGTGAATGAAGACAGGCTGGCAGATCTTGTGATAGTTTGCACTGGGGCATTTTCAGCTGCTGTGCAAGCGTTGCAGTCCGTTGACAGGGGTGGCACTGTTTTATTTTTTGCGGTACCCGAGCCAGGTGTAGATATCCCCGTCCCAATGAACGAGCTTTGGCGCAACGAGATAACCCTAATGACCTCCTATGGCGGCAGCCCTAAGGACATTCAAACGGCGATGGAACTGATCCGCTCTAGAAAGATCA
This sequence comes from Methanocellales archaeon, assembly GCA_030018435.1. Classification (GTDB taxonomy): domain Archaea; phylum Halobacteriota; class UBA148; order UBA148; family JAUWXC01; genus JAUWXC01. The sequence goes on from JASEEY010000013.1 coordinate 9,364, forward strand.
ATGTCAATGATATGATAACGCATAGACTAAGCTTGAAAGACGCAGCTAAGGGTTTAAAGCTTGTGGCAGATGCGAAGACATCTCTTAAGGTGATTATCGAGCCACAGAGATGATATGGAAATGTTAAAGGAGATGGCAAAGTTCGGAAAGAAGCTCGTAGAGAGTGGCTTGGTAAGCTCTCAGTTCGGCAACATCAGCGTCAGGGTTGACAACAAGATGATCATAACCAAGCGCGGTGCGATGCTGGATGAGATATCTGATGGCGGCGTTATTGAGATTGATCTGGAGGAATCAAAAAATTTTGACCTGAAAGCATCAATAGAGGCGACAGTTCACAGGGAGGTATACAGGAGCACGTCTGCCCTTGCTGTGATCCATGCACACCCCCCGTATGCAGTGGTAGGGTCATTGATGGTGAGAGGGAAGAACATAAAGCCCATGGACTGCGAGGGCCTTTATTTACTCCATGAGATACCTATAGTCGAGGGCGAGACGGGCACAAAACAGCTTGCAGAGGTTGTTTCATATGCACTGCAGGACCACAAGGGCGTTATAGTAAGGGGGCACGGCACATTTGCCATCGGAGAAACTCTTGAGGAGGCATACGTCGTAACTTCGATGATCGAGCACAGCTGTAAGGTAAAATATCTTTGCTCAATGGTGATGAGATGATCACGAGAGAACAGCTGGCAAAGACGATTGATCATACCTTGCTAAGGTCAGATGCAACAGCTGATGACATCAGAAGGCTTTGCATCGAAGCAAAAGAATACCATTTCGCATCAGTTTGCGTCAATCCCATCCATGTTTCCCTGGCTACAGGGTTGCTGAAGAAAACCGACATTAAAGTATGTACGGTCATAGGCTTCCCATTAGGAGCAACTACATCGGATGTCAAGGCATTCGAAGCAAAGAATGCCATAGAAAATGGAGCCAGAGAGGTTGACATGGTGATGAACATAGGGGCCTTTAAATCCGGCGATTATGATGTAGTAAAAAAAGACATAAAAGCTGTGGTCGATGCCGCCGATGGCAGGATCGTCAAAGTCATCATCGAAACCGGACTTTTGACAGACGAAGAAAAGATAAAGGCATGCCAACTAGTCAAGGAGGCTGGTGCGGATTTCGTGAAGACTTCCACTGGTTTTTATGGCAAGGCAACCGTTCGCGATGTTGCATTGATGCGAAAGGCGTTCGGTAAAGGCGTCAAGGCGTCTGGTGGTATTCGCACATGGAAGGATGCAATCGCTCTTATCAAGGCTGGAGCCACCAGAATTGGAACGAGCACTGGGGTCGCCATAGTTCAGAGCACGGAAACCGCGGGATGCAAGTTCAAGTCCATCTAAGCGGCATAGAAGCCTGATGGGATAATAGGGCAAAATCATGTTATGACCATCAGGACGGTAACGAGGAAGAAGAACACGACTGTGACTATTACGAATAGGACGAACAGCAATGGCTTCTGGAGGGACAAAACCTCTACCCAGGATGTGGTCCTGAGATCTATCCATTCCTCTTCATACCATTTCCCTGGTCTTCTGATAAAGCAGGTGGGTGGGCGAAGTGCTGAGATGGTTTTGGGAATTTTCTCTGGGTTTTTTGGGCATGCTTCAGCAGGGGCTATGCATACTACTTTATAGGGGCATTCTAAGGGATGGTATCTGGCAAAATGGCTGACCATATCTCTAAATCTCTGCTCTGCTCTGTTTTTTTCTACCATTTTCATCCCATAGGCAACTTATGTTTAACAGATATAGATTTATCCATTGAGTTAACTTATAAACCATGAGGATTATATTCCAATGAGGGGGGAGATAAATTAGGGAAATTAGGTCCAACTACTTTGTTGAAGCGCTGGTAATTTCCATTGCTATGGCGCTGGTAATGCTTGGAATCGCGTTTGGAGTGCTGTATTTATTCGAATCTGGGCTTCCAATACATCCAGCATTCGTGTTGATGATAGGGGCGTTCTCCTTCATCATCGGCTCTGTGTTCTTTGATGCAAAAGGGGCATCTCAACTCCGGTCGTTGATTGGCGGGGGCGTTATTGCAGTTTCATCTGCGTTCATCATCACAGCGATCGTAGGCAGCGTCAGGTATTGCATAGAGGGCAAATTACCTGGATGGGAGATAATGGTCTCTTCGCTGGCGGTTTGTATGGTTGCTAGCACTGTCATCATATTATTCATGATACATGGGCTACCTGCTCGCTCCAGATCTCGCGGTTAGCCTTATCTTTATCAGGGTATCCCTATGTTGAATCTTTTTTACAAATTCTCGATTGAGATGAAATGCTGCTTTATCAGTGCGAATCATCAGCGTTCTGGCGCATATGTATGAGCTCGTTCGTCCAACCAGATCCTTTGGATCAAGAAACCTCAGATCAGGATGTCCACATCCGATTATTCGTTCATGCACTCCACTCGCCCAGAGATCAACCACGATTAATGCATCAGGTCGACTCGCTACATTTTTAAATTGTCGGGAGAGATCGCTTGCTCCTTTTTCAGCCGACACGGCGATGATACAATCTGCCTTCTTTGCAATCTCAGGATCCTTGGTGATCTCAAACGTGGTTTTGTGCTTGGCTGTGATGTTCTCGTGCCCAAACGCACGAATGACCTCTATGACCATGATTATCTCTTTATGTGGTGTTGCCTTTATTTATTGTGGTTCCGTACGTGCTACCGATTAGATTTAAGTGTAACCAAATAGTATATCTAATGTCACGGGGCCCGTAGCTTAGTCTGGTTAGAGCGCTCGGCTCATAACCAACCTTTTTTGAGGGTTGTGGTGATACCGAGTGGTCATGCGTTCGAATCGCATCGGGCCCATTGCTCCGGTAGTGTAGTCCGGCCAATCATTCCGGCCTTTCGAGCAACCTTTTTTGGAAAAAAAGCGGGTTTCTGCTTTGCGGAAACACCTTCTGTCTGCGAAGCAGACCGAAGCTTGACCAAAAAAGGGCGAAGAAAGCCGAAGACCCGGGTTCAAATCCCGGCCGGAGCATTCATCCAACTAAAAACTCATCCAAGAGCTTCTTCAAACTGTCTTCGTACTCCGGATATGTATATATCATGACCTCAAAGCCACGTTCCGTGTTAACGGTCTGCGTCTGGAATGGGATACCTTGCTCGCCAACTTTCGTGGGAAAATCCTCTGGGAACCTCTGCGCCTGTTCCTGGGACAGGCGTGCGATGCATTTGCCCCTCCTTTTCATGTCCAGCGATACCATGCTCAAAGCTCCATCTTTTCAAGCCGTTCGATTCGTTTTTCTATCGGAGGGTGCGTGGAGAACAGGTTCATGAGCGAACCTTTCGATAGGGCGGGAATGATGAAGAATGCGTTCATGCCCTCCGTCCTCCTGAGCTCTTGCGGTGGCACTCGCTTAATTGATCCGCTGATCTTCAGGAGTGCGGAGATGAGGTTTGATGGTTTGGCCGTGATGAGCGCTGCACCTCTGTCAGCCGAAAATTCCCTATACCTCGATAGCGTCCTGATCAATATGAAACTGATCAGCCAAACTGATATGGAAGCTGCCCAGATCAGCATGAGGTTACCCCTCCTTCTATCCCCGAAGAAAATCAGGTATCTCATCAGGAAGAACGCAATCGTGGAGAAGAAACTGGCAAGAGTCATCACGAACATGTCTCTATGCTTGATGTGACTCAGCTCGTGCGCCAACACCGCTTCCAACTCTGGTTGACTGAGTTTGTCCATTAATGAGCTCGTTACTGCTACCACAGCATTCTTCTTATTTCGACCGGTTGCGAATGCGTTTGGGATTGGACTGTTCACAATTGCAATTTTCGGCTTGGGCAGGTTTGCCTCTGCACAGAGATGCTCGACCGCGTCGTGCAATCTCGGCGCCTCTGTAGCATCTACGATCTTGGCGCCCATACTCCACAGCACGAGTTTGTCCGAGAAGTAAAACTGTATGCCTAGCGTGAATCCCACAAATATGAGAATGGGCCCGATGCCATATCCCGCATACGAAAGTATGGAGATGAAGGCAAGATACACCACTCCCAGCAGAAACATCGTCAGGAACATCCTGGCTGAGAGCCCCCAATCCCTATACCCTTTCATACGTTATCCTAATTACATGGCCTTATCTTAACATTTTCGTCATGAAAAACTTTAAAGATACTTCAACCACATTAACTCACAGAGATTATGCCGCGCCGCAAGGACCATTTTTACAGAAAAGCCAAGGAAGAAGGTTACCGCTCTAGGGCATCTTATAAACTTTTGCAGATCAATCAAAAGCATAGCGTGATCAAAAAGGGTGATACGGTCGTTGACCTTGGCGCCGCTCCAGGAGGATGGCTTCAAGTTGCGAAAGAAATCTCAGGTGGTTTTGTTTTGGGTGTCGACATCCAGAACATTGCACCTTTGAGTGGTGTGGAGACGCTTAGGGGAGACATAACTGACCCCTCCACCATCGAATCCATTAAGGGCATGATTGAAAAGACAGGTGGTGCAGATGTGGTCATTTGCGATGCATCTCCAAACCTTTCGGGCAACTGGAGCTTAGATCATGCGAGGTCAATCGATCTGTGCAGGTCTGCGCTAGATGTTGCAACGAAGATATTAAAACCAGGTGGAAATTTTGTCGTGAAGGTGTTTCAGGGCGACATGTTCTCTAACTTTCTTGCTGCGGTGAAGAAACATTTCAGTTTTGTCAAGGTGTATGGTCCCCAAGCATCCAGAAAGGAGAGCGCAGAAATCTACATCATCGGCAAAGGGCTTCTTTGACGTTCTCCAGCGGTGCATCAGTCTTAAAGGAAACACCAGAGAAATGGGTTCTGGATGATTTAAAACCATCTCTGCGTAGCGCTTCTATGACGTTATTCATCGGTGGTGGCGCGATTTTTAACTCCTTGCAGATCTTATGCAGGTCGTAGTAGGTAGGAATGTCCAACTCTTCAGCGCACAGGCGTACGAGTTTCGTCGCTCTTTCTAGGGTGCCCAATTTTCTGGACCCTAGTTCGCCTAGGACCAACTTGCAAAATTCTTTGTCGTGCAATTTTCCCAGCCAGAGGGGACCGGCCAGTGATATGTGCTCAGCGCAGGAAGGGCACGTTTCCGGCACGTGGGCTGCCAAGCCGTACTTCCAGCTTCTAAAGCCGCAGTAAAAACAATGGCATATAAAACCCACTTGCTTCATCATCTCATTCGACTTTGCGGCGCCCTTTTCCACAGCCAGATAAGCTCTAAAATGGTGCTCCATGGCATAGGATAACAAAGGCGACATCGATTTGTCATATCTTGCCAGATTTCTGGCGATTGCGCCCAGAAGGATGCGTACGCCCATCTCAGGGTGGTATTCCGTTTTTAGAGGGATGGCACCATATTTCCTGATGCCCGATGCCCTGTGCGCGCCACATAGTGGCGCTGTATCCGTGGCAGTTATGCAGAGCATCTTGTTCGCGGACCGACAGGCGGCATCCAGAAATGGCGCAGGCGAACCAAATGGGTCCAGGTCGACGATGTCGAAGTACGACTCGGAAAGCAGTACATTCGCATTTTTTCTCAGGGCCTTGGCGCTTGATCGATTTAACTCCACGTTCTTCACGATCAATTCATGCGCTTGTTGGCTCCAATCGTTGATGGCGACTTCCAGCCCCACTTCGTTTGCTATTCTTATGCCGCGTATGCCGGTTGCGCCGAGTACATCCACATAAGAGAGCTTGCGCTTGCCTGCAAACGCCGCCACGCATGCAACGCCAAGGTCTCTGCTCAATTCCATCCTTGGGTTGTAGAATACCGGTGCGCTGGAGGGAGGGTAATTTGCCCTTTTTTCCAATACAGGGACCACGATTTTTGTGCTGCCTTCCTGGATTATCTCGGTTTGCATATCTCCTCTATTATCCTGTTGGCGATAGCATCTCTATTCTCCTTGGTTATCCCCATCACCTTGAACCCTGACCTAATGCGTTCAGCCAACGGATGTCTTGACCGCTGATGCAATGTGACCAGCATGGGTCTATCTGAGCTCAGCGCCATTTCCACGGCGTGAACAAATCTCTCGGACTTCAGCTCCATCGGTCCTATCTCATCGATGATGATCAGCTCTGCGTCTAAGGCGTGCTCGATGGCCCTTGCGCCGATGTTATCTAAATCTGCTAGGTTGACATGATATTTTCCAATCATTGGACCAGGGCCATGGACATGTGCAAGCGTGCCAGTTGCGCCGGTCATCAAATCCGTGATTCGAAATCCGATTCTATCATCGTCTCTGATTTCTGAGGTGCTCATTCCTCCGACTTTGCGGCCCAGAGATTCTGTGACACTCTTACATATCGTGGTCTTTCCGATCCTTGGTGGACCGGTTATGGCAATTCTGCACATGGTTCCACAAACATCATCGGGTAATCGCGCTCTTCATCGTATTTTATCCGTCCCACAATCCTTGCAGATTTATATCGCACCTCGACCTTGACATCCAGCATTTTTCCCTCTAATTCGCAGTAGCCAAACTCGTTGAGACGTTTCCGCACCGCCTCCCTGTCTATCGACACCTTTACAGAGCTCACATACGGCTGCAGCGAAACACTTTTTTCAATCACATGCTCTAACTCGTCCAGCATATCTGCATTTATGGGCATTCCCACGTATTGGTGATACAGCGCCCCCAACTTGATCCCAACCTCAAATAATGCCCGCTCTTTATCGGATGCCATGTCTCCTCCTCAACACTAATGGGCTAAGGATGTAGCCTCCCATCAATCCTATCCCCATGATGATGCACCAGTACAGCTCCCTGAGCGCCACATAGGATGCTACAGACGTGATGAACACAACTCCAGTTGGAATCATGACTCTTTTATCCCTGATCTTGCTATATTCAATGTCGCTGACCATCAATATCGGCAAAATTACAAATGAGCCTATCAGAATCAATGCGTGAGCCCTCGCCATGACCAATAGCGCAACCCATATGCCACATGCTGTCATCGGGAGTCCGAGAAACACGTCTGTTTTTGCTGAAACGTTGAACCTAGCTAGCCTCAAGGTGCCGCAGACCAAGTATGCGGCTGAAAGGGCAGACGCTACATAAGGGCTCACTTCCTTCATCAATAGATACCCTATCATGGCGGGCGCCACCCCGAAGGAGACCAAATCTGCCAATGAATCCAGATTTATTCCGAAGGCGCTGTGCTCGATCTCTCTCGCCACGACACCATCCACCCCATCTGCCACGACTGCGAGCACGACCAGCGCTGCAGCGTTTGATAGGTTTCCATACACTACCATCAGTATGGCCGTGAAGCCCAGAAGCGCATTTACAACCGTCACCAAATCCGGCAGTTTAATCATCCTAAGTATGTTTTCGCTCATACCAACCTCGCGATTATTGACCCTCCTGCTCTAACCCTGTCTCCTTTTTTAACGACGACATTGAACGCATCTGGAATTGTCACCTCCACCCTTGATCCAAAGCGAACCATGCCTATCCTCTGTCCCTTTGCTATGACCTCTCCCTCTTTTACGTGACAAACGATTCTCCTTGCTAGAATGCCTGCAATCTGGGTCACGATCACCTCTCCATATTCAGTTTCTATCGTAATCCTATTCTGCTCGTTTTCGCTCGAGCCTTTTGAAAATGCGGGTCTATGTTCTCCTTTCTTGTGTTCAATTTTCTTCACAACTCCTGAGATAGGTGCCCTGTTAACATGAACATCCCTAAACCTCATAAATATGCTCACTTTTTCGCCCGCCTGGAGCACCACACCGTCTGCAGGCGAGGCCATACCATCTCTTGGTGCTACGCGCTCGGGATCCCTAAAAAAGATCGTGAAAAAAGCTGTCATGATGACTCCGATGACCGTAATCGGGTACAACTTTAGGAGCCAAGCACCGACTGCTATGACCAGTGGCATCAAAATCCAATTAATCGAACCCTTTGCCAGCATCAGCTCCCTCCGAGATTTTTGAACATCCTCGCAACGTCTGCGATCAAATCCACCAGTTCAGGTAGGATTCGTAGCACTGCATATGCTATGACAAGCAGCGCTACGGTTGAACCAATCTTTGCGATGAGGTGGTGAGCTATGTAGAAGCTCTTATCCACGGGGCCGAACCACTGATATCCAGAAGCCACCACGACGAACACGTTTCTAAGTAGATTTAGCAAGTATATCCCTGGCACGGAAATCATGAAAGCCTTGATCCTGCGCTTGGTGGGTGCTTCAACCGCCCCTATCACTCCTGCGAATAGTGCCATGCTTTCAATGCCCGTACATGCAAGGATTATTTCGATATCATAGCGATTGACAAAGATGTGCTTGCCCGAGAATGTTGCTAGGACGCCCAACGAACGCAAAATCCAGACAGTTTGACTAGTCACAACATCTATTAGCCATGTATTTAGCGTGGAAACCTCGGCGAACGAGAAATAGAATACCCCACCAATTGCAGCCGCACATGTAATGGTATACAGCGACTCCGTCGCTTTAAGCACCTTCGGTGCGTACAGTGTCTTCGACACCTTCTTCGACGCTTTCTTCGATACGTTCGAGAGATATGCCTTGGTGTTGAGGAGCGCAATGAATATGCAGAATATGCTGGTCAAAAACGTCAGCGTAGCGTTGTAAAAATCCCCTATTCCCAGATAGTACGTTGGTTCTATGGCCCAGTATATAGTAAAAAGTGCCCATCCAATGGCACCTACCAAGAACGAAGGCCTCTTGTTTCTGGGTCCTAGTGATGCAATTACGAATAATCCAAGCGCTACCCAAAGGAAAGTCTCGAGCATTGCAACACCATTATAGGCTATGGGTTTATTAAGACTATTGAGTTGAGTTTATTATGGTTATAGGTTTATTAAGGGTGTCATCATGGTCCTGATTGATGGGATGTTAGCAGTCGACGCGATAGTTCTGCTAAATGGCAAGGTCGTATTGATCAAGCGAAAGAATCCGCCGTTTGAGAACTGCTATGCGCTTCCCGGCGGCTTTGTCGAGAAGGGCGAAACCGTGGAGCAGGCGTTGGTCAGAGAGGTAAAAGAGGAAACCGGATTGGATGTAGACATCGTAAAGCTAGTAGGCGTATACTCTGAGCCGGATAGAGACCCAAGAGGAAGGGTGATATCGTTGTGCTATTTGGCAAAGGCAATAGGTGTGCCCGCTCCAAAAACAGATGCAAAGGGAATTGCACTCTTCGACCTTTCTGAGTTGCCCGAGCTAGCATTTGATCACGAGCAGATGATTCGCGATGCTAAGGAGGATATCGATGAGATTTTGTCCCAAGTGCGGTAGTATGCTGTTGCCGTCAGATGATGGGCTGAGCTGTCGAAGGTGTGGGCACACTGAAAAAAGAGGCAGAGCACCATTCGTCTCTAAAGAACCCATACGGGAAAAGGAGATCCCCGTCATCGAGGGAGAAGAGCGCGTAGGACTGCCCACCACGAAGGTACGCTGTCCAGAATGCGGTAATGATAAGGCATACTGGTGGTTCCGTCAACTACGATCTGCGGATGAGGGCGAGGTACGATTTTTCAGGTGCACGAAGTGCGGCAAAACCTGGAGAGAATACGCTTGATGTTTGTTATCAAAATAATTATAAGCCGATAGGTCAGTATCGAGAAAGGGTGTAAAAATGTTCAAGGCTGTAATCAACGCAGACATATTGAAGGACTCAATCGAGGCAATCTCCACTCTCGTGGATGAGGCGAAACTTAAGCTTAGCAAAGATGGTATCAGCATCAATGCAGTGGATCCGGCAAACGTTGCAATGATCTCTTTTGGTCTTCATCCAGATGCGTTTGAATCCTATGAATGTACAGATGGTGAGATTGGACTGAATCTAGAGACGCTCGTGGATATCTTGAGTATGACTGAAAGATCGGACAAGATAGAGATCGAATTGGATCCAGAGGAACATAACTTGCTCCTCAAGATGGGTGGGCTGGCATATACACTCTCGCTGATTGATCTTGCAGCGATGCGAAAGGAGCCAAAGGTGCCAAGTCTGGAGCTGCCTGCAAAGGTGACATTAAAGGGAAGTGACTTGCGTCTTGCCATCAAGGCAGCCGAGAAGGTGAGCGATCACCTAGCGCTTGGTGTGGATGGAAGCACGTTTTTTATGGAGGCAGAAAGCGATACAAATCGGGTTAGGTTTCAACTGACTAAAGACGAACTGATTAGTTTGGATGCATCCGGTCCAGCACGTTCTCTGTTCTCGCTTGACTACCTGAGTGATATGAGCAAGGCGATCAGCAAGGCAAACGAGGTTACAGTTCACCTTGGGAAGGACTATCCTGTTAAGATTAACTTCAGCGTAGCGGGTGGCAAGGGCAAGGTTGAATACCTACTTGCTCCTAGAATTGAATCGGATTGAATATGGAGTTAAGGCTTGCGTACTACCCTTTTACTTCTAAAGCATCCGATTATGTAAAACGCTCGGGTAAATCACTGGAGAGTTTCTTAAGCGGTGGCGAGTTTGGAAAAGCTGTCATTGCCAGGGCAAAGGAAAGAGTGATTCAAGCTATGGAGGGGGAAATAAAAAAGCCGTTTAGCGGCGACGTCTTGGCTGAGGTAGAACTTTTCTCTTACCCGCTTGTCAGACTTTTTATCTCGTGCATAGGAGACTACTATCTCATCAGGAGATGTGCATTGATAGAAGCTAAGGCAGCGTATGCGCAGATGAGGTTCGAATCCCCTGAGTTTTTAGAAGAAGTGGGGAAGGAGTTTGGCATTCACTGCACCATCCTAGGGAACGAGCTTCAAATGCACTTCACCGATTATCTGCGGTTTGCCAGCAGGATGAGGGACCCAAAATGGAAGTTGGCAAATCGCCGTTTGGAGAAAAGTTACGTGCTCATGACCAAGGAGGAGTTTGCAAGATTGCTTCAAGAGGCGATACGGGAGAAAATACAGGCATCGCTTCCTATGGAAGTTCCAGATGTGGTGCAAAAATCACTATCTTCACACATTGAGGAAATCAGACGGCATCTGGAAAAACGAAAATCCGAGTTCAAAATGGATGAGTTTGCTGAAATCGATTCAGAATGTTTTCCGCCGTGCATCAGGCATCTTTTGGCTGCGGTTCAAAGTGGGCAAAATATCGCACACTCTGCACGATTTGCACTTACGTCATTCTTGGCCAACATAGGGATGAGCGCGGACGAAATAATCGACATATACAGGGTATTGCCCGATTTTGATGAAGAGAAGACAAGGTACCAGGTACAGCACATTCTTGGCTCGACCGGGACGGCATATACCGCGCCTTCATGCGCGACGATGGCGACATATGGAAACTGTATTGGGAAAGAGGCGTTGTGCGAAAAAGTTTCACATCCACTGAGTTTCTATCGCAAAAAGCTGTATTATGTGTATAGGGGCAAAGAGGGCGAGAAGCCTGAATAGACACCCAAACCTTTATATTTTTTGGCATCCCTAAAAATCTGGTTACATGAGCGAAGAGCGATTTGAGGAATATCTTGAGGCGTTATACACCTTGACCGAGGGTGGAAAACCAGCAAAAACCACCGAAATTGCATCCTTTTTAGGGGTGGCGCCCGCAAGCGTAACAGAGATGTTGCAGAAGCTGGCTGATATGGGATACGTAAATTATCAGCCGTATTATGGAGCATTGCTAACAAAAAAGGGGCTGGATGTTGCCCTGAAGGTCAAGCGAAGACACAGGTTACTGGAACGATTTTTGGTCGATTTTCTGGGGATGAGGGAAGGTAACGCACACAAGGAGGCTTGCAAGCTGGAGCATGTGGTATCTGATGACATGGAGCGACGATTTTGCTCGCTGATGGGACACCCCAAAAAATGCCCTGATGGAAATCCAATTGCGCGAGCATCATGTTGTATCAAAAAGGAGAGATTTCCATGATACCATTGACCGAGCTGGATACGGGAAAAGTTGCAATAGTAAAACATCTCGAAGGCGGAATAGGATTTCAGAGACGCGTAGCATCGTTAGGCATCAGAGTCGGGAAGACCATTCGAAAAATAACTTCTGCCCCTCTGAGAGGACCGATCGTTGTTGAAGTAGATGGAGCCAGGGTTGCGATCGGGAGGGGGATGGCAGCGAAAGTCTTTGTGGAAGTGAAGAAATGAAATTACTCCTTATGGGAAATCCCAACGTGGGTAAGAGTGCTATATTCTCCAGGCTGACAGGTGTGAACGTCATAGTTTCAAACTATCCTGGCACTACTGTCGAACTCAAGAAGGGCGCGATGAAGCTCGGAGATCAGTGGGCGGAGGTAATTGACGTGCCTGGAACGTACACCTTAGAGCCAATCTCCAGGGCAGAGGAAGTGGCTGTTGAGATGCTGAAAAAGGGAGATGTGGTCATCAATGTGGTTGATGCCACAAACCTGGAGAGGAGCTTATATCTGACACTTCAGTTGCTGGAAAGAAAAACACCGGTAATCGTAGCGCTTAACATGTGGGATGAGGCAAAGCACAAGGGCATCGTCATCGATGTGGAGAAACTCGAAAAACTTCTAGGTGTTCCAGTCGCGCCCACAGTTGCCATCACGGGTGAGGGAATCAAAGAACTTGTTTCCAGATTACCAGGGGTCGTACTTCGTACGGTCACGTAGGAGGGCTAAGATGTCGGTCGACGATGAACGTAGTGATGAGCAAAGGTGGGCTGAGGTTGGCAGGATCGTCAGCCAGGTGCAAACCGTGACCCATCGTCACCACACCCTTTTGGAGAGGATAGGGGACGCGAGCATCAAGCCCTTGACCGGCATCCCCATAGCTATAGTGGTACTGCTTCTAACCTTCCAGGTCATAAGGTTTATCGGTGAAGGACTAATCAGCTACGTATTCGAACCGATCTTTGATATCTACACCCCTTTAGTGATGAAATTGAGCGAACTACTGGGCCCTGGTTTTGTCCATGACGTTTTGATCGGAACGCTAATAGAAGGAAAAGTAGATTATGTACAGTCCATGGGTTTATTAACCACCGGGCTTTATGTTCCTTTTGCAATGGTTTTGCCTTATGTGTTCGCCTTTTATCTGGTACTGGGTTTTCTAGAGGACAGTGGGTATTTGCCTAGATTGGCTGTGCTCGTAGACAGCCTAATGCACAGAATAGGCTTGCATGGCTTCGCCATAATCTCCTTCCTGCTCGGTTTGGGGTGCAACGTTCCTGGTGCTCTGTCCACCAGGATCTTGGAGACGAAGAGACAGGTTTTCATCGCTGCGACCCTCATGGCGATAGCAGTTCCATGCATGGCTCAGCTCGCCATGATAGCTGGCATAGTTGGTAAACATGGTGCGAAAGGTCTGGGAATCGTTTTTTTCACACTTTTTATGGTATGGATGGTTCTTGGATATTTACTCAATAAAATTTTGAAGGGTAAAAGTCCAGAGATATTCATGGAGGTTCCACCTTATCGGATTCCATACTGGGGCGCATTACTGAAGAAGTTATGGATGAGGATAAGGTTCTTTCTGGGGGAAGCAATTCCATATGTGCTGCTGGGAGTATTCATCGTAAATGTTCTTTATGTCTTGGGAATCATCGAATTCATAGGCAAAATTGCCGCTCCTATCGTGGTGGGCTTGCTTGGACTACCAGAGGGGGCAGTTGCAGCGCTCATAGTTGGCTTCTTACGAAAAGACGTGGCTATAGGGATGCTTTTGCCCCTAGGCCTGACGATGTCCCAAGCGATAGTGGCTAGCGTGGTATTAGCGATGTATTTCCCATGCGTGGCTACATTTGCCGTTTTAACTAAAGAGCTGGGAATAGTGGATATGGCAAAATCCGCTGCAATCATGATCGCTTCGGCTTTGATGGTAGGCGGTTTGCTCAATCTCATATTATGATGCGAAACGTTTTAATACATTATGAATATATATTCATAACGTGGTTAGGCCTAGAAAGAGTAGACGAGTCTGGTTTGAACCAGGGATTACATATTTTAAGCCAAGAGGAGTGCCCCTAGCAGACTTGGAAGAAGTTAGTTTAGCGGTTGATGAACTCGAAGCGATCAGGCTTAACGATGTGGAGAAACTGGAGCAAAAAGAAGCGGCTGAGAAAATGAACATTTCACAGCCAACGTTTCACAGGCTCTTGGAATCTGCCAAAAAGAAAATTGCAGATGCCCTGGTCAACGGCAAGGCCATAAAAATTCATGGGGGGAATTATGAGATGGCAGCGAGGAGATTCGAATGCTATGACTGTGGCATTGAATGGGAAGAACCATACGGAACGGGAAGGCCTGGCAAGTGTCCTAAGTGTAGCTCGACGAACATTCACAGGGCACTTGGAGATAGGGGTTATGCAAGACGTGGAAGAAGGGGACGTATTTGACGGGTGTAAATGTGACGTTAGGGAACATAAAACATATCGTAGTGGTGATGAGTGGCAAGGGTGGCGTTGGAAAGACGACGGTGGCGGTTAACCTAGCTTTTGCCCTCTCGATGAGGGGGTATAAAGTTGGGTTGCTCGATGCAGACATAACTGGACCGAATGCCCCTAAGATGCTGGGGATTGAAAATGAAAAGCTGCACAGCGATGGTGCATATATCACACCGGTCCTCATACCAATCGATGGTGCGCCCAGCATGAAAGTAGTTTCCATGGCATTTTTGATGGAAAAAGATTCTCCAGTCATATGGCGCGGCCCCCTCAAGATGAAGGCGATAGAACAATTCATCAAAGAGGTAAGATGGGGCTTGCTGGACTATCTAATAGTAGACCTGCCGCCTGGAACGGGCGACGAACCACTCAGCCTGGCACAGTTGATCCCAGATAGTGGCGCGCTCATCGTAACGACGCCGCAAGATGTTGCTCTATTGGATTCAAGGAGAACGGTCAACTTCGCGAAGCAGCTCAAAATGCCGGTGATTGGAATTGTGGAGAACATGAGTGGTTTCACCTGTCCCCACTGTGGAAGCGCTATTGATCTTTTCAAGACGGGCGGCGGTGAGAAAGCAGCTAGGGAATTAGGTGTGCCATTCCTCGGCAGCATTCCGATTGACCACAAGGTCTGCGAGACAGGGGACGCGGGAAAGCCCCTTATGTTAGAACATAATTCACGTGCTGCAAAGTCGTTTGTGAAGATTGTAGACAGGATAGAAGCATCGCCAAAAGAGTGAGATGATAAATATGCCAGCAAAAGTTGACGTGAGTATGTGTGTGGGGTGTGGAGTGTGCGTAAACGAGTGCCTTTTGGGCGCTATTTCACTGAACGACGAAATCGCCTCAGTTGACGAGACGCTATGCACAGAGTGTGGCGCATGTATCGATGCTTGCCCAAGCGGTGCAATTTCGTTAAAATAGGATGTGAAAAGAATGCCAAGAGGATTCGGAAGAGGAAATCCATATCCATTCTGCAGACGATTTCCATGGCTACCTAGATGGTGGTGGACGGGTATGTATGGACCGATAACACCGTATGAATATGACATTCCCGCCTCGATGCTACCAGCGCCGATAGCACCTTGGTTTACCAAGGAGCAGGAAATCCAGATGTTGGAAAGTCAGGCAAAAGTGATAGAACAGCAATTAGAAGAAATTAGAAAACGGCTCAAAGAGCATCAAAAATGAGGTGAAAATGAAAATCGTAGTTGCAACGACCGTAGGGGGTTTAGACGACACGGTATCCCTCGTGTTTGGAAGATGTCCGACGTTTACGGTCGTAAACGTTGAAGGGAAGAAGATTAAGAATAGTTCCGTGATTCGGAATCAGTACGCAGGTGCAATGGGTGGTGCCGGCATTCAGGCAGCTCAGCTGGTCGTTAATCAAGGTGCAAAGGCGGTGATAGCTGGTAATTACGGTCCCAATGCATCCATGGTATTTAACCAGGCAGGAGTTGAGATTGTATCTGCACAAGGAATTAGCGTGAGAGATGCGGTGAAGAAATACCTAGAGGGGGAACTCCCTCCAATCACCGCAGCAACGATGCCAATGTTCGGTGGCATGGGAATGGGTGTAGGCAGGAGACGTGGAGGCGGTGGGAGAATGGGCATGGGGTTCATGCAACAGGCACCTACACCCCCTCCGATAATGCCGCCAATGCCTCAGGTGCCCAAAGGGCAAGAACTGCAGATGCTGGAAACTCAGATAAAGACATTCGAACAGCAGTTAGACCAGATCAAGAAAAGGCTCGAAGAGCTTAGAAAATAAAAAGGAGGTGATTTGAATGCCAAACGGATGGTTTGGATGGCGCAGATTTCAAGGATCGTGGCCTGGCAGAGGACCCTTCAGCCACCTACCACCTTGGGAAAGGCCAGGATGGCTTTACGGAAGAGGGGCTTGCTGGTGGCTTTTCGGACCACGAGGATATCCACCGATACCGGCGCCCTATGGATACGATATCCCAACCACAGCACCGGCACCCACAGGATATCCTTGGGCCCCGGCAACTCCAGCGATATCAAAGGAGCAAGAACTTGCTTGGCTGGAGGAGATGTTAAAGGCCTTAGAGCAAGAGCTAGAGCAGATTAAGAAGAGGCTGGCAGAGCTTAGAAAATAGATGCTAAATAGGAGGGTAAAATGGCTGGACGAGGAAGAATGGGTGGTTTTGGTTTAGGTCCTGGTGGCAATTGCGTATGTCCAAATTGTGGGCATAAAACTCCACATGTAGCAGGGACGCCATGCTTTGACCAAACCTGCCCAAAATGTGGAAGTAAGATGACAAGAGAATGATGGGAATTCATAGGGATGGGTGATAGCACGAAGGTATGTGTACCAACAATAGGGTTGGGCGGCATGAACGATACAGTGTCTCCGCATTTTGGGAGAGCGCCAACGTTCACCATAATTGACACGGAGACAAACGAAATAGAGGTATTGCCAAATACAGGTGAGCACATGGGCGGCATTAGGCTTGCACCAGAAATCATTGCAGAAACAGGCGCACACATAATGCTATGCTCTGGGCTAGGACCAAGGGCAATCCAGATGTTCGAGCAATTTGGCATCGAAGTCTTTGTCGGTGCTAGTGGAACTGTGAAGGATGCAATCAGCGCTTGGAAATCCGGAAAACTCCAAGTGGCTACTGACGAAACCGCCTGTAAAGAACACAGACACTGAATTAGAGGGATAAGGGACCATTGATGATCATCTCCATAGCGAGTGGAAAGGGTGGTACTGGAAAAACCACAATAGCCACAAACATGGCACTATCTCTTAAAAATGTCCAACTCCTGGACTGCGATGTCGAAGAGCCAAATGCACACATTTTCCTAAAACCAGAAATTAAACAGCAGATATCAGTCTACACATCAGTGCCAAAGATCGATGAAACCAGGTGTGACTACTGCGGAAAATGCGCTGAATTCTGTGAGTTTAACGCACTTGTTGCGCTCAAGAACAAGATCATGGTGTTCCTAGAACTATGTCATGGATGTGGTGGCTGCCCAATCGTTTGTCCGAAAAATGCAATTACCGAGGAGGATAAAGAGGTCGGTGTGGTCAAAAAAGGAGTGGCTGGAGACATCGAATTCATATGTGGCGAACTCAATATAGGCGAGCCCATGGCAGTTCCAGTGATAAGGAGGGTGAAGAATGAGATCGACGATGATAAAACCGTAATCATCGATGCTTCACCCGGGACATCTTGCTCTGTGGTAGCGGCTGTGCATGGAACCGATTACTGCATACTTGTAACCGAGCCAACCCCTTTCGGTCTGCACGACCTCAAGCTGGCCGTAGAAGTGCTGAAGAAATTGGGAATCCCGTTTGGGGTTATAATAAACCGCGAGGGAATCGGAGACCAGAACGTCCAGGGGTACTGTAAAGAAGAGGGCGTTCCAATCTTGCTCACAATCCCCATGGACAGAAGGATCGCAGAGGTATACTCGCGCGGCGTACCATTCATCCTGGAGATGCCGGAATGGAAAGAAAAATTCTTAGAACTATTTGATAAGGTACAATCCATGCGTAGCTGAGGGACATATATGAAATTGATAGATGACATACTAAGCTCAATAGACGAAGGACCAGCGGATGACATCAGGGTGGGGCTGAAATATACTGCAGTCCAGATTGGAAGTAGAATAGGCTTAGCGTACACATTTCCGGAATTCGGTTCACCTCCAAAAAATGTTGGGAATCTCATCGGAACGAATACCCTGCCATTGGCAAAATCATGGAACCTTATTGAGGCATCGATTGGCGTCGCGAGCATAAATGCGCTTCTGACGCCGAGAGATTATAAAGTTATGAACGTATTTGATCGCATCCTAGCGATTGCTCGAGATTATGATAAGATAGGAATCGTTGGTCGCTTTCCCTTCATTGATTCACTTGATAAAGACGCATTTGTATTTGAAAGACGACCTATACATGGAACACTGCCAGATACGGCTGCAGAGGCATTGCTACCAAAGTGCGATCTGGTCGTGATATCAGGGAGTGCATTCGTCAATAAAACCCTACAAAGGCTATTGGAGATCAGCAAAGGCTATACATTAGTAATTGGACCTACTACACCCCTAACACCTATTCTATTCGAATATGGGGCTGATGTACTTGCCGGAGTTCAAGTTCACAATAAAAAAGCATTAGAAATCGTTAGCCAAGGTGGTGGTACACCTGACCTAAAGAGTGTGGTCGAGTTCATCTGTATGGAGGCTGATAAGCCGTAAATAAAGAAGTGGTCACATGAAACAGATAACGGTTGTAAGTGGAAAGGGTGGAACTGGAAAAACGACTATTGCCGCCTCTTTTGCTGCGCTGGCGCACAATCATGTTATAGCGGACTGTGATGTGGATGCACCCGACCTTCATCTGCTTTTCGAGACGTGCCTGAAGGAAAAAGAGGAGTTTAGAGGTTCGAAAGAAGCAGTGGTAGACGAGGAAAAATGTATAGATTGTGGGAGATGTGAGAAAGCATGCAAATTTGGCGCGATAGACGGTCATACGATAGACCCCATTTTATGCGAGGGCTGTGGCGTATGCGCATACGTCTGCCCTGAGAACGCCATAATGCTCAGGAAAAAGATTTCTGGATATGCATTCATTTCTGAAACCAAATACGGTCCCATGATCCACGCCATGTTGAACATCGCTGAAGAAGCATCTGGAAAACTGGTCGCTCTTGTCAGAAATAAGGCACGAAAAATAGCAGAGGAGCAGGGAAGAGAGTTAATCTTGATAGATGGTCCACCCGGCATAGGCTGTCCTGTGATAGCATCTCTTACCGGAGTTGATATGGCGCTGATCGTCACCGAACCAACGATGTCAGGTTTATATGATTTGGAAAGGATTTTGGAGCTAACTCACTATTTTGGCATAGTCTCTTTAGTATGTATCAACAAATATGATATCAACAAAGAAAATACCAACCAGATAATCGAGTTCTGTCAGAGAAATGGTGTGAATGTGATAAGTAAAATTCCATACGATCCAATTGTTACGGAGGCCATGGTCGCCGGAAAGCCCGTAGTTGAATTCTCTGATGGGAAAGTCTCAAGAGACATAGGGGAGATGTGGGATAATGTAATGTATGCTTTGAAGTGAGAAAGTATGATTCCAGAAATTCTTTCAGGAACTCTTATCGAGACTCTAAAAATACTTTTGATAGTTTTAGCATTGATGGTATTGATCGAGTACTTGGAGTTGAGATTTAAAGATAAGATTAGAGAAAAGATTACCAAAAAACCCTCAAATCAATATATAATCTCCTCCTTCCTTGGAGCGGTGCCCGGTTGTGTTGATGCATTCTTCATAGTCTCCCTGTACGTTCATGGTATGGTTGGTTTTGGAGCCCTAGCAGCGGTGATGATCGCCACTGCTGGAGACGAGGCATTTGTGATGCTTGCCATGATGCCAGGAACAGCTTTATCGATCTTTGCCATCTGCTTGGTATTGGGGATAATTGCCGGTTTCTTGGCCGATGGGATTGCCAGAAAGGTCAAATTGAAGACATGCCAGCCCTGTGAGATCGAGATTCATGAAGTAGAAAGGTTGGACCTCAAACATTTTTTTAGAGAACATGTGTATGATCACATCGTTAAAATACACATGCCAAGGCTGTTCCTATGGTTGTTTTTCACCATGCTGGCGATTAACATTCTCATGACTAAGTTCGATTTGGGGGGAATTCTGCCCCAAAATAAACTCTTATTGATCCTTTTAGCTGCCTTGGTTGGAATCATCCCCGAGTCCGGGCCACACTTGATCTTCCTTTTGTTATTCGTCGAGGGACTCATCCCCTTCTCCGTCTTGCTCGTCAATTCCATAGTCCAGGACGGTCATGGCTTACTACCTCTGCTTTCCTACTCTGTCAGGGACACGTTTTACGTCAAAATCTTCAACGTTGCATTCGGCTTGGTTATCGGATTGATATTGTTCTTTATTGGTGTTTAAATGAGGATTACAATAATTTATGACAACGAGTTGCATGTGCCAAAGTTGAAGTCTGGTTGGGGCTTTTCATGTCTCATCGAAAATGAAAAAAAGGTTTTGTTTGACACAGGCTGGGACTGTGCGATATTGCAGTCCAACTTGAAGGCGCTGGACATCAATTCCAGGGACATAGACATCATCGTGTTATCGCACGACCATTGGGATCACATCGGTGGACTGGCGTGGTTGCTGGATGCAAATCCGGATGTTGAGGTTTACGTGCCCTCATCCTTTTCAAAGCGCTTGAAGGATGAGATAATATCGAGGGCCGAGTTGACCGAGGTTGATGGACCCACAAAGATATGTGATCGTATTTATACGACGGGCGTACTTGGAACCAGCATAAAAGAGCAATCCCTCGTTCTCAAGACAAAGGAAGGAATGATTGTAATAACGGGCTGCGCCCATCCCGGACTGTCTGCAATCCTAGATAAGGCATCATCGTTTGGACACGCATATGGCGTGATTGGGGGATTTCATGGATTTGATGATTATGATGTCCTGAATGATACGTCTCTAATAGTCCCATGCCACTGCACGGCGCGCAAATCAGAAATTGCGCGACGTTTTCCCGATACCTATAAAAAAGATGGCGCTGGGTGGAGCATGGAGTTTTGATGTGATGAGTCAAAAAAGACACATCTTTGGACCGGTGTCATCCCGACGGTTGGGCCTTTCTTTAGGACTGGATATAGTTCCATACAAGACGTGCTCTTTTGACTGCGTGTACTGCCAGTTGGGAAGGACGACGAACAAGACGATACACAGGAGGGAATACGTTCCCAAGCAGTTGCTTACAAGTGAGCTAAAAGATTATCTTGCTGAAGACCACGACAGAATAGATTATATCACGTTTTCTGGCTCTGGTGAGCCGACGTTAAACTCAAAGATTGGCGAAATGATTGGGGAAATCAAGCAAATGACCGATATTCCGATTGCTGTTTTGACAAATGGCTCGCTGCTCTTTGAAAAGGAGGTGCGAGATGAATTAAAAAACGCCGATATAGTTCTCCCCTCTATGGATGCTGTGACGCAGGACACTTTTGAGATGGTGAACAGACCGCATGATGGCTTGAAGATAGAAAATATCATCGACGGATTGAAAAAATTCAGAAAAGAGTTCGATAACGAGATGTGGCTGGAGGTCATGTTGGTGAAAGGGATAAATGATGGCGGGGGCGAGATAGAACGAATGGCTAGTGCCATCAGCGAAATAAATCCAGATAAAATTCAGTTGAACACGGTTGTTAGGCCGCCGTGCGAATCTTTTGCCATGCCCGTAGACGCCGGTGAAATGAGAGAGATATGCAGAATGCTTGGCAAAAAGGCGGAGATAATCATGCCGCGCGCCAGGAAGGCGATGAAGGCGTATGAAAAAGGTGTAGAGAATGAGATATTAACACTTTTGAAACGAAGGCCATGCACGGTGGGGGACATCTCAAATGTGTTGGGAATTCATCGAAATGAGGTCGTCAAATACCTCGAAGTGCTGGAGGAGGACAGGCGGGTTGCAAAAAGGATGCATAAAAACCAAACCTATTTTGTGGTGAGTAAAGATGAAATGCGCTCTATGTGATGATAAGACGTGCTATCAGGGGAAAGATTGTACCGCTCTCAAAGAAAAAGTTATGAGTAAATGTAAAGCTGAAACCAAGAACCTAGAGATAATGGCAACTGCAGCCAACCTTGGGGCAAGACACTACATGAAACTTACACGGCTGGAAGAATTGATAACGTTTTGTAAGAGCATGGGATACAAAACACTTGGGATTGCATTCTGCATTGGATTGGAGTCAGAAGCCAAGGTATTGCATGAACTCTTGGAAAAGGACTTTAAAGTTTACTCTGTTTGCTGCAAAATCTGTGGGATCGACAAGGAGGATTTTGGCTTGGAGAAGATCAAGGATGGCAGATACGAGGCAATGTGCAATCCAATAGGGCAGGCGATTGTGCTAAATGAGAAGGGCACAGGTCTGAACATAATCTGTGGCTTGTGCCTCGGACATGATATCCTATTTTCAAAATATTCAGAGGCGCCAGTAACTGCGTTCATCGTGAAAGACAGGGTGTTGGCGCATAATCCTGCAGGGGCAATCTACTCGAGGTATTACCGAAGAAGGTTTGGAATAGACAAATGAAGGGCACATATGTTTTACTCATAGAACTTCCCAAGAGCACGAAAGTTCAAGTTGGCAAGTTGGGATACATAGACTTCCAAGTGGGCTTCTACGCATATGTCGGCTCTGCCCTGAACGGATTGGAGGCAAGGATAGCGCGGCATCTACGAGAGGAGAAGAAATTATATTGGCACATCGATTATCTGCTTGCGCATGCAAGGATAAAGGAGATTCTCTACGCAGAGGGTAGCGAGAAAGGGGAATGCGACATCGCGAGAAATCTGGCCGCACGCTTCTCATCCATAAAAGGCTTTGGCTCGAGCGATTGTGATTGTAAAAGTCATCTGTTTTACAGCGCTGATAAGTGTAAACTCGAAGAACACGCTTAATCGTGTGGCCTACAACCCTTCTCCTGGCGAGGTAATCGTCAGCTTCACGTGCTTCACGCCCTTCAGCGCCATCGTCTTTTCCGCGATGTTTTTTACATCCTTTGCATCGCCTCTGACCAGGACGACCTCCAGGCAATTGTCCTCATCGAGGTGCACATGCAATGATGATTCGATTAGCTTTGAGAATTTGTGCTGCAGGTTCGTGAGCGTATCGACCAAGCCGCGCTGGTGATGGTTGTAGATGAGCGTTATCACGCCGACCTTCTCACCCTTCTCGCCACTCAGCCATTCATAATCCACGATGTAGTTCCTAATTGCATCCCTTATCCCCTCCGAGCGGGAAGAATATCCTCTCCGTGCTATGATCTCATCGAATCTAACCAACAGATTGGCTGGGAGCGATACGCCTATCCTCATTAATTCCTGTTCCATAATATCACCTTGCTACATTCATGTATGATTCGTGGCAATAAATAACACTTTGCCTCGTTGTTCCTACAATCTTTCCTCGATCCGTGAACTTACATGATTCAATTTACCAGC
>JASEEY010000014.1 GCA_030018435.1 Methanocellales archaeon
CGTCTACTATTGACATCTGCAGTACTTTATCCCAAAGATCTTTAATTGCTTCATCAATCTGTTGTCTGCTAGGCGCGCCAACGTTATTTCTTGTCATATGAGTCAAATTAAAGTATTCTTTTAGACCCCTATATATTATTATTGGCCATATTGGCCACTCATTTTAAAGTCGCCAGTAAGACAATTCGAGATTGTAATTAATTGGGAAGGATTCTAGCAGTTTAATCTACCTTGTCACGATATATCCTATCAGCAAAAAAACTCAGCAATGTATGACGGAGAGAACATACCGGCGTTATGTTATCATGTGTTGGTTCGATGACGAACTTAGGACTCGCATTACCTCCATATAAAATTATCAGTCCACCAATTGGATAGATTACATCAATGATCGACCCCTCTGGCACTAAAAACTTGAGATGGAGCAAGCAGTTCGTTATCCCTAACAAAAATGCCAAAACGAAATACTTGGCATAATTTTCAGACTCTGAGAATAGCCATCGTTCAAGATAGATTGCACATATGCCCAAGAAGAGGAAAAGGTCAGCGAAGTAGACATTATACATGTTGTCCGCTCCGATCGCATTAGCCAACAAGAATCCCATTATTAGGACGATGATCACAAATGCAGCTGTCCTCGAGCATCTCTTAACATCGTAGAGAGGTTTAAGCATCGAAAAGAATCCCACCAGGAAAAGCACAAGACCAATCGTCGTCAAGATGTGGATGTTTGAAAGAGGATAATATCCAAGCATATGTTCATAGGTCATGAGGTGCAACCGTGGAGATAGAAGGTGCACTGCAAAAAGTAAATGAAATATCCCTCGTGGGAAACATGCGAATGACAACATGTAGTGTGCCATAACTTTTGTGGATACCGCAAACCTAAACCAAACCAACGCTAAGTAAGTGGCTATAATGCCGATAGCTATTGCACTCGACAATGCAACAAACAACTCCAACGGCGTATCAAACATGCCTTTCTCCCTCTAACTGTGTTTTTTGTCCTTAATCATATTCATCTGATCCATTCTATCCCCATTACCACTAAAAATGCCCAACAAAGTGCTGCGGATGAGTCTTCTCGGCATCACATAATCATGCGTTGGCTCGACCCAAAACTTAGTTCCGGAAGCAATGCCATACAAAAAGATTAAGAAGCATGCTACAGACAGCATATCTACAATTGAGCCTTCTGGCATCATAAATTTAAGATGAAGTAAGTAATGAGTAGTTTCTAACAGAGCGGCTGTAATCCAATATCTAAGATAATTTTCAGAGCCGAAAACCCATTGTTCAATCCCCAATCCAATAAGGGCCATGCAAATCAATAAATTGACGAAGTTAGTGTTGTACATGGCGTGGGCGACTCCAACTATTTTCGCCATCGCAAACCCCATGGTCACAAAGAGAGCCATGAATGCGAATGTTTTCAAGCATTCTCGATACTTCTGAACCGGCTTGAACATGGAAACAATACTAACGAAGAACAGTACCATACCAACTACGGTAAGTGAATGGATATTAGAAAGAGGGTCATACCCGAGCATGTGCTCATAAGTCATGATATGTAGCTGTGGATTCAACACATGTACGATGAAGAGTAAGTGAAATAATAGTCGTGGAATAGTAGAAGACGCCAACAAATAATACACAGGCATCTTCATGGATGCGGCGAGTTTAAACATGGCAAGCATCAGATAGGTAACGATAATGGCTACGATGCCTGCAGTTAGAAGAGCAATAAACAACTCCAACGGCGTATCGAACATGTCGACTCCATCCAGACTTTGTCTATTGGTATATATTGTTTATGTTTTAGTTCATCTTAGAGAAATAAGATTCTTGGTGTGGCGATATGTGGTACGTAATCACAAGCGGGAACAAAACCGAGTCCCGGGAACAGTACCATAAAACACTGAATCTAAACGTGTTCCTTTCTCTTGTTCACCCAGTACCAGATCGTCTGCGCTGAAATATCTCCCTTAGCCTTATCCGAGATGTGCTGAGCTATTTTTTCATAACCCCATCTCTTTTTGTCCCTTAGCCTCCTCGCCTCCTCCACGAGATCCCAATCGTAGCGGTCTGCATATCCCATCAGTCTTTTAATGCCGTGCATGCCCAGCATGGTGTGCACGAATGGATGCAGGCTGTCAACGATGCTAGGTGGAAACTGCAACGCCTTCACGTTTTTTCTCGTCCTAATAATTTCGCCGATGTCCTGCAGGCTCATCTTGTAGCCGATGTGCACCACGGTGGCATCCTCGGGAATCTTCTTGATGTCCTCTTTTCGATAAACGACAAAATTTGCTCCTTCTATCATGTTATCTCTATCCTCTATATCGTTTTTGTTTTGATATCTTTTACAATCATTTACAATCATTTATAATTAATAAACCTTGTCAAATTTTTTCCATCCGAAAATGCCCCAGCCGGGATTTGAACCCGGGTCTTAGACTCTCTGCACAACCCTCAATGGCACATTTTGATCAACCTTTTTCTAAAAGGTTGTGCCGCAGGCCTAAAGGATAGTCCACTACCCTACTAGGGCGATTGTTCTATTATATTCTGCATTCATAAACCTGTCGTGGTCATTTGCCCAACGTTCTCACGATTCTGGCGATGTCATCTCCCACGTCCGAGGTCTTGGATCTGCCACCCAGGTCAGGTGTCCTAACCTTGCCCACTTTGAGACTTTGTTCTATCGCTCTCAGTACCGAATTTGCCGCTTCTTTCTCGCCCAAGTGCTCCAACAGCATCGCACCAGCCCAGATCGTGGCGATGGGGTTCGCCCTCTGCATGCCCTTGTACTTTGGAGCGGAGCCATGGATCGGCTCGAACATGCTCGTGCCATCAGGATTGATGTTTCCTCCTGGTGCCAGTCCCATGCCGCCCTGAATCATCGCGCCCAAGTCGGTAATGATGTCGCCGAACATATTCGGCGTCACCACCACATCGAACCACTCCGGATTCTTCACGAACCACATCGTTATGGCGTCTACATAATTGAAATCCGTCTTAACGTCAGGATAGTCAACCGCAACCTTCCTGAAAATCTCACGCCAGAAGCCATATATGTCTGGCAGCACGTTCGCCTTATCCACGCTGGAGAGATGTTTTTTCCTCTCCCGAGAGAGTTCAAATGCATATCGAATGATCCGCTCCGCACCTTCCCTGCTGACCAGCCCAATCTGATACGCGATTTCATCAGCATCCGAATCGATATCAAGGTCAAATTTGACCTTGTATAATTTCCGCACTACTTCTAACTCCTGGCGGGTAGTCCCCCTTTTTGCCCTCCCGCCAATTCCGATGTACAGATCTTCAGTATTCTCCCGCACGACGACGAAGTCGATGTCCTTGGGTCCCTTGTCCTTCAAAGGCGTCCAGACGCCTTCCAATAACTTCACGGGCCTGAGGTTGATATACTGGTCGAAGTAAAACCTCATCGCAAGTAGGATGCCCTTTTCCAGTATACCTGGCTCAATCCTATCATCACCCACTGCGCCCAAATAAATTGCCTTGTATTTTTCCAGTTCGTGCAAAGTATTCTCTGAGATCAACTCGCCGGTCGCCAGGTAATGGTCCGCTCCATGCGGATAATCAATCCACTCCAGCCCAAAACCGTGCACCTCCGATGCTGCATCCAGAACCTT
Source organism: Methanocellales archaeon (assembly GCA_030018435.1). Taxonomy (GTDB): domain Archaea; phylum Halobacteriota; class UBA148; order UBA148; family JAUWXC01; genus JAUWXC01. The sequence goes on from JASEEY010000014.1 coordinate 3,657, forward strand.
TTTACCCTCCGCTATGACCTCTGGTCCTATGCCGTCTCCGGCTATAACAGGGACCTTATATTGTGCCATATTTTAACCTCTCTTCTGTGTCTTAATAAGTGCCTTCGTGTATTTTATCAGACCGTCGGACCCTATGATTCCCATGATGAACTCTGGCATGGATGCAACTTGATACTTCTCCCTTTTCGTCTCGTTCTCGATGATACCCTTCTTGAAATCTATCTTGAGCGCGTCCCCCTCGCTGATACTATCCGCTTCCTCACACTCCAGTACAGGCAATCCGATGTTGATGGCATTTCTGAAGAATATGCGCGCAAAAGATTTTGCAATGACGCAATAGATGCCGGCGCCTTTCAATGCCAAGGGCGCATGCTCCCGAGATGAGCCACAACCAAAGTTCTTGCCAACAACGATGATGTCGCCCTTTGCAACATCTCGCGCGAATTCTGGACGAACACCTTCAAAAACGTGCTTTGCCAATTCCTTTGGATCGTTTATCGTCAGATATCTGCCAGGGATGATGGCATCTGTATCGATGTCATCTCCAAATTTCCAGACGTTTCCTTTGTCCATATCGCACACCTAAATCGTCCTTGGATCGGTAATCTTTCCCCTGAGCGCGGATGCCGCCGCAGTAGCAGGCGAACATAGATATACGAACGCTTTGGTACTACCTTGGCGCCCCTTAAAGTTTCGATTCGATGTAGCAAGTCCAACCTCTCCATCGCCCAAGAGTCCAAAAGAACCACCCATGCATGGACCACAGCACGGCGCTCCCACTGCTGCACCAGCCCCTATGAAGGTTTCGATGAATCCTGCTTTAAGTGCCTTCATGTATTCATCCTTGGATGCCAGTATGATGATCACGCGAACGCCTTCTGCAATTTTATTACCCTCAAGAATATCTGCGACGACTTTCAAATCATCTACGCGCCCGTTCGTGCACGAGCCGATAAATATCTGGTCGATTTTCGTGCCCTCAACCTTGCTCACGCTTTTGACGTTGTCCACGTTGTGCGGGCATGCAACCTGGGGTTCTAACTCAGAAACGTCATATTCACGGCGCTGTATATAATTGGCATCTCCGTCGCTCCTAAAGGGGCCGAAATTGAATCCAGAAATGCGCTCCTTGAGATATGTCTCGGTCTTTTTGTCAGGCTCCACTATGCCCGCCTTAGCGCCCATCTCGATTGCCATGTTGCAAAGGGTCATCCTCTCAGAGATATCCATGTCTTTCACCGTTGGCCCTGCATACTCGCAAGCTTGATAGGATGCTCCGTCTGCACCCACATCGCCGATGATGTGAAGTATGACGTCCTTCGCGCATACCCTATCAGGCAGTCTTCCGCTAATCTCGAATCTAATTGATTGTGGAGCCTTAAACCAGAGTCTTCCCGTCGCCAGCACAGATGCCATATCAGTAGAGCCTATTCCCGTAGCAAAGGCGCCCAGTGCGCCATATGTGCAGGTGTGCGAGTCGGCTCCAACGATCAATTCACCTGGTTTGACATGCCCCTTCTCCACCATAATCTGATGACATATGCCTTCACATACATCGTAATTGATGATGTTTTGCTCCTTTGCAAATTTCCTGAGCATGATGTGAATGTTTGCCGCATTTAACGAGTCAGCAGGAGCCTGATGGTCAAACACAATTACGACCTTTTTAGGGTCCCATACCTTCTTTTCCTTTTGCCCTGCGAGAATTTCATTAAAGCCCTGCACAGCAAGGGGAGCGGTAATATCATTGGCCATTGCACAGTCTACGCTTGCAAACGCAAATTCACCCGCATGAATGACTTTGTTAGCCGCTCTTGAAAAAATCTTTTCCGAGATGGTTTGGCCTGACATGATGACCCTTGACATAATAGGATGGCGTCTAAATAAATTAATCGATGTGCCAAAACATTAATCAAAGAATGAGACCTAAGGAATAATCATGAGTGACCTTCTGCAAATATACGAGCGATTGGAAGGCATTACCTTAGAGGAGTTCAAAGAAAAAGTGCAAGAGAAGATTAAATCGATGGGCGAGCTGTGTGATGAAAGAACGGCTGCCATGCTTGTAGCACACGACCTTGGTATGGATGTCGCCCCAAAGACCCCCGCTGTGAAGATTGGTGAGATTTCGCCTGACATGAAAAACGTGAGCTTTGTCGGCAAAGTCGTAGACGTGTATGAACCGCGCGAGTTCACCAGAGAGGATGGGGCGCTTGGAAGGGTGGCAAACATCCTCGTATCAGATGAAACTGGATCAATCAGGGTTGCCTTGTGGGATGAGTTGGCTGATTTGGTCAAGGTCGATGAACTCAAAATGGGGCAGATAGTCAGGATCAACGGATACGTGAAGGAGGGTTACACCGGCATCGAGGTTAGCATAGGAAGAGGTGGTAGTCTGGAGTTCGTTGAGGGCGAGGATATCGCCATCAAAACGCATAAAATCCATGAGATTAAGGCAGGCATGAATGGCATCAACGTCATTGGAAAGGTGCTTGATGTTGCTGAGATGCGCACGTTTACGCGAGAGGATGGAACGGAAGGATGTGTTTGCAGTCTCACCATTGGAGATGAGACGGGCAAGATCAGGACTGTGCTATGGGGAGATGATGCGAAGGATGTGAAGTTTGCCCCTGGAGATGTCGTAGAGATAAAAAATGGATATTCCAAGGAGGGTTATGGAGGCGTGGAGATTCACGTTGGAGCTAGAAGTTCCATAAAGAAGAGTGATGAAAAGGTGGAGTACTCGGAGAGAATCACGAAAATCGGCGACATAGGGGTAAACGAGACGTGCGACGTGATAGGAGTCGTAACCGAGATTGATGGTAAGAGGGAGTTCACCAGGAGTGATGGCAGCCCTGGCAAGGTGGCGAACATAAGGATCGCGGATGAAACGGGTGGCATCAGAGTGGTATTATGGGGAGAGCACGCTGATTTAGTTGATGATATGAGAATTGGGGCCAAACTCAAGATCGTGGATGGATATGCCAAAGCAGGCTGGGGCGGAGAAGTGGAATTGAATGTTGGTAAGAGAGGTACGATCATCATGGAGGAAAAAAATGATACTAAACCTGGAGATCAATAAGATCGAGTCGCATAGGCATGTCCCAGTAGAGGATATCAGGGGTTGCAAAAACATCAACAACGACATCAATATCAGGAGTACAGCCTTGGTGAAAAGGAGTACACCTTGGGGAGAAAAGACCGTACTCAGAGCCGAGTACTCGTATGCCATAAATTATCTCGGCCCAAACATAGGTTACATCAGATTTGAGGGCACGGCAGATTACTACGATGATGAGAAAAGGTTGGAGCAAATTAAGAAGGACTGGGATCAGGGGAGTGCGCCAATTGAGATTCTGAACGAAGTTGCAAATACCATGGTTGCCAGCGTGACACCGCTGGCAATGAATATATCCAAGAGCCTTGGCCTGCCACCGGCGGTACAAATCCCGAAGATAACATTCCAGAAGCATAAGAAAAAGGGGGAAGAGCCGACCTTTTACCATGGCTAGTATTACTTTCACACTGCATGCATCAAAGATTTATGTATTGCACCACATTGAAAGATGGAGAGCGAAATATGAGCAAAAATATCTCTCTGGAAGATTTACCTGGTGTGGGATCTACGACAGCCGAAAAACTCACCGAAGCTGGTTTTAGTTCGATAGAGGCAATAGCAGTGGCATCGCCAGCTGACTTGGCAAGTGCCGCAGAAATAGGAGAGGCTACTGCCACGAAAATAATAAATGCCGCGCGTGAGGCTGTAGAGATAGGTGGCTTTGAAACGGGTGATGTCTTACTCGAGCGAAGAAAGCAGGTGGGAAAACTCACGACTGGAAGCGCTGCGCTGGACGAATTATTAGGTGGCGGCGTTGAGACGCAAGCGATTACGGAGTTCTACGGTGAATTTGGCTCAGGGAAAACGCAAGCCGCACATCAATTGGCCGTGAACGTGCAATTGCCAAAAAAGGATAGTGGATTGGAAGGATCGACGATCGTAATTGATACTGAAAATACCTTCCGCCCGGAAAGAATAAAACAGATGGCAGAGGCGCTCGGACTAAATCATGAAGAAGTTCTCAAGAACATATACGTTGCCAGGGCATATAACTCGAATCATCAAATGTTGTTGGTCGATAGAGCATTCGAGCTTGCTGAGAAATTAAAAAACTCTGACAAGCCATTACGACTGATTATCGTAGATTCGCTGACCTCACACTTTAGAGCAGAATATGTGGGCAGGGGGACACTCGCAGATAGACAGCAAAAGCTCAATAGATATTTGCATGATCTCATGCGCTTCGGAGATTTAAACAACGCCGCGGTGATGGTGACCAATCAGGTCATGGCAAAGCCAGATGCATTCTTCGGAGACCCCACCAGACCGATAGGTGGCCATATTCTAGGACATACTGCCACATTTAGAATATACCTGCGCAAATCTAAAGGTGAGAAGAGGATCGCCAGGCTTGTCGATTCGCCCTCTTTGCCCGAAGGAGAGGCGGTATTCTCGGTAACAGCAGAGGGAGTCAGGGATTGAAGGCGATATCCATAGATATCGACGGAACGATTACCGATGAGGAGCGCAGAATAGATTGTAGAGCAATAGATGCAATTCGCCGTCTGAAGATGCCGGTCATCCTTGCAACGGGAAACACCGTTTGTTTTGCACTGACTACGGCGAGACTCATAGGCACTGATGGCATAATAATCGCTGAAAATGGCGGAGTCGTGAAGACCTGCTATGACGGCGAAGAGTACGTGCTATGTGATGCCACAGAATGTGAGCGAGCATTTGAGCTTTTAAGCAAGAACTTCGACCTTGAAAAACTCGATGCAGAATATAGAAAAACCGATGTTGCGCTACGCAGAAATTTCGATTTGCCAAGTGCAAGAGAAATATTGAGCAAAAGCAACCTAAAAGTGGATTTGGTGGATAGCGGATTTGCCATCCACATCAAGAACAAGCACATCAACAAAGGCGTTGGATTGAAAAAGGTCGCAGAGTTGTTGGGCTGGTCAACCCAAGATATAGGGGCAATAGGCGACTCTGAGAGTGACATAGAGATGTTTAACGTAGCTGGATTTGGAGTGGCAGTCGCCAATGCGGACCCGAAACTCAAGCAAATAGCAACGCTCGTAACCAAAGGAGAATATGGCGCTGGCGTGGCGGAAGCCATAGAAACGATAGAGCGCTCATTCCTTTAGCTCGAGTATACCTATTGCTAGGATGATGATACCTACAACCAGCACAACGATGCCGACGACGCCCTTTATGAAGGTCAGCACATCTCCCAAGAAATAGTATATTCCATACGCGCCAAGTACAACCAAAACAAGTCCCAGCAGAATTTCCAGATACTTGTTCATTCTTTACCCCTCCGATTAAAGCACCGATCTTTTTTCGACTACAATATAGTCTTTCACCGCACGCACTGACTCAAAGGGAATCAATACGAAGTTGTCTTCGACCCTAAAATTAGTCATATCCAGCGCCATATCAGGTTTGATCACGAGGTCAATCAAATCTCCGGTTCTAATGTCAACCACTATGTTGTACAGGGTTCCAATTTCCGTTCCATCTGAGCCCATGACATGTTTATCGAATAAATTCTTGGTAAATATTTTAGCCATTCCTATCCAACCTTAATTTTACCTATATCCTATATAAGACCTTGCCTCTGCAGGCGTGCCACCCTTGAACCTCTCCCTGATGCGCTCATAGTAGCTCATTATGCTTTCATCAATGGTTGGCTTGACCTTCTTCAATACCTCCCTGAAGTGGCGCATCTCCACCTGCTTGGATTCAATGTTCTCCCTCAGAGCGAGCATGGCTGCCTCCCTGCATAGTGCTGCAATATCCGAGCCGACATAACCTTCTGTTATATCCGCAAGCTCATCGATGCTAACATCCTCTGCCAAGGGCATATCTCTCATATGAATTTCGAATATCTTTGCTCTACTAAGCTTATCTGGCGCACCCACGAGAACGAGTCTATCAAATCTGCCTGGTCTAAGCAGCGCAAGATCGATTAGGTCTGGTCTATTAGTCGCACCCATAACGACGACATCTTCCAATTTTTCCAGTCCATCCAATTCCGTGAGCAGTTGATTGACCACGCGCTCAGATACCTTGGATACGTCTTCAGCGCTTCTCGCTGGGGCAAGGGCATCCAGTTCATCGAAGAATATTATCACCGGTGCACATTGTCGCGCTTTTTTGAATATCTGCCTAACAGCTTTCTCGGACTCGCCAACCCATTTTGACAATAACTGCGGTCCTCTAACGCTGATGAAATTCGCATTCGATTCGTGCGCGACCGCCTTCGCCAACAGCGTTTTTCCTGTACCGGGTGGACCATACAATAGTATGCCCTTTGGCGGTGATATGCCCATTCTTGCAAACTTCTCTGGACACCCGAGCGGCCATTCTACTGCCTCAATGATTTCCTGCTTGACATCTTCCAGTCCGCCAACGTCATCCCAAGAGACCTTCGGAATTTCAATGTATATTTCCCTTAATGCAGAGGGTTCGATTTCCCTTAGGGCACAGGTGATGTCCTCACTGGTGACGTGCATCTTCTCCAAGACGTTGGAAGGTATCGTATCCTCATCAAGATCGATCTCCGGCAGATGTCGACGCAGTGCCCTCATCGCAGCCTCTTTTGCGAGAGCTGATACGTCGGCGCCAACAAATCCATGTGTATGCTCTGCTAAATAGTTCATGTCCACATCCTCTGATAGCGGCATTCCTCTTGTATGAATCTGTAAGATCTCAACTCTGTCACTTTTGTCAGGCACGCCGATCTCAATCTCCCTGTCAAACCTACCAGGACGGCGAAGCGCAGGATCAATGGCATCTACCCTGTTCGTAGCACCAATGACCACAACCTGTCCCCTTTCCTCCAGTCCATCCATCATGGATAGCAACTGTGCGACCACCCTGCGTTCAACCTCGCCAGTCACCTCTTCCCTCTTGGGCGCAATCGAATCGAGCTCGTCGATGAAGATGATGGATGGGGCATTTGCCTCTGCCTCCTCGAAGACCTCCCGTAACCTTTGCTCGCTCTCGCCATAGAACTTGCTCATGATCTCAGGGCCGGCAATCGAGAAGAAACTCGCACCAGCTTCATTGGCAACTGCTTTAGCAATGAGGGTTTTTCCCGTGCCTGGAGGACCGTGAAGCAAAACGCCCTTTGGCGGCTCTATACCAAGTCTCTGAAATACCTCTGGATGCTTCATCGGCAGTTCGATCATCTCTCTGACACGTTGAACCTCCTCCCTTAATCCGCCGATGTCTTCGTATGTTATGCCAGTTGCCCTAACGGCTTCATAACCGGTAACGGGTTTCTCCCTCAACTCCAGCAGCGTGGTCTCGGTGATGAGTACGATGCCGGACGGGGTTGTGCTGACCGCAATCAACGGTATCGCTTGCCCGGCCATCATCCTGCTCATAAACGGGTACCCCATCGAACTCATAACTGGCACGATGTCCCCCTGCACGACAGGGTACTTTTGTACCTGTCGCTTGATCACCTCTTCGGTATCGCTGCCAAACTGCATCGTCATTCCTTCCAGGGGCGCTAAAACAACCTTTTCCGCTTCCTTGACGTTCGCCTTTCTGATTGTGACCTTTTCGCCAATTCCTACATCAGCATTCTGCCGAACGAATCCGTCGATTCTGATAATGCCCTGCCCCCAATCCTGTTTATCTGCACGCCAGACTTTGGCAGCGGTGGCTGACTTGCCCTTTACCTCGATAATATCACCTGGCGAGAGTTTCAATTCCAGTAGTGTGTTAGGGTCCAAGCGGGCTATGCCTCTGCCAGAGTCGCTGGGATATGCCTTCACAACCCTTAGATGAAGTTCCTCCACAGATTCCCCCCAGATATTAATAGTAAGCCATGAGATATTATTCTGAGATATGTTTAATGAGCGGTGGGACATAAAAAACTAATGGGTGTAGTAATGAAGGCGGTCGTATTCGATCCTTTTTCCGGCGCTTCTGGTGACATGGTCGTTGCAAGTTTGTTAGACTTGGGCGCAGGTCACGACGTGGTGAAGGATGCAATGACTTCCGTAGCAGGGGATGTCGAGATTGACATCACCAAAACGAACAGGCTCGGACTTAGCGCTACCAAGGTGGATGTGATGACCACTGATGCCGGCGAGAGAAAGTACACAGAAATCGTGGATATGATAAAGGCAAGTGAACTATCGAATGCGGTAATAAGTGATGCCCTAGGGATATTTGATGTATTGGCGGAGGCTGAGGCGAGGGTACACAACGTGCCCAAAGACCAGCTGCATTTTCACGAGGTGGGTGCAATAGATGTCATCGCAGATGTCCTTGGCACGTGCGCCGCATTCCATGACCTCGAGCTTGGTGATTGCAGAATTTACAGCATGCCCGTCTCAGTCGGCGGAGGGTTTGTTGATACAACGCACGGAAAACTGCCAGTACCCGCACCTGCAACATTAGAGATACTGCGTAACTCGTGTCTGATATATAGGGGCGGTCCTATTCAGGATGAGTTGCTAACCCCAACCGGGGCAGCGATACTCGCGCACTTCGTCCAGAAATGCGACGAGTTTTTTCCGCAGATATGCGCTGAAAAAATTGGATATGGCGCCGGATCAAAAGACCTTGACGTACCAAATGTTTTGCGGGTTGTCGTTGGCGAGGTTGAGGATGCACTGGTTTTTGACCAGATAGAGATGCTTGAGACAAATGTGGATGACATAAGCGGCGAGATTCTTGGCAGCTTGATCGATGAGCTGATGAGGTTGGGTGCAAGAGACGCCGCAGTCATTCCCGCCATGATGAAGAAGGGGCGCCCTGGACACATAATACAGGTTATTGCAAAATCCGAAGATGTTGATGTATTAGCAAGGAAAATCGTTCAAGAAACTGGTTCACTCGGCGTGCGCATAATGTCGATAAAGCACAGGTTGATCGCTAAGAGGAGGATGGATTCGGTCACGATTGACATCGCCGGGAAAGGTAGAAAGGTCGGGGTCAAGATTGCAACAGATACCCAGGGAAACATCCTGGACATCTCTGCCGAATTTGAGGACTGTAAAAAGGTGGCGATGGAAGCGCACGTCCCGGTAAGAGAAGTGATCAGAAAGGTAGAAGAAATAGCCTGGAGTCGATTTTCATGACCAAGATAAATCAAAGGAAGATTGCCATAATTATCACTATTGTAGTCGTTTTGGCAATCGCGCTTGCAGTCTCTTATCTCGCGTTGCCAAAACGCGCTGCAGACGCCGCTCCAGATGAATTGCTTGGAATGGAAAAAGTCGTGGTCTTAGAAGGACAAGGGGCTATCGAGGATGTAAGACAGAAGCACATTGGGGCAGTCGAAAATGTGGAGGATATGGCAATAGTCCTGTACGGTCCAGCATATCATCAAATTACATTGTGGGTAACGCTATATTCAAGCGATGATATCGCTGCCAACGAGAACAAAAAGATGGCGGATGCGATGATCAGATTCGGTGGGAAATGGAAAGAAAACTTAGAGGAGGTAACCATCGGTGGTAAAAAAGTGTATAGAACCACACCGAATGGCGATTTCCATTATTTCTGGGCAGAGAGAGAATACGTTTTTTATGTGACAATACCGCGCATCCTCCAGGAGAGTACAAACGAGATAATCACTGCGATAAAAGCCTAGGCTCATTTATCATCTGATGCGCCATTATAACACAGAATTGCATCATCCAGTGTGAGCTCGCCCTTCGCGACCTGCTGGGCCAGTTTTCTGGGAATGGTATACCTGCCGTTTGATCTCTCCCGGCTCTGCTCTTGTATCACTCTGATTTCACCTTTTGTAGGTATGATTTGCTGTTTTTTGACTGGTATACCCTCGAGATTGGCGATGTTGATGGCAGCCACTATGTCGGAGATCGTCTGGCCCCTCACTCCTTTTCCAAGATGTGGTGTGGTAAAACTCTCATCCACCAACTCAACCCTAACGCCCAACTCAAGCAACGTGTTTACGATCCTCGCCCTGGCGAGCCTGGCACCGTGTCCAATCCTAACTATGACATTCCTAGCAGACTGCCCCTCTAAAACGTCGCTCACAATTTTGGCGATCGCTCCAATCGAGACTTGGTGCACGGAGATAACCGCCCCGTCCCCAATGACTGCGACCCCGGGATAGTTGCCAGGATCTATGCCAATTATGACTTTGTCATACTTGCGGGTGCCATTGAGCAAACGTTGCGCCTGATCGACCGCTGCCGAGGGTTTTCTGGCAACTACGATCTTATTTACATCAAAATCAATTTTATCGCGTTCGTCTTCTGTCGTGATTATCGCGCCCACGTTGATGTGTATCGTCTCCTCAGGTGAGAGCGTTATGAAATCCAGATGTCTAGCTCTCATCTCTGCTACGACTTGTTGGTAGACGAAAAAATCCTCGGTAACCAACGCGATTTTTTTGTGCCTCGGAATCCCCTCCATTAATGTAAATTAGTTTTGGGGATATTTAAATGTTGACTCTTGCCCAAATTTTATCTTAAGTAGAAACATAATCTACTTCATCAAATGAAAATTGAAAAGTACACCAGTGGATGCGAAAAACTCGATGAACTGTTAGGTGGCGGCTTTGAAGCAGGAACGGTAACGCAGATATTTGGAGAGGCAGGTAGCGGCAAAACTAATATATGTCTCCAACTTGCCATAGAGACCGTTAAAAATGGCAAAAAAGTCATATATATCGATAGTGAAGGGTTCTCTCCAGAAAGATTTGAACAGATAGCTGGAAACGGCGTTGGAAAGATAGCCAAAGACATAATCGTATATGAGCCGATGAACTTCGAGCAGCAATACGCTGCCATCAAAGACCTTGAGAAAGTGATTGACAAAGTAGGAGTCATAATCCTCGATTCAGCTGCGACGTTCTATAGATTTGAGCTCGATGATGAGCGAGACATCGCCTTAATAAGGGAGTTGGCAAATCAAGTTGCGCATTTACTTGGACTAGCGAGAAAACACGACGTTGCGGTTGTGTTCACGAATCAAATCTATACCGACATAGAGAGGGACCAATACCGTCCTTTAGGTGGAAATATAATCGAACATCTATCAAAGGTTATCGTCCAGCTGGAAAAGGTTGGCAACGGAAGAAGAAAGGCCACCCTGCGAAAGCATCGCTCCAGGCCAGAAGGCATATCATGTGAGTTCGTGCTCACTCAAGATGGCGTAAAAGATGCGTGAAAAATGGTGAGTGTGCGATGGGGATCGCCAAGAAAAAGAAACGCAAAAAGATGAGAAAACACAAGCTGAAGAAGAGAAGAAGAAAGATGAGGCACAAGAAGAGATGAACTAAAAAGGAGACCTAATCACCCCTTCATAGGCGGTCTCTGCCGTGCCTTCTATGAATACATGATCATCCTTCAGCGATGCGTGTAGCACGCCCCCCCTGGTTTTGACGTTCACGATGTCGCCTACCTTTCCGAGTTCGTTTGCAACAGCAGCAGACGCAGCTGCTCCAGTTCCGCAACTCAGCGTCTCTGCCTCCACGCCCCTCTCATATGTCCTGATCTCAAGTATGTTTTTCCCCACCTTCACAAAATTCACATTTGCGCCCTCTGGAAAGATCGGGTGATGCCTGATCTTTGGCGCGATCTGTGCTATTGGAATCGCCAAGTCGTCGATGAAGATGACTGCGTGCGGCACACCCACGTTAGCAGCAGATACCTTGTGCCCTTCTAACTCTTTCTCAAAGAACTCGAATCTTGGCACGCCCATATCCACCTTGACCCAGGTTCGATTTGAGGTATCCTTCCTTGCCTCTACTTTCATGTCACCAGCGATCGCCTCAACAACCATCCTACCCAACCTCACATAGCCGGCGTCGATCGCATATTTTACAACGCACCGAATACCATTCCCGCACATCTCCGCCTCTGAGCCGTTGGGATTAAAAATCCTCATCCTAAGGTTTGCGTGTTTTGACCTGGAGAGAAACAGAACGCCATCCGCGCCTACTCCAAAACGCCTGGCACAGAAACGCTCGGCAAAAGCACCCTTCTTGCTCTCAGGTATGATTTCTTGATCGTACTCATCAATCAAGATGAAGTCGTTGCCATTTCCATGCAATTTGGTGAAGATTATCATTTGAGCCTTGATGGGATAACCTGACGTCTCAGCAAATCGTCATAGGACTCGCTCTTCCTGATGATTTTAGCCCTTCCATCGCACACGAGCGTTTCCGCACATCTTGGCCTGCCATTATATTGCGAACTCATCGAGAAGCCGTATGCTCCGACATCGAGAATCGCTATCAAATCACCCTTCTCGACCTTTGGCAGCCTTCTATCGCTTGCAAGAACATCACCAGACTCGCAAATCGGTCCCACAACACTATAAGTATCGCTTGGGCTCTGGTCGGCTTTATTCGCAATCACAATGTTATGATATGCGTCGTACATCACCGGCCTCAGAAGCAGATTGAATCCCGCATCTATGCCGACGAAGTTCTTGTACGCCCTTTTGACTGTATTCACCCTCGCAAGAAGAATCGTTGAATCTGCTACAATGTAGCGTCCCGGCTCGAGTATGAGTTTTGGAGCGATGCCCAAGGATTTTGTGCACTCTTCAAATACGGGTAAAATCGCATCCGCGAGCTCGGAAGGAGATGGCGCCTTCTCCCCCGGTTTGTAAGGGACTCCAAGACCTCCGCCAAGATCGACGAATTTCAGTTCAACGCCGATTCTATTCACCTGATCGACCAACTCCATCATCTTACGCGTGGCATCTGCAAAAGGCGCGACATCTAGTATCTGCGAGCCTATGTGACAGTGAATCCCCACCGGCTTGATGTTCCTCAAGGCGAGCGCTTCTTTGTATACCGATATAACCTCAGCATGTGGAATCCCGAACTTGGATGTCTTAAGACCTGTCGCGATCTTGGGATGTGTCTTCGGCGAAACATCTGGATTCACCCTAAACGCGATCTCAACTTCTGTTCTCTGCACTTCAGCGATCTTCAATAGCGTTTGCAATTCGTCCAACGAGTCGACGGATACTCTGATGCCCTCTCGCACCGCCATCTCCAGCTCAGCGTCGGTTTTAGAATTTCCATTAAACAGTATCTTGTCCGGAGAGATTTCCGCCTTAAGGGCACAAAACAACTCGCCGTCCGAAAAGACATCAGCGCCAGCGCCTTCCAGGGCTAATATATTGAGAATTGCAAGATTGTAGTTTGCCTTTGCTGCATAATAGATATCCGCGTCTGGAAAAGCGCCCTTAAAGCGCCGATAATTGGCCCTGATCCTAGATTCATCCGTCACGTAAAGCGGCGTGCCGAATTTCTCAGCCAAGGCAACAGCGTCAACGCCGCCAATGGTGAGATGTCCGTTTTCAATTCCCATATGATCCCTATGTTGGAACATATCATATCTCCAGCTCTTTCATTCGCTCGACTGCCTCCTTGATTTGTTCCACTGGTTTCGTCAGCGCAAAGCGCAGATACCCCTCGCCGTAATCACCAAATCCAACGCCTGGAGTTACCACCACGCCGGCTTTGTCCAGCAGCAGCCTCGAAAAGCCAAGCGAATCATACCCACGTGGCACGGGCGCCCAGACATAGAACGTCGCCTTTGGTTGCTCCACCGCCATGCCGAGCGTTCTTAGCCCAGAAACCAAAACATCTCTCCTCTCCCTATAAATCGCCCTCATTTTCCCCGTGCAATCCTGTGGACCTCTCAGCGCGGCAACGCCAGCCATCTGCACCGCCTTGAACACACCCGAATCTACGTTGGTCTTCACCTTGCCCAGTCCGGCTAGAATTTCAGCGTTGCCAACCGCAAAACCAAGCCGCCACCCAGTCATGTTATACGTCTTAGAAAGCGAGTGGAATTCGACTCCAACCTCCATCGCACCTCTTATCTGCAGAAAGGATGGTGCCCTGTATCCGTCATATGTCACCTCTGAGTATGCGTTGTCATGGCAAACGATGATGTCGTTGTCAGATGCAAAATCGACAACTTCCTTGAAAAATTTCTCATCAGCGACGGCTGCAGTGGGATTGTTCGGATAGTTAAGGAACATAAGTTTTGCCTTCTTCGCTATTTTTGCATCAACTAAGTCCAAATTCGGCTTAAAACCATTCTCGGCCAGCAGCGGCATGATATGTGGAGTGCCATCTGCAAGTATCGTTCCTATTTTGTACACTGGATATGCCGGATCTGGTACCAGTGCAATGTCACCACGATTTATGAGCGCTAAAGGCAGATGTGCAATTCCTTCCTTGGAGCCGATTAGAGTCAGCACTTCCTCATCTGGGTCCAACTTGATGCCAAATCTCTTGTCGTACCACCGGGCTACTGCTTCTCGAAAAGAGGGCATGCCTTCATAGGAGGGATACTGATGTGTAGATGAATCCTGCACAGCATCGCAAAGCGCTTCAACAACGTGCTCTGGTGTCGGCTGGTCTGGATCGCCTATGCTGAGATCGATGATGTTGATACCTTGCTTAAGCTTCTCAGCCTTAAGTTCATCAATGGCAGCAAACAAGTAAGGCGGCAGCGCGTTTATTCGATTGGCGTACACTTCGTTTAAGCCTGTGGCGTACACTTTGTTTAAGCCTGTGGCGTACACTTTGTTTAAGCCTCCGGCGTACATTTTCCCATCTAACATCATGCGGAGGAGAGAAATACTTTTCTCACCTCCTACTATTGATTAAAAGGAATGAAAATCAGCGAGCTCTCTGACAAATTGCCCGAGAATGTAATCCAATTTTACCTGGACAACGGATTCGATGAGTTATACCCACCGCAAGCAGATGCAATTCAGCGCGAGATACTTGACGGGAAAAACATCGTGGCAGCAATCCCTACAGCGAGTGGCAAAACGCTACTCGCGGAACTGGTCATGTTAAAATCCGTGCTAAAAGGTGGAAAAGCAATCTACATCGTGCCCCTAAGGGCGCTCGCCTCTGAGAAATATGACAGATTTTCTCAGTTTTCGCAACTTGGCATCAAGGTGGGAATCTCCACCGGCGATTTTGACTCGAAAGACGAGTGGTTGGGCAGATGCGATATCATCATCACAACGTCTGAAAAGGCGGATTCGCTGCTCAGAAATGAGGCAAGCTGGATGGATGATCTAACTGTAATCGTGGCAGATGAGATTCACCTCCTTAACTCTCCCGATAGAGGACCGACACTGGAGATGACGTTGGCAAAGCTGATGATGCTAAATCCAAGAGGACAGATCCTTGCCTTGAGCGCGACGATAGGAAATGCATATGAAATAGCAAAATGGCTTAATGCGACGTTGATTCAAAGCGACTGGCGCCCTGTGGAGCTGCGAGAGGGCATCCTCTTCGGAAAGGCGATCGACTTCATCACGTCGAAAAAAGAGGTCATGGCGAACTACAAGGATGCCACCATTGCGCTTTCGGTTGACGTCATAAAAGAGGGGGGGCAGTGCCTGATTTTTACCAACACGCGCAAGAGGGCAGAGGAGACAGCCAAGAGAGTCGGCAGGGCAATAGAAAGCGTAATTGATGAAGATGAGAAGCTAATGAAGATGGCCAAGGAGATTATAGAGATTGGCGAAACCGACCTGTGCGACAAACTTGCTTTTTGTGTTGAGCGCGGAGCAGCATTCCATCATGCTGGGCTGAGGAGTGAGCACAGGCGCATCATAGAGGATGGCTTTAGGTCAAACGTGATAAAGGTTATAGCGTGCACGCCCACGCTGGCAACGGGCTTGAACTTGCCGGCAAGGCGCATCATCATCCAGAGCTATAAACGATATGATGTTGGTTTTGGATTGGTACCAATACCGGTCTTGGAATATAAGCAGATGTGTGGAAGGGCAGGCCGCCCAAGCTTAGACCCATATGGTGAGTCGATCCTCATTGCAAGAAATTTTGATGAGAGAGGAATGTTGATGGAGAATTACGTGCTTGCATCTCCAGAAGACATATGGTCAAAATTGGGCACGGAAAATGCACTGCGAACCCACGTATTATCGACGATTGCAACCGGGTTTGCTTCCTCTATGGCGCAACTGCTGACGTTCATGGATAACACATTTTACGCATTCCAACAGGAAAGATGGGGGCTGGAGCATGTGATAGATAAGGTACTGGAGTTCTTGGAAGATGAAAACATGGTGGTGGAGCGTGAGGATAGATTGCACGCCACACCGCTTGGCAGATTGGTCTCGAGATTGTATATAGATCCTTTGTCAGCCTCGATCGTCATCAAAGGATTGCAGACTGTAAGAAAGTCCACACCGCCCACCCTTATCCATCTGATCTGCAGCACGCCTGATATGAGAAAGCTCTATTTGCGGAGCGGGGATTATATCTGGGTTGAGAGCTTTGCCACACAGCATCACAGCGAGCTCGCACCCAAGTCTACGAACAACTATGAGTGGTATCTCGCCGAGGTCAAGACATCAATGATGTTCCTGGACTGGATTGACGAGCGAAACGAAAACGACATAACGAAGAGATTCGGCATCGGTCCTGGAGATATTCGCGCATTAGCAGAGACGGCAGAATGGCTCATGCATAGCACCGCAGAATTATCCGCCTTCTTGAGATCGCCCCATACAAGAGATGCACGTCATTTGGTGCAGAGAATCAGATATGGCATCAAACCCGAGTTATTGGAGCTGACCAGATTGCATGGAATAGGAAGGGCAAGAGCGCGCAGATTGTACGATGCTGGATATACCGATTTGAGCAAAATCAAAAACGCTGAACCCAAAAAGATTGCAAAATTAATAGGAGCTGGAGTTGCTGCCAAGGTGATGGAGCAGTTAGGTGGGTAGGACATGAACATAAAAATCATCGGCGGGATAGCTGATATCAAGGATACAGCAGAGTTCATCAAAACGTTGAGCGGCGTTGCCAGAAGACACAACGTAACGGTCCAAGCGCTGGATGCGGATAAGATTGCTGGCGTAGAGCATCTCCGCTTTGCAGTCGAAAAAGCAATGAGGTCGATGTCCCTGGGAAGGAACATCTCCAAGGACCTGGGCATGGAAATCCTCCTGTATGCCTCCGGAAGGCGCCAGATTAACAAAGCTCTTCAGTTAGGGATTTCGCCCGGAAAAAGCAACGTCGCAATCGCCATAGTAGGCGACGGTGCAGAGCGTGCAACGAGAGAGATGAGGGGGCTCGTTCAAGATGCTCCTGTGTTAAATTATAATGAATCAAAGAAGGATGTCATCCTAAAAACCTTCGACATCACAGACGCTGAAATAGAGGCTGTCGGCGAAGATAAGATTCCAAAGCTTGTGTTGGAAAGGGTGGCATTGCTGGATGTTCTGAAATAGTGTCACATAGACAAATCCTTTTTAGGAATTATGATCGTCCCATCCCTTCCGGATAGAGTTTCAGTCATATCATGCGCCGCCAGGTATGCAGTATACGCTGCAAGTATGGCGTCCAAGAGGTGGGAGTTCAGAATTTCCTCTGGTAAATCAACCACAAATTTACCAAGATCGCTCTGGATTTGTCTTCTACCTTGCAATGCATTCTTCTTTACCTTAGCGCCGATATTGCACCTAAGGCGGGTAGCATATGGATATACTTCCATTACCCTGATGCCCTTTTTCTCCAATGCACACCTTAGGCGAGAGCCCAACTCGGTAATCCCCCGGAAAAACGGCGCTCCAGGTGCATAGCAAGTGATTCCCAATTTGCGCAACATGAGATCGCACTCCCTCCAGATGCCTGTGATCGGAAAAGTAAGCGGTGCATCGATTGCCACTGGAAGTGATTTCCTATTGAGGTCAACGATTGCATCTAAAAGATTGCCAAAGTCAAAGAGTGCCAGCGATGTTAATTTGCGGCACTCATCGAGAACGGCATATCCAGACTTTCTCGTGCTAAGGTCGATGCCAACGTACTTCATTATTTGAGGATGCCACCCTTATCTGCCGAACTCGCCAGTCTCACGTACCTGGCAAGATATCCTTTTAAGCTGCGCCTTGGTGGTTTCCAGTCCTTTCTGCGGGTCTCCATCTCTTCCTCGCTCAGTTCGACGTTCAATGCTCTCCTAGGAATGTCGATTGAAATTACATCGCCATCTTTCAAGAACGCAATAAGCCCGCCCTCAAACGCCTCTGGTGAGATATGCCCGATGCAGAGCCCGCGTGTACCACCAGAAAAGCGCCCATCGGTGATCAGTGCAACCGAGTCAGATAGTCCCATGCCGGCAATTGCCGACGTCGGAGCTAACATTTCGTGCATGCCGGGTCCGCCCTTCGGGCCCTCATACCTAATGACGATAACGTCTCCTTCTTTGATTTCTCCACCAAGAATTGCCTTGACTGCCCGCTCCTCACCATCGAAGACATACGCTGGTCCTCTATGGACCAACATCTTCTCATCTACGGCAGTTTGTTTAACAACTGAACCATCTGGCGCAAGATTGCCTCTAAGAACCGCTACCCCTCCCTCTGGATGATTGGGGTTATCAAGCGGTCTGATAACTTCCTCGTTTGCCACCCTCGCATCCCTCAGATTCTCGCCCAGCGTTTTGCCTGAGACGGTCATCACATCCTTGAATAGCTTAGATTCTAACCGCTTCATGAGTGCTGGGACGCCTCCTGCCTTATCAAGGTCTTCAAGCATATGTGGTCCGCTAGGACGCATGTCGCACAAATGTGGAGTTTTTCTGCTCAACTCATCGAAGATGTCCAGCCCTAGGCTAATACCCGCCTCATATGCGATTGCAGGTAGGTGCAATACTGTATTGGTCGAGCCTCCAAGCGCCATATCCACCATAATCGCATTTTTAAATGCAGCTTCTGTCATGATGTCGAGTGCAGAGATGTTCTGCTTGACGAGCGGGACGACCCGCTTGCCTGTTTCAAAGGCGATCTTTCTTTTTTTCTCGTCGACCGCATGTGCTGTCGCACACCCTGGAAGCGACATACCAAGCGCTTCTGTAACGCATGCCATGGTATTTGCGGTGAACATGCCAGCACAGCTCCCTGCGCCTGGACAGGCAACGCGTTCAATTGAGGCTAACTCCCTTTCGCTCACAGAGCCTGCTTTGACACCACCAACTGCTTCAAAAACCGTGATCAAATCAACACTTTTTCCCTTGAACTTGCCAGGCTTCATCGGACCGCCAGTCACTGCGACCGCAGGGAGGTTTATCCGCGCTGCCGCCATCAAATGACCTGGTACGACCTTATCGCAAGTGGGGATGAATACCATGCCATCGAATTGATGCGCCTTAACCCACAACTCTATGGAGTCAGCGATGACTTCCCTGCTGGGCAATGAGTAGTGCATGCCATCGTGACCCATTGCAATGCCATCGCAAATCGCAATCGTGTCAGCCTCAAATGGGATTCCGCCCCCTGTCCTAACGCCTCTCTTAACATCCTCTGCGAGTTTTCTGAGATGGATGTGGCCAGGAACGATCTCACTGTAGCTATTGATGATGGCAACAAATGGTTTGTCAAAATCCTCATCTTTCACACCACAGGCATGAAGAAGCGCCCTATGTGGCGCCCTTTCAAGACCTTTTTTAATTGCGTCACTTCTCAAGATAACGCCTCTACCTATACAATACGTTCCTCTTTAAAAAAGCGCCCCTCTTTAAAAATAGTGATGGAAAAATAGAGGAGGAGGGTTATTCAATTGGAATTACCTTCTTCCTCTCCTCCTTGACCTTTGGAAGCCTTATCTCCAGCACACCATTCTTGAACGTTGCCTTCGCGCCCTTTTCGTTGACTGGTACTGGGAGCCTAATAGCCCTGTAGAACCGATTGTATGACCTTTCCCTTCTCCAATAATTCTTCTTTTTCTCTTCCTTCTCTTCTTTGCGCGAGGCCTTGATTTCCAGCATGTCGCCTCTTACGTCGATCGAGATGTCTTCCCTCTCCACACCTGGCACATCAGCGGTTACCACTAACTCGTTGTCCACATCCACGATGTCGATAAATGGAGACATCTCGCCTTCGAATGTCGGCGGCTCGAATTCTCTGAACATTCTGCCCATCCTGCTCTGTATGCGCCGAAACTCCTCGAATGGATCCCAACCACGCCACATAGATATCACCCTAATATGATAGTAGGAGTCTCCCCATATATTTTTTGGGACGTCAGATTTATATAGAAGCCTTAATCTATTTTTTATCTACAAAAGCGATTTTGAGGTGATTTAGAATGGTAGGACAGCAAGCAGGACAATTGGCTGGACAACCTGTACTGATTCTAAGAGAGGGCAGCCAGAGGA
>JASEEY010000015.1 GCA_030018435.1 Methanocellales archaeon
AGCAACTTAAGTCGACATCGCGTAGTGTCGAGGAGTTTGAGAAGATAGTGGGCGAGTTTGCAAAAAAGATCAAGGAATGTGAGAGCAAATCTGTGTAGGTTATCTACTTCTTTTGAGACGGGGGTGCCTTCCTGGATAAGCACAACATTTAAATCACATAATGCAATATTAAAGAGAAACTTGACCACTAACTTATTAGAAACGATGATTGATGAAGGGCTCATAACCCAGAAGGAGGAAATTGTATGGCAAAACCAATATACGTCAAATTTGAGGTTCCAGCCGAGTTAGAGGATAAAGCATTAGAAGCGCTGGAATTGGCAAGAGACACGGGAAAGGTCAAAAAGGGAACGAACGAGGTGACAAAGTCAATTGAGAGAGGCGTTGCCAAGCTGGTTTTAATCGGCGAGGATGTACAGCCAGAGGAGATCGTTGCACACCTACCGCCCCTAAGTGAAGAAAAGAAGATACCATATATTTACGTCAAGAAACAGGAAGAGCTGGGAGCGGCGTCTGGCCTAGATGTCGGCTGTGCTGCATCGGCGATCATAGATGCTGGGAAAGGTAAAGAACTCGTAGACGATGTTGTGCAGAGGCTCAAGGCATTGAGGTGAGTTTTAATGGGAGAGGATGAGGCGGTTCCAGCAGAGGTCATTGAAGTACTCGGCAGAACAGGTATGCATGGAGAAGCGACCCAGATTAAATGTCGCATTCTCGAGGGCGTGAACAAAGGTAGAATAATCACCAGAAACTGCATAGGACCCGTACGCGTGGGCGATATCCTCATATTGTTAGAAACTGCTAGGGAAGCCAAGAAGCTGATTTCACGTTAAGAGTGATACTATGGATGGAAAAAAATGCTCGTTCTGTGGCAACCCCATCGAACCTGGAACTGGTAAAATGTTCGTTAGGAGCGATGGAAGTGTCCATTTCTTCTGTTCGTCTAAGTGCGAGAGCAACATGACCCTTGGTAGGACTGCGAGGAAGCTTAAGTGGACGAAGCGTGCAAAAGCTGGAAAAGTAGAAAAGGAAAAACCAAAAAGCGCCGAAAAAAGTAGTTAAGAAGAAAAAGGAAGTCAAGAAAAAAGCAAAACCAAAAGAGAAAAAGACCAAAAAAGCCAAGAAGTGAGTCAAGATGCAGGAGCGCACCTTCTTAATGATCAAGCCCGACGGAGTCCAGCAAGGATTGGTTGGCGAGATCATTTCCAGAATCGAACGAAGAGGGTTTAGAATACTTGCGCTCAAGATGCTGCGCGTGAATGATGAAATGGCAAAAAAACAATATGCCGAGCACGCAGGCAAGCCTTTTTTTAATTCGCTGGTGGAATTCATCAAGTTCGGTCCTGTTGTAGCGATGGTTGTCGAAGGAGAGGATGCCATATCTGCGATAAGAGAGATGGTTGGTGCAACCGATCCCGCAAAAGCCGCTCCTGGTACGATCAGGGGCGATTTTGCACGTGATGCACATGATGTCACGCACAATATAGTTCACGCAGCCGATTCCCCTGAATCCGCAAAAAGGGAGATTGACCTTTATTTTGATAATTTCTGACTTCGACGAACTTCAACACTCTTTTATATGCTCCAGAACATATTTTGATGGCGGTTATGGCTACAAATCAAGAGAATCTGCGTACGCCCATCGTGTGCGTGATGGGGCATGTTGACCATGGCAAGACCTCCTTGCTAGATAAGATACGTGGCACGAGCATCGCAGAGAAGGAAGCGGGTGCGATCACCCAGCATATCGGCGCTACCGAGATACCATTAGCTACCATCAAGACGTTATGCGGTCCTCTGATGAAAGGAGATTTTAAGGTTCCCGGGCTACTTTTCATCGATACACCTGGGCATCATGCCTTTACGACGCTGAGGAGCAGGGGAGGAGCGCTAGCGGATTTAGCCGTCTTAGTAATTGATGTCAACGAGGGTTTTCAGCCACAAACAGTAGAAGCACTGAAAATCTTGCGTCGCTTCAGGACTCCTTTCGTGATCGCTGCCAACAAAATCGACAGGATTCATGGGTGGCACTCGTACGAAAACGAGGCTTTTGTCACCATATACAAACGTCAAAGTGAGCGGGCAAAAATGGCACTCGACGAAGCTGTTTACAAACTGATCGGTCAGTTAGACGAAGAGGGATTTTCTTCAGACAGATATGATAGGATTAGGGATTTTCAAAGAAATGTCGGCGTGATTCCGACCAGCGCTAAAACCGGAGAGGGCATCCCTGATTTATTGATGATCCTAATCGGCTTGGCGCAAAGATTCCTTGAGAAAAATCTAAGAGTCCATGCCAAGGGCGAGGGCATCGGAACGATCCTGGAAGTTAAAGAGGAAAGAGGGCTCGGCACAACGCTCGATGTAATCCTGTACGATGGTGAGCTGAACGTTGGGGATACGGTCGTGGTGGGCTGCTTGGATGAGCCCATCGTGACCAAGGTGCGTGCATTACTAAAACCCAGACCTCTAACCGAGATTAGGGCCGAGGAAAAATTCCAACGAGTGGGAAAAGTAGTAGCAGCCTCGGGTGTAAAAGTCGTCGCACCAGGGCTGGAAAAAGCGCTCGCTGGCTCACTAATGAGGGTTGCCAAGGAAGATGTAGCACGCATAACAAAGGAGGTCAAGTCCGAATTGGAGGAGGTAACGATAAGGACGGATGAAACTGGCGTGATTCTCAAGGCTGACACAATCGGATCGTTGGAGGCCCTCGTAAACGAGTTGAAGAGTGCAGATGTGCCCATACGCAGGGCTGAAGTTGGCAACATTTCGAGGAAAGATATCTTCGAGGCGGCGACGATCAAAGACCCTTACTTGGCGGTTGTGATAGGATTTTGCGTGAATATTTTGCCAGATGCAAAAGAAGAGATGCAAAAATCCGGCGTCAGGGTGTTCCAGGATAATGTGATATACCAGTTAATCGACGACTATAACGAATGGGTGGCCAGGGAGAAATCGATATATGAAAAAAAGAGGCTTGAGACAATTATCAGACCCGGTAGATTCATGATTCTCCCGGGATACATATTCAGGCGCAGCAAGCCCGCTATAGTCGGTGTGAAGGTAACAGGGGGCAAGATAAAGCCGAGGGTAGATGTGGTTAATGAGAATGGTGTGCGGGCCGGCATGATTAAGGATATTCAAGAAAGGGGAGAACACATAAACGAGGCAGGAGTTGGAAAAGAGGTGGCAGTTTCGATCGATGGCCCTACCATCGGCCGACAGATTAATGAGAAAGATGTGCTCTATGTGGATATCCCCGAAAGACATGCAAAGATTCTTGAACAAGAATTGTATGATAAACTGTCTGCAGACGAAATTGAGACGCTGACGGCGTTTCTTAATATAAAACGAAAAGAAAACCCGTTTTGGGCTAAATAGGAGATTAGAGTATGGCAGATTTCAGAGTAGTAATTTCATCCCCTAAAGATAGAAAAGCATATCAAGTAGAGATTTCTGGTGCAGAGGCGAACAAATTTATCGGCAAGTCAATCAGCAACACAATTGATGGCGGTGTGGTTGGGTTGCGTGGTTACACATTGCAGATTGCCGGCGGAACGGACAAAGATGGATTTCCAATGCGAAAAGACTTGCCAAGGGGGCAGAGACGGAAAATCCTTACATATGCGGGCACAGGTTACCATCCAAAAGATAAGGGACAAAGAAGACGCAAAACCGTGTGCGGAGGGGAGATCACAGCTAACATCTGTCAAATAAACGCCACCATCACTAAATATGGGCAGAAACCCGTTGCTGATCTTCTGGGTAGCAAAAAAGAAGAAAAAGAAGAGTAAAAATTATCGCTCACTTTTTAGCGCTGATAAAATTTGATATTCTGAATTTTTTAAAATTCTAAAATTATATTAAAAATCAATTTGATGACACTTTATAATATACTTTTGAATAGTACTAATATACAATATATTATGAAATATCATATGCAAAAATTGACAGATTTTTAATTTTTATTTAGACTTGATTATATAATATTATGAGGCATCAAACCCCAAGGGGTGAGGGGGAATAATATGGGACAAAAACACACCCTTTGATCCCATTTATTCTTATATAAAATGAGAATAGAAAAATAGCGCTCAAAAAAGGTCCCATTTTGTTAGCTCGGCAGTTCCAAAATATATAAGAATATGGTGATTGGCACGTGCAGATCCCTGCTTTACAGACAAAAACATACAAAAATCGACGAGATCAGGATTTTGATGGATTTATTCCTATACATATTGTAACATGTTTTGAGCTGATTGGACGGAGTGTTCATTGAAGCAGATAGTTAAGCAGACAGTTATCTACTCCCAGTTATTACGGAGTTATGACCTTTGGGCCGCTCATTTTTATTACTTCTAAAACCATTTTAAGCGCTTTTTGAGATGAAAGAAGCCTTAATATGCTCAAATGAAGTATTTAGAGAGTTTCTAAAGGAAGATATTTAGATGATATGAGATGCATCTCAGATATATCTAAGATAATATTTTGCATCTCAAAATTAAAAATAACAAAATAAAAAATACATTAAATTAATAGCAGAAAATAAAATTCAGTTGAAAAATCAAGATATAAGGAAAAAGTGAGAGTTAAAAACAGAGAGAATATCTATTAGTAGAGGAATAAGAGAAGTGAAAACATGGCTAGGATAAGAGAGGCAAAACGCACAGCTACAACCATGGTGGTGCGGTCACATGCAACGGCACGCGTCACGCAGTCCAGGGACCCTTATTTGGAATTAATGAGGCGCCTATTCCAAGGGGAGACCACGGCGATGAGGGCAAAACGCTTCCTTGAATTGGTAGAAAAAAGGAAAAGTGAGGGGAAACCCATACCGGTCAGGGAATGGGACCAGTTGCTCAAGGAGATGGGCGTCAGCAGGTCTTCCTTTTATGCGATGCGAAACAAGTTGCTAGGCGCCGGTGTGTTAGAGATACGAAATGGCGAATATCATCTGTCCGGACAATTCAGCAAGGATTTGGTAGATATGGCGCGATGGTGGTGGACCGCAGTTTTAAACAAACCACTGGATGCATTATGAGCCCAAAAGTTTCTCTCTAAGCTGTAACAGTTCATCCATCCGTTTTTGGATCTTTTCAAATTCCTTTTTGATCTCTGGGGATTTAACGGCATGCCTCTCAATTTTGCCGATTTCTCTAAGATAAGGGCCAAATCTCCTGCTTATGCGCGTTGCATCCTTTATGGTGAGCGATTTTTTGCCCTTCAATTCCTCGCGATAGATGGCATCTATTTTAGAGGTGAGAGATGCCATTTTCTTGCGCAACCTATTGACGTCCTCATCGCGTAAGGGTACCTTCGTCTCTCCTAAGACATTATACAACTCGCCTAAAATCCCGGCAACCGTTTCGCCTAGGTCGGTTAGTCTGACATACTTGATTCGCCCCTGAGGAGAGAAGGCAACCAGCCCATGTTTCTCCATTTCAGAAAGGATGTTTGTGATGTGTGCATACGTGCTGTCAACAGCCTTGGCAATGGTTGATGCATATGGCTTCTCGTGAGAGGCAATCGTTAGCAGGATATGCGCGGGCTTTTCACGTAAAAAAAGCTTCTTCAAATCTTTCATGGTTCATATCCCTCAACAAGTTGAAGTAATGCCTTTTTAGGATGCCGCGCCTTCACAACTCCAGATGCCAGCAA
The DNA here is from genome assembly GCA_030018435.1 of Methanocellales archaeon. Taxonomy (GTDB): domain Archaea; phylum Halobacteriota; class UBA148; order UBA148; family JAUWXC01; genus JAUWXC01. The sequence goes on from JASEEY010000015.1 coordinate 5,659, forward strand.
TACGCCTTTTGTGCCCAAATCAAGTGCTGCCTTGACATCCTCGCCTTTTGAGATTCCGGCACCGCATAAAACACCCACATCTGGCGCTACACTCTGAACAGCCCTTACAGTCCCGCTTACTATCTCTGGATTTGCCTTGGAAACGGGAATACCTGAGCCTATCAACTCTGGTGGTTCAACAGCCACAAAATCTGGCCCGAGTGCAGCTACGGCTGATGCCTTTATTACGTCATCTGCACAAACGACGGTGATAAGCCTAACTCTCCTCGCCGCATCAACGGCTGCCTCTATTTCCGCTAACTCCAGCCGCCGCTCTGAATGATTGATGAGAGTTCCAATTGCTCCTGCCCCTTTGACTGCTTCGGCAAGGACATGCCCAGTATGGCTACCTGGAGCGATACTATCGATATGCTGTGCAAAAACGGGGACGCCTACCTTTGCTACAGGATAGATATCGGAAAACTGTGGAGCCACGATTATCTCCTTGCCCGTTTCACTCCGCACCTCTTTAACCGCTTTCGCGATTTTCAGAGCGTTATCGCCCGTGCCCTCGCTGTATGTCTTAAAATTTACGATTATCACCGGCGTCCTCATATTTCCTCGACGCTCAAAAGTCGGTCATCACCCTGAACTGGTCGACCTCTTCTATTCCCATCTTCTGGAGGAATGCCCTCGCAGCACCGGTCACGTCCTTCGCAGCCGTAATAGCCCTTCCAACCACCAGGATGTCGGCGCCTGCCTTCAAAGCATCCTCCACTTTATCTACCCGTATCCCTCCGGCCACTGCAACCAGAACTTTGTTGTTGCATATCTTTTTGATTTCCCCGATATTCCCCCACTGGGCCTCTTCCATTCGCTCAACATCTATCGCCCTGTGGAGCTCCACAATATCTGGCTTTTCCTTCAATTTTTTAAGGACTTCTACTGGGTCGGGCACGTTGAGGGTGTCCATGAGAGACAAAGCCCCAACCTTCTTGCACTCCTCTATGAACTTCTCCATGGTTTTCAGTGGGGCAAGGCCTGAAAATCCTATCACGTCAGCGGTAGCGTCTCCAGCCATCCTTGCTTCGAGATTTCCCGTGTCCAGGGTCTTCAAGTCTGCAACGACAACGGATTCTGGCCTTAGCTGGTGGATCTTCTGCACAACCTCTACGCCGTATCTTTTTATCAGTGGCGTCCCTGCTTCAATTATTATGGCGTCGGTCCTCGGCAGGGCTCTAATTACGCCCTCAACCCTCCTCCAATCCGGTATGTCGAAGGCGACTTCTAAATAGGGGGGTTTCTTCAAGTTATTTATCCTAAATCCTACCATTGCATGTATAGCTTTGTCCTTCTCCTCTAAAACTTTATCTATATCTGGGAACTTTTCTATAGCCCGTCTTATGGCAAGCTTTGTGGCCCCATAGTTATACCTATAAATCCGCTGGTAGTCTTTTCCCCTAGGGTGGATGAATACAGAGACTATAATCGCCATATCTTCAACTTCTTCCTTAGGTATAATTCCCTCCTCTACTGCGTCAGCAACTGCCTTTGCCACAGCGCTCTGCGCCGGCCCAAACGTCTTCTCGGCGTCTTCCAGATTTCTTATGGTTACCTTGGGCACTATTAGCGTCGCTGGCTTGACGGGTAGATTGGGCCTTACCACCGCCAAAATAGGCGTGTGCCCCCGTCTGGGCTGGGCCAATGAATTGGCAAATGCCTGGCCCATTGCGCCTTTTTTACTGCCAATTATTAGATCTATGTGAGCGATTTCCGGCTCCTCTCCAACAAGGGCCTCTCCCACTAGAAATCCGTTGTCAGTCATAGTGGTCTACTCTATACTTGTAATTCCTGTTTATTGCAAATTCGACGAGCTCGCTTTCATCGTGCCATATCTTTATATGGATAGATCCGGCTCTATCATCCAAACCCATGATCTCCCTTACAAAAGCAGGAAAATCGGGTGGAATGGTTTTGTTATTTCTGATAAGGTAATCCAGATAATCTTTGAGGAACATTATCCTGCCTTCTTCACCCTTCTCTTTCAATTTTAATTTCAGTTTTTTATGAAATACGCTTTTCTGTTCGTCATGCTCAGCACTCTTGTCCAAATTAATCACCAAATTCAACCAATTGCCGATTCACTATTAGACTTTTTCGCATTGCCCGATGCGCCCAAAGGATATATATCCTTTTTTAGTGGATTTCCAATAGTTATAAGAGTGAATAACATAAGCATAAGGATTACATGGCAACGACGAAGAGAGTATATGAACGGCTGGCTCCTGTTTACGACTTGGATGATGTGATGTTTGCTGGTGCTAAGCAGCACTGGCGCAAGAAAATCATAGATAAGCTGAACATTGAAAACGCCAAACTTGTGTTGGATATCACAACTGGTACTGGCAGGGCTGCGAAAATACTCTCAAAAAGAGTGAAAGATGGCCGGGTGATAGCTGTAGACATATCCAAAAACATGCTGAAAATCGCCAGGATGAGAAATCGGGGAAGAGATAATCTGCGCTTCATCCTGTGTGATGCCGCGCACCTGCCGCTTAAGGGTGACGTCTTTGATGGCGTAAGTTGTATGTGCGGTATGGACACAGTTGACGCGCCAGAGGCAGTTCTCTCAGAGGCAGTACGGGTTCTTAAAAACAAAGGAAGGATCGGCATGCTGTATTTCAGCGAGCCAAAGGGGTGGCTCAGGTATCTGGATGCTCTTCTTAAAAAGTACCATAGTGTGATATGGAATACGAAAAACGTTGACATGGCATCTATGATTTAATAATCGCCAATGCTTTGGTTGTAGAAAAATGCCTGGTTAGGCGAAAAGGATAAGCACATCACTTTAAAATTGCGATTACCATATCCCCAACCTGGAGAACATCTCCTTTCTTCTTCTCCAGCGCTTTCCTCAAAACTTCCACGTTCTTCGCCCAGGTCGTGCCCTTGATGTCGTTGATACCCTGCTTAATCCATTTTTCATGGTGAGCGTTGGCGTATATCTTGATCTTTTCCAGCTCAGCATTTAGCGGGAGACCTTTTTCAGATTTGTATCTCCTTATGGCGCCTATTACATCTTTGATAACCTCGCCGCCTTTTTCCACCTCATCATCTATCAACGATTCATCCACTTCTGGCCACTTGCACTTATGGATGCTACCCTTTCCTATGTATGAATGACATTCCTCCGCAAAGTGAGGAACAAATGGCGCCAGCAACAGAAGAACGGTCTCAACAACTCTGCTTAGCGTGTACCTTGCTGCATTCTTTGTATTATCATCGTCACCGTACAATCGATATTTTGTCATCTCAATGTAGTTATCGGCTAGCTCGCCCCAGGCAAAACTCCTGACTTTTTGTAACGTATTGAATTCATACCCATCCAGGTCGGCGGTGACATCTTTTATCAGCCTGTTCAGCTTGCTCAGAATCCATTTGTCAACAATGTTCAGCTCTCCTGGAGCGCTTGAACGATGGGGTATGCTGAATCTAACAACATTCCACATCTTGGTCAGAAAACGCTTTCCATGAATGATTTCCTTCAATTCGAATGGGTAATCTTCTCCCAATGATGCTATGGCGCTCCACTGTCTGACGGGATCAACTCCATACTCGTCAATGATTTCGTCTGGCGCAACGACATTGCCGAGACTCTTGGACATCTTTTTGCCATCTGCTCCAAGTACCATTCCATTGATTAAAACATCCTTGAATGGCATCTTTCCAGTCAAGATAGGGCAGCGGAATATTGTGTAAAATAGCCATGTCCGGATGATCTCATATCCTTGAGGCCTGATAGATGTGGGGTAGAGTTTTTCAAACTCGTCGCTCAGCCAGTTGCTTGCCATGAGGGGGCTTATTGAGCTATCAACCCAGCAATCACACACATCAGGGCTACCTTTGATATTTTCTGAACGACACTTTGGGCATGCATCCACTGGTGCACTGTCTGCTGAGGGATTGACAGGTAGCTCATCTTGCGAAGGTGCGATTATCTCATCGCAGTCCTCGCAGTACCAGAACGGTATCGGCGTTCCGAAGACCCTCTGACGCGAGATGACCCAGTCCCAGTCCAGGGAGTTTGCCCAGTCTGTGAGCCTTTGGAACATATACCTTGGATACCAGCTCATCTTCTCGGCGGCGTTAACCACGTCTTTTGCCCTATCTTTGACCTTGATGAACCACTGGAGCATGGGGATGAATTCGATCGGCTTCTGGCAGTCCGTCCGCTCTGAATGAATTAGAACCCTGTGCTTTATTTGTTCCTGCTTGGTGATTGCGCCGCTCGATTTCAAATCTTCTGTAATCCGCCTTTGACACTCCTCTACACTCATGCCTTTGTACTTGCCAGCTGCTTCTGTCATCAGTCCATTCTCATCAATGGCGACGATCATGGGCAGTGAATACTTCTGCTGCCACACCAGGTCCTGCTCATCACCGTACGTGCAGACGTAAACCACACCCGTGCCGAATGTCATGTCTACATCCTCATCTGTGATGACGGGAACATCTCTATCATAAAGGGGTAATCGCGCCATCTTTCCGACATACTTGCTGTATCTTTCATCATCGGGATGCACCATGACTGCAACACATGCGCACATCAATTCGGGGCGGGTTGTGGCAATGGTTATACGATCATCATCGATATCTAATTGTATGTAGCTGAGGGTACCATCCCGCTCGACATATCCAAGTTCGGCTTTAGCAAGTGCCGTTTCGCAATTACAGCAATAATGTATCGGGTGATATCTTCTGTATATCAGCCCGAGATCGTTGAACTTGAGCAGCGATAGCTGGACCTTAGTGATGTGGTCTTTGGACATGGTTCTGTATTCCCTGGACCAGTCAGCCGAATACCCCAGTCTCTTGAACTGGGTCTTCATCTTCTCGATGCTCTTCTCAGTCCAGTCTATGCATGCTTCTCTGAATTTCTCCCTGTCCTCCTTGGAGATGCCGAGTTTTTCCACTTGCAACTCAGTGGGCAAGCCATGACAATCAAAACCTTGCGGCAACAGAACGTTATATCCTCTCATTCTCTTGTACCGTGCGGCGATATCGATCCATGTGTGATTCAATATATGTCCCATGTGGAGGCTGCCCGAGGTGAAGGGGGGTGGCGTATCGATGATATACACCATACCTTCTGCGTCGAAATCAAACCTGTAAAGCTCGTCCTTTTCCCACCGCTCCTGCCATTTTGGCTCGATTTTATCGGGTTCGTATATCTTTGGCAAATCCCTCGTCACAATCTCACTTTCCTTCCGCTTGCATCTCTAGCATATCGTCCGAATTCTGAATCGATCAACGTTTCTCCGCTAAATACAGGGCCATCTACACAGACTCTCAGTCCTGATGGATCTATGCTGCAAGTGCCGCAGATGCCCATCCCACACTTGATGTAGCGTTGGAGGCTGAACTGCGTTTTAGATGCCATGTTTGCGCCCTTTACCATTTCCAAAACCCTGCTCATCATCTTTTCAGGTCCACAGGAGTATATCTGGTCATACCCTCGCAGGTCTAATTCATCCAATAATTCGGTGACAGGCCCCTTGTGCCCATCGGATCCATCATCTGTCGCCGTCTGTAAATCACCAGCGCTCCTGAATCGCTTTACAAATAAGAGTTCGCTGGCCGTTTTAGCACCCAAGAGCGTTTTTACCTTTATTTTTTTACCTCCTGCCACTTCTACCAGAGGTGCCAGCGGTGCAGCCCCAACGCCGCCGGCGATTAACAGGATCGATTTTCCACTCAGCGTAAAGCCGTTTCCGATGGGGCCTCGTATCCCAACAGAATCGCCTTTTTTCAATTTGAATAGCGCCGATGTAGCATCGCCCACCTTCTGGACTGTAATCGCATTGGAGTATGATGGGCTCATTGGAATTTCGTCCACCTCTCTAATCCAGACCATCACAAACTGTCCGGGCTTGTTGTCCAGCGTTAAATCCAGAAAAAACGTCTTGATGGATGGCGTTTCGTCCACGATCTTCGTTATCTTTGCGTTAATAGGCATCATTTCTGTGCCACGCCCCTCATATCGTCCAGGGTGCGTTGCCTCTTCTCGAGAAATTGTGCGATTCCTTTAGAGATATTCCTGAAGACATTTATGTTATCATATATAGCGGACCCGATTTCAACGGCTGAGGCACCTGCCATGATAAATTCGATGGCATCTTTCCAAGATGAAACCCCGCCGACACCAATGACATCAATGTTCAATGCAGCATACAACTCATACACACATCTCAGGGCGACGGGCTTTATCGCTGCTCCGGATAACCCACCGACCTTGTTGCCCAGAACTGGATAACCAGATTCTACGTCGATAACCATCGCAGGTATTGTATTAATCGCGACCACGGCATCCGCTCCTCCTTCTTGGGCAGCCAATCCCACTTCTACGATATTCATCAGCGGTGGAAGTTTTACCCATACTGGCACATCTACCGCATTCTTGACGATTTCCGTAATCTCCTTGACCTTCTGCGGGTCTGTGCCCAGGGTCATGCCGTATCCTTCAGCATGCGGGCAGCTCAGGTTCAACTCGAAGGCATCAGGGCTTGCTTTATTTAACCCCAGGGCAACTTCTTCAAACTCTTTCGCGTTAGAGCCGAATATGCTCGCGATTACTGGCACGTCCCCTTTTGCTGCCTCCAGCTCACGCACAAATTCATGATAGGAGGGATTGGGCAATCCCATTGCATTCAAAAAACCATGCTCTGTTTTGATCAGCACCGGTCCAGGATGTCCCTCTCGTGGCGAGACACCTGTCGATTTTGTTGTGACCGCACCAGCACCATGCTGCGCCACTCTCTTCAGCGAAGCAGCACTGGTTCCTAGAACTCCGGCCGCCAGTATGGTGGGATTTTTCAATCTCAGACCACCAACATCAGTTCTTAGGTCCATCTGGCTCACGTCTCGCACTTAAACTATCGTGTTGAGAAATATATCTTTCTGTAGCGCTCAGAAAATTTATGTCATATTGGACTAAAGATAGAAGGTCATGTTAAGAATTGCGACGCCCTCGCGTCTGCACATCGCTTTGATCGATTTGAACGGAGCCCTTGGCAGGATTGATGGTGGCATCGGTCTTGCGCTGGACACTCCATCTATAATCGTCTCGGCGGAAAAGGCAGATAAAATCATCGTAGAGGGAAACAGTGCATTGCAAGAGCGTGTGAAGAAGAGCGCAGAGGTAGTAGCAAGAGGTCACGGAGGTGTTCATATCGTGATTGAAGGGGACTACCCTTCTCATGTAGGACTTGGTTCTGGCACGCAGGCGTCTCTTGCTGCAGGAATGGCTGTAAACGTACTCTACGATCTTGGACTATCGGTTTTGGACATCGCGAGAATTGTGCGACGAGGCGGGACATCTGGCATCGGTGTGGCAGCATTTGAGAAAGGAGGGTTTATTCTCGATGGCGGACACAGGTTCGATGAGAAGGGGGGATTTAAGCCATCTTCAGCAAGTAGGGCATCGCCACCTCCTGTGCTGATGCATCGCGACTTCCCAGATTGGGACATCGTGCTGGCTCTTCCAGCTACTAGGGGCGCGTTCAGCACGAGGGAAGTTAACATATTCAAAAAAGAATGCCCCATTCCTTTAGAAGAGGTGCAGGCAGTATCGCACATAATCCTCATGGAGTTGTTGCCAGCACTTTTAGAGGAGGATTTAGAGACCTTTGGCTCAGCCATTAACAGGCTTCAGGGCGTAGGTTTCAAGAGAAGGGAAATCGAACTTCAGCCAATTGCGAGAACGCTTATGGACGTGATGCTTAGGAATGGGGCGGCAGGTGCGGGAATGAGCTCATTTGGCCCTCTTGTATATGGTATCACGGATTCTCCGCGGGAGGTTCAGGAGGCGGTCAAAGAGCATCTGGGCGATAAAGACGCCGTCATACTGTCCAGAGCAAGGAATAGAGGGGCATATATACAATATCAATAAGGTTTATTATGACATAATTTAATTGGAATGAATCTCTATAGAGGAAAGGAAAATGGCAAGAAAACCAGCGAGCATGTATAGGAATCTAAGAGACAGAGCCTATACGCGCAGGGAATATATGGGTGGCATACCAGGAAGCAAGATCGTCCAGTTCGACATGGGCAATTTAACTGAAGATTTCCCGGTGTCGCTGACGTTAATTGCAGGAGAAGCGTGTCAGGTTAGGCACAATGCTCTCGAGTCGGCACGCATCGCTGCCAACCGTTTTTTGCTCAGAGAGATAGGGCGTTTGAACTATCATCTCAAACTGTTGGTTTACCCGCATCATGTTTTAAGGGAGAATAAGCAGGCAACCGGTGCTGGCGCCGACAGGGTATCGGATGGCATGCGAAGAGCGTTTGGCAGAGCGGTTGGAACCGCCGCCAGAGTTCATGCAGGACAAAAGATCATATCTCTTGAGGTGCACCCGCAGCATTTCCCCCAAGCGAAGGATGCATTGAGGAGAGCTGGCAGTAAGCTTCCCACACCACATAGAATAGTGGTGGAAAAAGGCGCAGAACTGCTTAAATGAGGGCATTATGGACGATTATGAGGCTTTTTTGGATAGAGCGCTCAAACAAGCGCCCGCAGTAAAAACCGATGATACACGTTTTGTAGTTCCGATGCCAAAGATATTCTCAGAGGGCAGGACAACGGTTTTAGAGAACTTTGGGGACATCGTTGATGTGTTACGCAGAGACGCTGAGCACTTCATGAAATACTTGCTCAGAGAACTTGGAACCGCTGGTAAAATAGAGGGGAGAAGGGCGACATTTCAGGGACGATTCTCTAGTGATGTGATCAAGTCGCATGTAGACAGCTATGTAGAAGAATATGTGATTTGCTCGGAGTGTGGAAGACCGGATACACACCTGATAAAGTCCGACCGCGTTTTGATGCTAAAATGCGACGCCTGTGGAGGTCATAGGCCGATCGCGAAGAGGAGGGTTCAGAAGGAAGCGCCAAAAGAAGCGGTTCGGGAAGGCGAGGTTTACGAAATCAAGATCGAGGCCATCGGCAGGAAAGGGGATGGAATAGCAAAACTCGACAAATACACGATTTTCGTTCCCAACGTCAGTAAGGGCGACATCGTCAAAGTCAAGGTCAAAAAAGTCTCAGGCACTCTTGCATTTGCCGATTTGGTGGAGCGCGTTTCATAGCGCTAAAGCACCACTGGTTTCACATCAAAAATGCCATCTACCTTCTCTATTTGCTTGAGTATTTTGTCTGGGACCGCGCTGTCGACGTTTAACACCATCACCGCCCTTCCTCCTGTCTTCTCCCGTCCGACCTGCATTCCCGCTATGTTGATGTTATTCTCGCCCAGGATCGTGCCCACCCTGCCAATGATGCCTGGTTTGTCGATGTGCGCTGACACGAGCATATGTCCAGAAGGTACCGCATCAACATGATATCCATCGATTCGCACGATTCTGGCATCCTTCTTTCCAAATAGCGTTCCAGCAACGCTTTTTTTGCCCTTAGGGGTTTTTGCTGTGACGGTTATCAGATCCGCAAAATCCTCAGTTGCACCGATTTTACTCTCTACGACCTTGATTCCTCTGCTTTTAGCGATCACGGGTGCATTCACGAAGTTGACCGGTTCGGAAAGTACCCTGTTCAGGATGCCCTTCAGAACTGCAATCGTCAACGGTCCCGTGTCCATGGATGCGACATCACCGCTGTATGAAACCTCCACGGTATTTATGCGCCCCTCCACTAGCTGAACGCATAAACTCCCTAACTTCTCAACCAGCATCAAATAAGGTCTGATTGCAGCTAGCGTTTCAGGTTTGATGGATGGCATATTCACGGCATTTCTTACAGGCCCTCCCTTCAGAGCATCCAGCACACCTTCTGCGGCGGTGACAGCGACATTGACCTGCGCCTCTCTGGTTGAAGCTCCGAGGTGTGGCGTCACTATCACGTTGTTCAGATGTAGCAAAGGACTATCCTTGAGGGGCTCATTCTCAAAAACATCCAAGGCGGTGCCTGCAACCTTTCCACTTTCAATGGCTTTGACCAGCGCTTTCTCATCGATGATGCCGCCTCTTGCGCAGTTTATGATTCTCACTCCATCCTTCATCTTTTTGAGTTGTTCATCGCTGATTAGGTGGCGCGTGTCTTTGTTTAACGGGGTATGTATTGTTATATAATCGGACTTTTTGAGAATTTCGCTCATATCAGTGAGTTGAACCCCCAGCTCTTCTGCTCTTTCAGTAGATATAAATGGGTCACATGCGAGAACCTGCATGCCCAGCCCTTGCGCCCTTTTTGCGACTTCTGTGCCCACGCGTCCCAGTCCAATAACCCCCAAAACCTTGTTGTGAACCTCTACACCCATGAACTTGCTTCTGTTCCACTTCCCGCTTTTCAGCGAGATATCGGCTTGCGGTATGTTTCTCGATAGTGCTAACATCATCGCGATCGTATGCTCCGCCGCTGAAATCGTGTTTCCCTCGGGAGCGTTTATGACGATGATGCCTTTCTCAGTCGCTGCATCTACGTCTATGTTATCCACGCCTACGCCTGCACGTCCTATGACTTTAAGCTTAGTAGCGGCGTTTATGACCTTCCGCGTAACTTGCGTCCCGCTTCTGACTATCAATGCATCATAATCTTTGATTTGTTCAACCAGCTCATTCTCGCTCAGATCGGTAGCTACGTCTACAGTTGCCCTTTTTTTAAGTTTCTTTACCCCTTCCTCTGATATGGGGTCGGTTATGAGAACTTTCAACTTAACTCCTCAAAAAGGATAATTGAATTATTACCTTTTCATCTTTTCGTTGGATGTTTCTAGTTAGTGCGTTTTTAATAGTGTGACTTGATATATCACAATAATTAGAAAACTTTAAATACTTTCCGTTTCTTTTTGAGTTTGGCACAATTTATGTTACATAATATGTAACATTGGAGTAGTTATGTACACGCCCGAGTGGTTGATCAAGTTTGCGCAGGATGTTGCGGGCTCTATAGTAATGTCGCCCACGCATGGAAACGTCATTCAGAGATATAGAAAAAAATACGGGATGACTCAAAAGCAGTTGAGCGAGTTGATGAATCTCCGGCGAGAAACGATATCGCGCATTGAAGGCGGAATGGTCAATCCTACAATCAACTTCATCCGAAACTTCTCCTGCATACTATCTATAACGGAGGCTGTGAGGGCATATAGGGCACAGGACAAGGAAATTGAATTTCCTTTTTTTGATAGAATTGCGAAGGAATTTGAAATTCCACGCGATAAGCTTGATCAAATTTTGGGTATTGCGCTTGAGGAGGTTAAAATATGACAATTGTATGGCTAGAGGAAGTGGGATCTGAGGATATATCTTTGGTAGGAGGAAAGGGTGCCAGCCTTGGTGAAATGATAAACGCAGAGTTACCCGTTCCAAGAGGTTTTGCGGTGACGGCACCCACATTTAAGCGATTCATAGAGGAGACCAAGATAGCCGACAAATTATTCAGGGCATTAGAGGTGGATGTCAACGATCCTGCGGCGTTGAGGGGTGCTGAGAAAGCTGCTAAGGATTTGATTCTGAACACCAAGATGCCACCCGACATCGAGAAAGAGATATTGGATGCGTACGAGGAGTTATGCAGGAGAGAGGGCAAGAACGTCTTTGTTGCTGTTAGGTCCAGCGCCACTGCAGAAGATTTGCCGGGTGCATCCTTTGCAGGTCAGCAGGATACCCTGCTGAACATATCTGGCGGAAAAGCCGTTGTGGATTCCGTTAAAAAGTGCTGGGCATCGCTATACGGCGCAAGGGCGATATTCTACAGGGTCAAGCAGGGTTTCGACCACAGGCACGTTTACATCTCTACTGTCGTCCAGAAAATGGTAGATGCCGAGAAGGCAGGCGTTATGTTCACATCTCACCCCACATCTGGCGAGCCGCTGAGCGTTATAGAAGCAAGCTGGGGATTGGGCGAAACCGTCGTCTCCGGGGCGATCTCTCCAGATAACTATGTGGTTGATAGGCGTACGGGAAGTATCATCCAGCGCAAGATTTCGAGTAAGAGTATCATGCACGTCAGAGACCCCAAGACGGGGCGCACCATCAAGAAGGAGGTGCCAAAGGATTTAGTGGATAAGCCTGTTCTGAGCGATGATGAGGTATTGAAGCTAACCGAGTTTGGAGAGCTGGTTGAGAGGCATTACGACTCTCCGCAGGATGTCGAATGGGCGATAGAGAAAGAAAAAATCTATATGTTGCAGTCCAGGCCGATCACGACGATTCAGAAGATGCCAGTTAAAGAGGCGGCGAAGGCTACCGGAAAAGTGATCTTAGATGGACTTGGCGCCTCGCCAGGTCTTGCACACGGGAAAGTGAGAATCGTGATGCAACTCGATGAATTGGATAAGGTCAGTGAGGGAGACATTCTGGTCACCACCATGACCACCCCTGACATGGTTCCAGCCATGAAGCGCGCTGCGGGAATAATAACAGACGAAGGGGGTTTAACTTGCTTTACTGGCGATACGAGAGTGCTAACCGACAAAGGTATTATCGAGCTAGAAAAACTCGATAGATTGATAAGTTCTGGCGAATACGTGCATGCCCTCTCGGTGAACAAGGACACTTTAAGCCCTGAATGGAAGAGAGTTTTAAGCTCGATGAAGCGAACCTCAAACGTTTGGGAAGTAGCAGTGTCGCAGACGGGTAGAGCAAAGCAGAATACGTTAAAAATAACGCCGAATCACAAGATGTTGACATTTGATGATAGAAAATTGGTGGAACGAGAACTAGAGAGTCTGCTGGGCAGAAATGAGGCAGTCATTGTAGTCGATAGAGTTCCAGCCCCATTCAACGAGTTTGATGGAGCCAGCGATTGCTCGGAGGATCTTGCATATCTAGCTGGCGCCATATTTTCTGATGGCCACATTAGATTAACTAATAGACGAGGTAGTGTTACATTTAGACAGAAGAACATTCCAGAAAAGTTGAACTACATAAACAGTGTTCGTGAAGCGTTTAATAGGGAATTTAGCACTAGGCTCACAGATTATGGTGAAGACGTATCCTTTGGCGTTATACGAGGACGTGAAATGGTTGGAAGTGCCAATCGATACGTGTGCAGCCAGAAAAAACCGGCCACCAAACTCCTCGACATCAGAGATAACCTAGAAGAGGTCATCTTGCGTCTGGGGGAGGAGGTGATTGTGAAGTTCCTAGCTGGATCCATCGATGGTGACGGGTCGTTCAACATTGCGCATGAAAGTGGCAAGAT
>JASEEY010000016.1 GCA_030018435.1 Methanocellales archaeon
ATGCTCTTCTTAAAAAGTACCATAGTGTGATATGGAATACGAAAAACGTTGACATAGTATCTATGATTTCAAATCATCCTCTAATGATAGTCAAGAATTATGACCTAATAATCGCTGATGCTTTAATTGTAGAAAAATGCCGGGAGCGCGATTCGAACGCGCGATCTTCAGATCTCCCACACAACCCTCAAAGGGGTTGATCGTTTCAACGACCCACCTTTCTGCTTGCGCAGAAAGAGGGTGTTTCTGTGTAACAGAAACGACCCACCTCGCTATACGCTCGATGGGTCATATCAACCTTTTTTAAAAGGTTGATTATGAGTCTGACGCCTTAACCTCCTAGGCCATCCCGGCTGTCATGTTAATCATCATAAAATGACATAACGGTTGTGGTAAAAAGACATTTCGCCGAAAGATTTATAGAACACAAGATATATTTTAACTTAAGATAAAGGTGAAAAAGATGAAAGAACGACCAGTGGTGATGCTGGACGAAAAGGATGATGAGTTCGCGCGAATCCTCATGGACATAGAGCTAAAGAGGAACGCTGCAAGGACACTGGTTTATCTGGCAAACGTAGATGAGGCTACATCCAGGCACATAGAATTGGGCGCAGATCTAAGGCAACCAGAAGTAAGTACTGCGATGCGGAAGCTCATGGAGGAGAACTGGGTCGAGGTGCGCGAGATCAAGAAAGAGGGCAAAGGTAGGCCCGTAAAGTGTTATAGGTTGGCGGTTCCAATCCAAGAGATAGTTAGTAAGCTCGAGAAGGCGAAACAGGAGCAAGTGACGAGAGACTTAGAGAGCATTCAGAAACTGAGAGAACTGGGTAACCAAAACATATCCAGAATTTAACTGATTTTTCTCTTAAGAACGTCTACTCCAGCCTTTCGTCCCACATGCACCTCGTTGATGTTTGTAAAAATGCCATGCTCGATTACACCGGGGATGGTGGAGATGTCTTCGCTAAGCTTCAGCGGATCGATTATCTTACCGAAGTCCACATCGATGATGAAGTTGCCGTTATCTGTTATCGCTGGACCGTCTTTTTTCTGAGCTAATCTCAACTGAGGTTTACCGCCCAGCTCCTTCACCTGCGTCTCTACAAATTTCCATGCACATGGCAATACTTCCAATGGAACAGGATGATTCAACACATCCACCAACTTATTCTCCTCGATGGCAACCACAAACCGCTTTGCAGAACATGCCACGACCTTCTCACGTGTATGTGCACCCCCTCCCCCTTTGATTGCGTTTAACTTAGAATCAACCTGATCTGCTCCATCTATCGCCAGATCGAGCGAAGTGTGTTTCCACAGTGATGTGAGTGGTATCCCCTCTTCTATCGCCAACATTTCAGTCTCATGAGAGGTGGGGACAGCAAGAATGCTCAGACCATCTCTAACCAGTTCACCCAGTTGCTTGATGGCATACATCATGGTCGTACCCGTCCCCAGACCGATTACCATTCCGTCCCTGACCAGCGCTGCCGCGGATTCTCCTGCCGTTCTCTTTTCCCTATCAGACATCATACTTAAGATTGGTACACACTATAAAAAACTTGCATAACAAAAAGATTTTATTGGCATAACCAATGTGTTATGGGGTTGACTATGACAAAAATACTCGTAACATACTACTCCAAGACTGGGAATACCGAGGAGCTTGCAAGGGCTGTAGCAGATGGCGTTAGAGATGCTGGTGGGAATGTCACGTTGAAGAAAGTGGATGAAGTGAACGTGGAAGAGTTGCCAACCTATGATGGCATCGTCATCGGCTCACCGGTGTACTTCGGCGGCATGGCAGCTGAGGTGAAAAAGCTCATCGACGAGTCGATTGGCGTCAGAAGGAAATTGGAGAATAAGGTTGGCGCAGCATTCGTAACATCCAGACACAGGACAGGGGGGAAGGAAACCACGTTGTTATCCATCCTAGGAGCGATGCTGGTGCATGGGATGGTCGTCATCGGCGACCCGATGGAAACAGGAGGGCACTATGGTGCAGCCGGCGCAGATGAACAGGGCAGGAAAGAGGCATATGGCCTCGGGAGACGGATAGTAAAAATCGCCGAGAGGTTAAGCGTGAGTAAATCTTAAATATAAGTTAACCAGATTACGGATGGGAGTGAGTTTAGGCGTCCCATCCCCTCTAGAAAAAGCCTAGATTCACTCCTCGCCTAATTTTTTGTGTATCTCCCACGTTTGTCGTCTGGGATATGTTAGAAACGTTTAAGCATCATTTTGTCTTACTGTATGAATCCGGAGGATTACAATGAGCAAACCAAAAAAAGCAGAGGGTTGTATATCTTGCGGTGTTAAACTCGTAGAACCTGGATTCGCCAGGTTTCCATGTCCTAATTGTGGAGAGGAAATGGGAAGATGCGTAAAATGCCGAAAACAGAGCAACCCATACAGATGCAAGTGCGGGTTTGTTGGACCGTGAGGTGTGTATATGGAAGTCATAGCTAAAATCAAGATAATGCCATCAAACCCAGATGCTGACCTAAAGAAGCTTAAGGAAAACGTCAAAGCAGCGACGCCCAGAGATGCAAAGCTACGCGAGATGGGAGAGGAACCGATAGCATTTGGTTTAAAAGCGATAATAGCAGTGGTCACCGTTGGAGATGCAGAGGGCGGAACTGAAAGAGTAGAGGGGGCATTTGCAAAGGTCAAAGGTGTAGAGAGCGTGCAGGTTATAAGTTTGGATCGCATATAAGCCATGGGCTCGTAGATCAGTGGTAGATCGCCGTCTTCGCAAGGCGGAGGCCGCGGGTTCGAGTCCCGCCGAGTCCATTTGATGAAGAGAATATTGAAGAGTTCGAGCTTCGTTTTCGTATTCGCCGCTGCGCTTGCCCTTGCCTATCCAGGCCTAGCTGGACTCTTAGAGCCGTGCCTTATCCCTGCGATCATCGTCCTCATGACGTTCTCCCTAATCGAGATTGAACTGCGGAAATTGGACGTGAGGAGAGACCTGAAATCGATACTCACAGCTCTTGGTTTGAACTACATATTTCTCTCTGGTCTTATTCTGGTGGGAGCGGTCTTCCTGCTCAAAGACGTTTCTTTGTGGAGAGGTTTCATCGTGATGATTGCCACGCCACCTGCAGTGGGAATCATCGCGCTCAGCACGCTGTTAAAAGGAGACACCAAGTTTGCGTTGGTGGCAAATACATCAATCTACGTATTGTCCATCCTTTTAATGCCAGCCATTCTTCTCTTATTCCTGGGGAGTGCAATAAATCCCCTTACAATACTGAAAATCTTGTTAGAACTGATAGGGTTACCCTTGGTTCTCTCAAGGGTGATAGGCCTAATTCCACGTTACGAGCAACTGAAGGAGGATAAAGACATACTCATCAATCTTGGATTTTTCGTGGTGATATATGTGATCATAGGCCTTAATCACGACGTGTTATTGAGCGAGTACGGTCTGTTGATACCTGTGTCCATAATAGGGATCATAAGGACCTTTTTTGCCGGCACGCTGGTGTTCGGTCTTGGCAGGGCGCTCAACATACCTTTGGATAGAAACATCGCCTACGCCCTATTTGGCTCATATAAAAATCTTGGTCTTACCGCAACAATTGCATTGCTCCTTTTCGGGGCGAGAGCGACCATACCGTCGGCGGTTTGCATTCTATTCGAGGTGCTGATGTTCCCTTATCTCTCAATGCTGACAAAACATCAGCGATTGACCCTGTCATAAACGACTTTTCCCTCGTATGCAATCCTAAAAATCCTGTGATATGGAATCATGGTTCCCCCTCTCAGGATGAAAAAGGAGGGCCCTATTTCGTTTATCTCATCGCCTCTAACGACCTTCGTGTCGTTTGGTGCTCCTCTGTGGATATAAAATACCTCGCATCTGGATGTATCGAGAGCTCTCCATTTGATTTCATTCAGGATGTCCCGCGGATTTCTCGATGTTATCTTTGGCATATGAGATAACCAGCATGTGATTGCCGTATAATCCTTGATGTCTTAATCTTAATCGTGGTGCAGGATTTTCCTAGCCATCCTCACGCGGTCCAAATCTATCTTATCTAGGTTCTCCATCAGCATTTTCCGTCGATGGACTTCGTTCTGCTGTGAATATACGGCCCAGAATTCCTCTTTATCAATGCTCAGCTTTCGATTTATATCTATGAGAAGTTCAACATACGAGGCAATATCAGAAATCTTACCATAGATATCAGTCAAATCCCGTTCATCGCCGCAATGAGGACATTTGACCACGTGAGCAATTTTGCCATCTCCTAGATCAGTGCTTTTAACAACGACGGAGGGATTGTATTCATACAATTCACCACAGTTCGGACACTCAAACTCCGGGAATAACGCTTTCTCTCTTGTCCGTATCTCGTTCATTTAAAGGTCCCCTCTGATTTCTTAAATGGGTTATATGGTATAATTCCTTACATCATGATAAATCATACGCTCATCATTCATACGCTCGCAAAGGACACGCTACATTAAAATCCGTAAGTTTTATCGTTTCTACACTACTATTGACTTCCTAATATGGTAGAGTCCGCTCTTAGGATTGAAAACGTAGTCGCATCCACTCAGCTCGCTGTTGAGTTCGACCTAGAACGAATTGACAAAAAACTGGAAAACACCGAGTACGACAAGGGGAAGTTTCCTGGACTGGTGTACAGGGTCAAACACCCAAAGGCGGCATTTCTAATCTTCAAATCTGGTAAGGTAAACTGCACTGGGGCAAAGAGAATTGATGATGTGAAAAAGGCCACCGAAAATCTGACGACAAAACTGCGCCAGATGGGTGTCGCGATCAAGGAAGCGCCTAACATCGTAGTACAAAACATCGTCGCATCCGCGGATTTGGGCAGGGAACTAAACCTGAATGCGATAGCAATTGGATTGGGCTTGGAGAATATAGAATATGAGCCAGAGGTATTTCCCGGGTTGGTGTATAGGATCGCGAATCCCAAAGTGGTGGTACTCATATTCAGCTCCGGAAAACTTGTAATCACGGGAAGCAAAACTCCAGAAGACTGCGAGAGGGGTGTGGAAGTCGTACGGCATCAATTAGAGAATCTGGGGTTGTTATAGCAATCGTGCCCTGTACTTTTCACTTCGTTTAAGCTACGCATCTCTTCCTCATACGAACTCCGCATCACTATCCATCGCTCTGCTTAGAATGCGTCCGTCATATGCATCGATCTCGATGGATCTCGCCAATCCTTTCACCGTCCACACTGGAATATATATCAAATTTAAATCGATGCTGATATCATCCGGATCCGGTTTGAAGGGTTTGTTTTCGAAAATGAGAGTTTCGCCGACGACCTCATTGACCTTGATGCGTTTCGTGTGCTCTTTTATGATTTCTCTGAGAGCGATCTGCCTCGCCTTCTCCTTGGACATCGTCGATTCTACGATCTCATAATTCCCGTCTGGGATTTGTGCTTTATCCTGTGCCTCGTATTGCACAAACTTGTTCTCACCGCTCAGCGCGTTCACAGCGCCGAATCCATCTCCAGACAGACTTAGCGTTTTCGACTTATACTGCTTTCTCTGATCGAATCGATAGCGATACTGCCAGAATGGCACGAACTTGAGCATCATGTGTTCAATTCTACCAACATTATCTCCCGCGATTAACATGGCGTTTTGCTTTGAGATATTAACGGGCACTGAGCGCAACTGTAGACTAAGACTTGTGGAATTGCTATGCTCCTCTATTATGCCAGTGCTGTCGGTGCCAAGTGCAAAGAAATCTGATATAACACCAGTAGTTTCCGGCGCCAGCCCTAAGTCAGGTACCCTACCTTCCGCCTTGGCCAAGAATGCCCTGCCGATTTGGGCCTCCAGCTCAGCCTTGTTCCAGAGAGACATGCCATTCCGTTCCGCAAAACTTTGCGCTTCGGGAGAGAACGATGCCGTTGTAACGAGCAAACCACGTCCTCCTTTGGCCCTAACCATTTCTTCCATGCGTTTTACATCATAGTAGCTGCCATCCCGGCTAAACATGATCAATATCTTCTCTGTGCCTTTCTGTGCAATGAGCATGTCACTCCCAGTTCTGAAGTCAAAAGAAGTGCTAACCTCATACCCATGCGCGGTGAAAACATCTCTTAGCAGATCATACGTTATGCTGTTCATGTCCATCCCCCAACTGTAATCCAATTTTCTCGTTCAAGATACTTATAAACTTCTCCTCTGTTCCCCTGGGAATTGTCGCTCCGGCTGCAATGTCATGTCCGCCGCCAGCGCCTCCAACCTGCTCAGCAGACTCCTTGAGCGCAACCGCCAGATTCAATCCCCGCCTAACCAGGTCTTGTGTCCCCCTGGCTGAGATTTTTATACCGTCCTCCGCATCAGCAAGCGCGACTATTGACAACTCTTTACTGATGCCTTCTATGCTAGCGCTCATCCCGGCAACGATACCTACTATCGTGTCCTGTATGTTATTCCCTGCATGGAAATATTGCAGATTTTCCAGCGTTACCACACCCTCATCTCTGACAAAATTCAAGCCGTTCGAAAGATTGCGCCTGTGCTGCGCCAACAAATTTTGTGCGAACACATAGGCATCGCTCCTGTCTCCCATGCATACCGCCAGTCCTATCTCTGCGTGGCCATAACGCGCCGTGGCGTTCAATAGCGTGGAGTACTCGGATGCATCTCTTAGTTCCGTCCCCTCTTCCTCTTTCAGCAATGTGTATACCTCGCCCACTAGGCGTTCGACTTTGTAGGGTGATATGCCTGACGCTATGCACAATCGCATTAATCCCGAAACGATCTGCTGCTTTTCGTCTTTGCGCAGGTCGATCCACCTGCGCCAGTCAGCATCCTTCAGCTTGATGCCTAAATCGTTAAGGAATCTCAAACATCCTTCCTCATCACCCGTGATTCCTGGTATGTATGGGTCTGAGCAGTACTCCAGCAACTTGTGAACTGGCCTAGTCTGGCGGCCGAATAACCTGATGTCGGTCTTAAATGATAAAACACCGCCCCTGACACCTTCTTCTAAAATTTGGCGATTCATGCCAATTAATCGTCCTTCGCGGAGGTCCTGCAGATCTCCGACCGCGCCTACGACCGCTAAATCCGCTAAATCCTGAGTTGAGCCCATTGCTCGCCATATCAGATAGGCTGCCCCAGAGCCGCTCAATTCATTAGCGCCGTTGATGCCGAAAAGATGGGGATTTAGATGATATTCTCCTCTTCCAGCGGGCTGGTGATGATCGGCAATTACGATATCCATGCCGAGCGCGTTAATCTGGTCTATCATCGTAGAGCCGAGGTCGGTAAAAATGACGAGTTGTTTGCCCAGATCTGCGATTTCATTTAATGCCACCGAGTCAAGCTGTTTCAAAAATCGCACCCCATAATCCATGCCCTCTCGCTCAAGCATTTTACACATGACGGCTGCAGATGCCACTCCATCGGCGTCGATGTGTGAGATTACGAGAGCTTCGCTGTGTCCTTTGATATATCTGGCGCATTCGCCTGCTTTCTCGAAAAGTGGGTGCATTACGACACTATTTATCGAAATGCGCAATAAGCTTTGCTACAAAAACGAAACATCTTTTATACCTCTGATGCAGTAGTGATATGTATGAAAGTCGGGGTCATCGGGGGGTCTGGTTATACTGGCGGGGAGCTGCTCCGTCTCTTGGTAAATCATCCTGATGCCGAAATAGTGGCAGTAGCCTCCAGAACATTTAAGGACAAACCCATTAGCGCGGTACATCTGCATCTATCGAAAATATTGGACATGCGCTTTGAGGATATATCTGCAGGAGAGATTGCGAAGCGTTCAGATATCGTGTTCACGGCTGTGCCGCACAAGGCTGCGATGGGACATGTACCTGAGTTACTGGCCCAAGGCACGAAAGTCGTTGACTTAAGCGCTGATTACAGGCTGAGCTACGATGTCTATGAAACCACGTATGGAATAACCCATACCGATAGGGGCAGAAAGGCAGTATATGGTCTGCCAGAGCTTCATAGAGATGAGATCAAACGCGCAAATTTGGTCGCTAATCCTGGTTGCTATCCCACAGGTGCCATTTTGGCTGCCGCTCCATTAGTAAAAGCGGGAGAAGTAAGCAGGGTCGTGTTTGACTCCAAAACAGGCGTCTCTGGTGCAGGCATGATTCCCTCTGAGATAACGCATTACCCAAATGTTGCAGAAAATGTTGCCCCGTATCAGGTAACTAAACACAGACATCTGCCCGAGATAGTGCAAGAGCTGGCAGTATTGGGCAAATGCAAGATTCACTTCACGCCGCACATAATTCCTGCTATCAGGGGCATCCTGACCACGGCGCACATCTTTGTAAAGAGGGAGATGTCTAGGGAAGAAGTTGTAGAATCGTACCAGAAGATGTACGCAGACGAAACCTTTGTTCGAATTTTAGATGAAATGCCGTCGCTGGGCGCCGTCCGAGGCTCTAACTTCTGCGACATAGGTTGTTTTGAGGTGGAAGGAGACAGAATCGTGGTGGTCTCAGCAATAGATAACATGGTAAAGGGCGCCTCTGGACAAGCGATCCAGAACATGAACATCATGTTCGGGTTGGATGAAAAGGCTGGACTATTGATGCCTGGTGTTGCGCCATAGGTGGAAACATGAAAGTCAAAGACGTGATGAACAAGAGGGTGATCACGTGCACCCCCAGCGATGTCATCAGCGATGTGACGAGGAAGTTGAGAAGACACAACATAAGCGGCATGCCTGTAGTGAAGCGCGGGGAGGTTGTCGGCATCATATCCGAAAGCGATGTCCTCGGACTTCTGCGCACCCCGGAATATTCTGATGAACTCTGGCTACCAAGTCCGCTGGAACTCATCGAGGTGCCGATACGCGAATTGGTAGAATGGACCAAAACTAAGAAGGCGCTGGAAAAGATTGGCAGCAAGCCGGTTGCCAGGGTCATGAAACATCACGTACATACCATTTCGCCAGAGGAGAGCATCGAAAAGGCGTCGGAGATGATGACCAAGCATCATGTCAACCGCCTTCCAGTCGTGAAAGGTGACAAACTAGTTGGAATCATCACCAGGGGCGACATCATCACCGGACTTGGAGGCAGAATATGAAGATCGTCGAGGGTGGCGTGTGTACAGTTCCTGGCATCAAGGCATATGGTATAAAAGAGGGTAAGCTGGGTCTTGCGGCCATAACAGGCCAAGGTAACACCGTCGGCGTGTTCACCCAGAATAAAATAAGGGCCGCACCGGTCATCGTTACGAGCAGACGCTTGCCGGGTACCATGAATGCGATCCTCGCCTACAGCGGGAGCGCCAATGCGTTTACCGGCAAGAAGGGCATAGAGGATGCTGAAAAGATGGCTCAGCTGGTTGCAGACGTCCTGGGCATAGATCCAAAAACGGTAGCCGTTGCCTCCACGGGCATCATCGGCCGCCCGGTCAACATGGATTGGATTGAGGGGCATATAAAGGAGGTGCTAGGAGGTCTTACTCCAGAGCCGAGCGGAAGCGAGGCGGCAGCAAGGGCGATCATGACGACCGACACCGCTATGAAGCAGATCGCGGTTGAAGTGGAAGGAGCCCGCATCGGCGGCATCGCCAAGGGCTCTGGCATGATAGGGCCGAACATGGCCACTATGCTGGCGTTCATCTACACGGATGCAGAGCTGCCCTCTGAGTCGCTCTATAAATGCCTGAAAAGGGCAGTGGATAACAGTTTCAACATGCTCGTCGTGGATGGTGACACGAGCACCAATGACATGGTTTTGCTTACCGCAACGGGCAAAAAGAAGATAAGCGAGGGCAAATTCCAAGAGGGTTTAACTTTTTTGTGCACCGAACTCGCGAAGATGATTGCAAAAGATGGCGAGGGCGCAACCAAATTCATCGAGGTTCACATCACAGGTGCAAGATCAAGAGAGGATGCAAAAAAGGCGGCAAAGGCAGTTGTGCGCTCTCCGTTAGTGAAGACCGCTATTTATGGCGAAGACCCCAACTGGGGCAGAATCGTAGCCGCCATGGGGAACTCTGGCGCGGATGTTAAAGAAGAGAGAGTCACGCTTGCACTTTCAGACAGCTATAAAACCGCGACATTGGTCAAAAAAGGAGATGTCGTTGAGGGCGCAATTGAGCAAGCAAAAAGGCTCATGGCGAAGGATGTGATCGTCATCAGCGCAGATTTAGGACTCGGCACTGGTGAAGCGATTGCATGGGGCTGTGATCTTACCTGTGACTATGTCAAGATTAATGCGAAGTATATGACGTGATGAGATGTGCTTAACCGTAGTTCCAACTTCAAATTCTGGCGACCTAGTCGATAGTTGGATAGTAAAATAACTTTTCTTTCAGATGAAGTTAATTGTCACTATTTATTATTAAAAAACCGAGAGAGTAGAGGCGAAGAAGCAAAGATATTATAAGATGGAAGGGATTGAAATGATGGAGAGCACATTTGTAGCGCTCGTATTAATAGCAATCGTCTGGGAGCTGATTTGGAAGGGCATCGCGCTCTGGAAAGCAGCAAGAAATGATCAGAGATACTGGTTCGTTGGGCTGCTCGTACTCAATACACTGGGCATACTGCCAATACTGTATATCTACGTATTTCAAAAAGGTAGAAAGGGGATATGAGAACGAAGAATGTTGATACGAATAAAGAAAAATGGACACTGCTGGCCTTTATAACACTTGTGGGCCTATGTATATTTGTTTCCGGTTGCATCATCCAAGAAACGGACGAAATATCAAAAACTGGAACAGTTCGATTCATCCCTTTTAGAAGGCGGATTTTATGGAATAATCAGTGATGATGGTGAGCATTACGACCCATTGAACCTAGGCCCAGAATTTCAGGAAGATGGCCTAAGAGTATGGTTTAAAGCTAAAATAAGTGAAAATC
Source organism: Methanocellales archaeon (assembly GCA_030018435.1). Classification (GTDB taxonomy): domain Archaea; phylum Halobacteriota; class UBA148; order UBA148; family JAUWXC01; genus JAUWXC01. The sequence goes on from JASEEY010000016.1 coordinate 10,865, forward strand.
AAACGAGCGTACATATGTGGGGAACGATTGTTGAAATTATCAGTATAGAAAAATATGACTTGAGCATTTAACCTTATAACATACTATAGCCTGCTATAGTTAATTATAAATATGTTGACCGTCAAAATCAATTATAATATGGTTACAACAATTCAGATTAAAGAGGATGTCAAGGCAGCGCTCGATAGAATAAAAATGTTTGAAAGGGAAACCTACAATGATGTCCTGGAGCGCCTCCTTGAAGATGTAAGAGAGCTAGACGAGGAGACAAAAAAAGACATCCAAAAGGCAATAAAAGAGATTGAAAGCGGCAAATTCAAGACCCATGAACAATTGGAGACCGAAATGGGATTTTAATGCCGCTTGAAATCATCTGGTCAGATTCTGCCATTACGCAACTTGAGAGGCTTGATAGACCTATCGCCAAACGAATATTCCAAAAAGTGAGCCAATTAAAAGAAGACCCCTACCGAAACGTTAAAAGGATAGTTGGTTCCCCATTTTTTTGCCTAAGGGTCGGCGATTATCGGGTGATAATTGACGTTCAGGAAAGCGTCCTTAGGGTGCTGATACTTAAGATAGGGCATAGAAAAAAGATCTACAAATAATCTCTATGGATTCCCTAATTCAGTGGACAGGGAGCACTAGCTCTTCTTGAGGCGCGACCCCGATCTTAATATCTCTTAAAACAGATATACTCGTTGTGAGTGAAAACAAAAACAAGCATATACTGATATAATGACTATATTAATATCGCCTATATCGCCTTGGTCTGTGTTTCTGGTAGCAGTCCCTGCAATACACAGGTCTGGTACCATCCGGCTTGAAGGGAACTTCGGTTTCCACACCACAATCGGCGCATGTTACCTTATGCATCTCTCTTGGTGGTCTATCGTATCCGAACTTCCTATAGCCGAAATCTCTACCCTTATTCATTTTCTATCTCCTGTTTCGTTCCCCATTCAATGGGACAAAAGGTAATGACTTCTATGATATATAAAGATATGAGTAGGTGCTAGAGTGGGAGATGGGCACTATCTCAAGAAGAGTTTTTAAGTTGAAGTAACATAGGTGAGTACGTGAGCATTAAACAGAAACGCATCCTAGCCGAGGCGTTCCCATATATCAGGGAATTTCGTGGCTCGATCATCGTGATCAAGGTCGGCGGGCATACGATCGTCAACACGAAAAGCATGGATGGGATCGTCAAAGACATCGTGCTGCTCCACCATGTCGGGATAAAACCCGTCATCGTGCACGGCGGTGGTCCCGAAATCACGAGAGAAATGGAGAGAAGGGGTAAAAAGCCAAAATTCGCAGCCGGGCTGAGAATCACGGATGATGAAACCCTCGAAATCACTAAGGCAGTCCTAGTAGGAAACGTGAACACGCGCATAGTTTCGTTGATTGAAAAGTACGGTGCAAAAGGACTGGGGCTATCTGGAAAAGATTATCACCTAATAACCGCAAAGAAGAAGACCCCCTTAAGAGCCATTGTAGAGGGCGCAGAGCAAGAGATTGACCTGGGCTGGGTTGGAGAGATTGCGAATATAAACCCGGAGATCCTGATGACCGCGACCGATGAGGGATGCATCCCCGTAATAGCTCCTCTTGCCGTCGATGCCCAGGGCAATTCCCTCAATCTGAACGCCGATACAGCCGCTGGTGGTATTGCAGCAGCGCTCCACGCTAAAAAGTTTATAATTCTGACCGACGTTCCCGGTATACTGAGGGATGCCTCAGATAGGGGCTCTACTGTATCCCAGTTAAGCATAAATGATGCAAAAGCGTTAGTTCAAAAGGGCACGATCCAGAAAGGGATGATCCCGAAAGTGGAGGCATGCATTCAGGCGCTCGAAAAATCAGTCGAAAAGGTGCACATCCTTGATGGCTCAAAACCACATGCGCTCCTGCTTGAACTCTTTACGGACAAGGGCATTGGGACCATGATATATAAGGGGTGAAATTCATGAAGGCAATGCGAGAAATCGAGTTAGAAGGGCATATCATCGACTCGCTAATCATGACAAAGGTGTTCGACAAGATAATGGACATGAATGGCGAGTTCGAGGTACTTGAGTTTAACGTTGGAAAAAGGAAGACCGATCACAGTTATGCCAGACTGATGGTCACGGGCAAGAATGAGAAGCACTTGGATGAAATCCTCAGCGAGCTGCACAGGCTAGGTGCACGACTGCCAGAAGTGGAGAATGTTACACTAGAGAGAGCTCCAGTCGATAAAGTCGTGCCAAAGGGATTCTATTCCACAACACATCATCCAACCTATGTCAGATACAAAGACAAATGGTTGCCAGTCGAGCGTATAAAGATGGATGCCATGATCGTGGTAGAGGACAATAAGGCGATATGCAAAACTCTCGCTAGGGTCAAAAAAGGCGATCTGATCGTAGTAGGAAAGAAGGGAGTCAGAGTCAGACCTCCCGAGCGACCCAGAGGAAGGACCGTATTCGAGTTCATGAGCACCTTTACCTCGTCCGAGAGACCTTCTGAGACGCTGATTTCCCAAATCGCTGATGAGATCAAGGAGATAAAGAAGAAGGGGGGCAAGATCGTAGTGGTAGCGGGACCGGCAGTGGTGCATACCGGGGCAGCACCTTCTCTTGCAGCGATGACCAAGAAAGGATATGTAGATGTCCTGCTGGGTGGCAATGCACTGGCGGTGCACGACATCGAGTATAACCTGTATGGCACCTCACTTGGGATGGACATCAAGAAGGCTGAGCCCGTGTCAGAAGGCCATAAAAATCACATTTACGCTATTAGCGAGGTCGTGAGAGCAGGATCAATTAAAGATGCTGTGGAGAAGGGCATCGTTACAGGGGGCATCATGTACGAGTGTGTGAAGAAGAAGATTCCATTCATATTAGCAGGCTCTATTAGAGATGATGGTCCGCTGCCAGATGTGATAACTGATGTGATGGTCGCGCAGGATGTGATGAGAGATGCGCTACAAGGCGCAGATCTAGTGTTGATGGTAGCAACGATGCTGCACTCGATAGCGGTGGGCAACTGCCTCCCTTCATATGTGAAGACGGTATGCGTCGATATCAACCCTGCCACCGTGACGAAACTCATGGATAGGGGGACTGCTCAAGCAATCGGAATCGTGACCGACGTGGGGACGTTTCTGCCCATGCTGGCGGAGAAATTACTGCGTTAGCCAGCCACCATCCACGAAGAGCGTAGCACCATTCACATAATCCGATTCGTCGGAGGCAAGATACAGTGCAGCATTTGCTATGTCTCCTGGCTGGCCGATTCTCCCGTAAGGAATTGTTCTAAGCAACGCTTCTTTGACCTCTGGATTCGCTAGCATGTCTTTGGTCATTGTCGTCTCGATTGCGCCTGGACCTATGGCGTTCACGTTAATCTTCTTCGACGCCAACTCAAGTGCCAGTTCCTTTGTAAGGGCGATAACTCCACCCTTCGAGGCGCAGTATGCAGAGGAATTTAAATAGCCAACCTCTCCAGCGATGGATGCGATGTTTATTATCTTACCCTTTCCTTGTTTGAGCATGTGAGAAACAGCCGCTTTGGTGCACAGGAAAACTCCCTTAAGGTTAATATTTATAATTCTGTCCCAGTCCTCTTCCGTGGTCTCTTGGAGAGGTTTCTGGATAAAAATGCCTGCGTTGTTCACCAAGATATCCACCTTCCCGAATTTGTCCACAGTAGCCCTGATCATTTGCTCCACGCTTGCCGAACTCGCGACATCTGTCTTTATCGCAAGTGATTTCCGTCCCAGCACCTCGACTTCTCTTGCAGTAGCCTGCGCACCTTCTAGGTTAACATCTGCAATTACTACATCTGCTCCCTCTTCGGCAAAACGAATGGCAATGCCCTTTCCTATCCCAGAGCCTGCACCTGTTACCATCGCAACCTTGTTCGCTAATCTCATGATCTCCTCCTTAACCTTCCTTGTAAAAAAGTTCGTTTTCCTTTTTCTCTACCCTCCTAGCCTGCCAGTTCACGAACTATGTCCGTTACTGATATAACGCCGACTGGAAAGTTTTTGGTTACATGTGCACTTCTGGCAGACATCACGAATGCCCTGTGAATCTTATTAGAACACATGAAGGCCGCCGCATCTTCAAGGCTCATCTCAGGGTCAACAGCGAGCGTTTGAGGTGACATAACATCTTCGGCCACCGCGTCGATCTCCCCCTCCGCGTAACACTTTACAAGATCGGTGTCGGTAATTACTCCCCATGCCTCTCCTTTGTCATCGACTGCCACGACGCCAGATATGTCGTTTTCTATTAAAATTTTAGCGATCTCCTTAATGGGAGTGTCTAGGTGTACGGTCACGACGCCTCTAACCATAACATCTCTCACTCGAGTCTTCATCTCAACCTCTATTCTGATTATTCAACAGAAACAATATAACTTTATCCGTCACCGTTAGTTTTTTAATATAATGATTAATTATGTAATATTGGAATTGAAGGATGGCCAAGTAAATGCGGAGAATTGGATATGCGCTGATCGCCCTGGGATTTGTGGCTCTCATAGTTGGAGTCATCATGGCAGGAGGAGAGTTTGGTGGCTTTGTCATGATAGGCCCCATACCAGTTGCATTCGGCTCTTCCCCCCAGATGATCATCATAGCAATGTGCTTGGGTCTAACCATCATGCTGCTGTACATCATTGCGTGGAGGAGATGAGGTGGGCTGGGGGATTCTCATCGTCTGGGGCATCATTGCAATAATCGTTGGCTTCGTCTTAATCAGCATGGATGTTATACGGGAGCGCGGGGTGCAACCTACCCGAGCACTGGAAGAGGAAAAACCTACCGTCAAAGGTGGGGGAGTGATCATGATAGGTCCTGTCCCGATCGCGTTCGGCTCAGATACTCGCTACTTGGTTATTGCGCTGGTTTTGACCATCGTATTGATGTTGCTCGCGTTGGTGTTCATATTTATATACCACTAACGTTATGAACCCCAACTGAAGGATTTTTGTGATTGATCAATATAATGGAAAGGTTTATAAACACAATGAAAAAAGGGCTCTGTAGAAAACCTTTCCTCACAACTCCACTAACTTAATGCAAACTCTTATAAAAATAGGTATCCCCTGAGTGATAACAGAAA
>JASEEY010000017.1 GCA_030018435.1 Methanocellales archaeon
GAAATGTCGACCGATGCGGATTTCCCGGTGTTAATGTCACTTGCCTTTAGTGTGTACGTGCCGGTATCGTTGAACGTCATGGTCAACTTAAACGTGCTGTCAGATTTCATCGTGATGGAGACGTTGTCGTTCGTACCCGTGAAGGTAGCTCCGATGTCGTTATAGTTGAGCACGACTGTTGCCTTGCCCGTAGGTGTCGTGGTGAGGTAAACGGTGTCACTTGCAGGTGCTGTGAGCGATATCGTCGTTTTCTCGCCTTTAACCACAGAAGTCTTGCTTGCACTTATCGTTATATCTGGACTGACTATTGTCAGCTCCTTGATGTTAGAGTCCTTCGTTAATCCCTGTGCTACAGTGGAGTTGGTCTTTACCTGTACTGTGTACGTGCCTGCCTGGAACCCGGTCGTGTTTAAACCGAAGTCCTTGATAGTGGACATCGCTAGATTCTTCAAAGTTGTGTCGCCTCCAGTCGCATTCTTCACCGTCCCCAGCTTATTTCCATCTGGATCTTTGAGTTCTATCGTGGCTACGTCCGCGTCAGCTATGTTCGTAGTTACCTTGAGTGTGAGGTTCGTGCCTGCGGTCGTACTGGATACCGATGTGGTGCCGATCTTGAGGTCTATCGACAACGTTGGCTCGCTGACCCCAAGTGTACAAGTGTCAGCATTAGGACCGGTCATAGTGTACTCGCCGACCACGGTCATCACAGATGTGGCGAATTTTGCAGTACCGTCTGCACTAACTGAAGCAGAAAAGGATTGGCCTGCTGTGGCTGTATCAGTTTTGCCTACGATTGTAACAGAACCGCTAGTAGCATTAGCAGTGATATTAAGCTCCTGACCGATCAACGCACTAGCAGTCGTTTGTGTTACTAGGTTGACATCATTGTATCGCCCTCCAGCCGCTGCACTCACTGGCGTCACGAACGCTGCAAACACTACCAAAATCATCAATGCTGCTAGGCTTATGGCTGTAATCTTGTTCTTCATTATTTATTTAACCTCCTTTTAGTTATTTTCTTTGGGTCCCACGTGGAACCTTTTCTTGAGAGTGATGTGTTATCTCTTATATAGACTTTTGCTTTGTCCCATTTCCGAATGGGAATGGGCATCGCAAAGTACGTCGTTGTCGTTTCGAATCGCCTAAATACTTAGACAATTGTCGAAACGTTCCTCACCCTCCTAATCCCGTCATTTGGGTTATGAAACACTATTAGACGTATTCCCTTTTAAATGTTTTGTGGTTCTTCGTTATGTTTCTCTCATTTTCTAAAAATCGTCGATTAAAACAAAAGGTTTTATATCTGTGTGCACATATGTGTGCACATATTAGAATGACCAAGACCATTTCGCTGTCCGATGAGGCGTATGATCTGCTGAAGAAGATGAAGATGGGGAAAGAAAGCTTCTCGGATACCATCAAGAGACTGGCCGTAAAGGGCAAGTTGAGCGAGGTTCTGGACCTATACCCGGAGATAACGGATAAAGAGTACGAGAAATCTGTCAAAGAGCTGAGAAAGAAAATAGATGCCAAGTTGAAGGATATGGGACTATGAAGTGCCTTGACACGACGTACTTTGTCGATTTGGTCAGAAGACCGTCTGCCATCAGGGACATAACGATGAGATTGGATGAGGAGGGCGGGTGTGCCACGACCGTTTTTAACGTCTATGAAGCACTATTCGCGAGTTATGCGGTGGACGAGGCTAAGGGCGAAAATATCAGAGATAAGATAAGCAAAGCCGCCAACAGGTTGGAAGTCCTGGAATTTCGTTATGCGGACGCACTCAAGGCAGCCGAGATAAACGGAGCCCTGTTGAAAAAGAAAAAAACAGTCGGTGCAGATGCCATTACAGCTGCGATCGCAATAAACAATGGCTGTGAAGCAGTTGTCACGAGAAATAAGCAGCATTTCGAGTGGATAAGATATCTAACCGGCTTGGAAGTTGAGACATACTAGCCAGTCTTCTCCAGCCTGACGATGTCATCAAATTTGTCATAGTGAGTATCAAGCGAGTAAATCTCCTTTATCCTTAGCTTTTGCATGGTTAAGACATGATGTGCATCTATGAAGTCAATATCGTATTTATCGTAAAGTTCCAGGATCCTATCTGATATGGCGTGATTTTCCGCTCCGATCAATTTCAAGCCACCGCAACCTAAAAATGCTGACAAGTACTCCCTTATCTCGTTTTTAGGCTTTTTAGCTCTCTCAAGTACGTGTGCGATCTCTGCCAATGTAAATATCGTCGTGACGGCTTTCTCCCTCCCATCCGAAATTCTCAGCATTATTTCTCGCATATAGTCAAGCTTCGCCTTTGGCGCTCTGAGCATAACACCAAGTGGGATGGAGGCATCGAGATATCTCATTTCTCCTCGTGAGCAAAAGCCTCATGCATGAGCTTCACAGGATCGTCTGCAAAGCCCTCTAAACACCCTTCACATATCTCAACGAAGTTTTTCTTGTGTCTGACCCGCTTTATCTCGCAAGCTATCTCGTCTTTTGGTCCGATGTTCTGCTCATCCCGTACCTCAGCAGGAATTAGTACCCTGCCTTTATCGTCCACGATTCCCACAAATTCATCCATATTTCCCACTATAAAAATCTAACACTTCGTATTTAAAACTTTTGTGGTTCTTTTGGGTTATTCGCTATGTTCCTCTGATTTTCTAAAAATCGTCGATTTTTTAGGTAGTCAACGTTTATATATCGTGTCATAATATTACCAATAGTGGTAAGATGAAATTAAAGGTCGTCTTAGAACCTGCAGAAGAGGGAGGATACACTGTATACGTACCTTCACTTCCTGGTTGTATTTCTGAGGGAGATTCACGAGAGGAGGCACTAGAGAACATCAAAGAAGCGATATCCCTTTACTTAGAGCCTGATGAAGAGAAACTAGCACTAAAACAAAAAGGTATGCAGGTGGTTGAGGTTGCTGTATGAAACTTCCTGTCGTATCTGGCAGAGAAGTCGTTAAAGCACTCAGAAAAGATGGTTTTATAGTTATTAGACAAAGGGGGAGCCATATTCGACTTAAGAAGAAAACCGGCGATAGAACAATTATAAGCTTACAGTGCCAGACCATAGAAGCTTAAAGAAAAAGACATTGAGCAGGATAATCAAAGAGGCGGGGTTGACCATCAAGGAGTTTATTGATTTATTACAGCCTCTCCCATCTTCTCTTCTGATACACCACGGCCGCTATGATGAGGATTGCGATTATAACCGCTACGCAAATCCAGTAATCTCTGAAAGACCTCCATCCGGAGGCGCCCCTTGCGCTATTGTACGCCTTCACCGCACTATCGTAGGCGTTATTGGCGGCAGCAATCGATTCGTTCATCTTCGATGCGTTATACAGTGAGTTGGCGCTCTCCAAAAATCCATTCGCTATCGCGAGAAATTCATTCGCCTCGGTTACATCAACGCCACTATTTTCAGCATCGGCAATGGCATTTTCAGCCCTAGTAATTTGATTTTCAGCCTTTTGTATTGCGTCCAACGCCTCATCAATGCGCCCGCTTGTCACATATCTTGTGATCGTATGTATGGTAGTTTTAGTAGGAGCAACCACTTGCGTAACCTCTATCAAAACGATCACCGTCTTAACCCCAACTGATGGAGCATTGCCGCTCAACTGAATCGTTATGGTATCATATAACTCATGATCGAACACGAAATCAAAGCTGCTCTTGGTATACGTCTCAGGTGTCTCGCTATCCACGATGATACTCCAAACTGGATTCGTCAAATCCGTCTTGAGCTCAAGTCTCGTCCTTCCCATCAGACTTGGGGTCATTTCCTCCAGGACCAGTTTCGTGAATACCTCTCTGTTGACTGTCAAATCCCCATCTGGGGTAACGGTCTCGGACTTTACCCTGAAGTTAAGTTCCGCGAGAACAGGTGTTGTGAGGGAGAGTAAAATCAAGACTGCCAATGCGAATGCACACAATCTACTTGCCCTCATCGTATCTCACCAGTTAAAATAGCGGCCTAAGCGATTCATCCGTATCCATCAACTTGTCGTACTTCTTGCCGCTCTTGGTGGCAACCTCTTTGATGCTCTCCTGTGCTTCAACAGCCAGTTTCTGCAATTCCTTGACCCTGGGGATCTCAGACACGCCTGATAAAAGGACCACGGCAGCCACATACTTGCTATTTGAAATGGGATAATCGCCACCCCTGACCTCTGTGCCCTCTATCAAATCTTCGAGCCACACTTTTGCCCTGTCTATTCCCTTCCTGTTCAACTCCCGGGGAGGACCTGCCATTAACACGAGAGCCCTTTCAGTAGACCTGACGTCGCACTGAAGCGTTAATCGCCCCATAACCGCTCTTCGCACCAAGGATGTTATCCGTGTGGTAGCGTCCAGCGACTCTATAGATGCCTTGCTACTGCCGAATAGGCCAGAGAATAGTCTGGAAAAGAGTCCCATTTTGGCGGGCAATTCCTCCTTGGCATAACCAATCACCGAGATGCCCCCACCTTTTAACGTGTTAATTATCTCGGATGTGTCAACAACTAACTGGCCCACGCCATTTCTCTCAACCCTTTCGCCCGCACCGATGAGAACGCCAAATCTCCTCACGATCTCGTCGTTCATGTACGCGTAGGCATCTTTAAGCGTCTCACCTTCCTTCTTCCACAGATCATTATCAAACAAGAAGAAATTGTCAACCTCTTTTGCCAGCGTTAAGAAACTCCTGGCTGCGTTAAGGGAGTAAAGTCCACCCTCCTCCTTTGCCGGCAAAAGTCCCAAGGCATAGACTGGCTCGCTATACAGCGTTTTTAGTCTGCGTGCCAGGACGGGTGCGCCTCCTGACCCAGTACCGCCACCCAGTCCTGCAATAAGCAAGAATGCATCGATTTTATGCGTTCCCCTCTTGTCAACGGCGTTCTGTATCGTATAGATCTCATCGGTGGCTATTTTTGCACCCAGTTCATTGTCTGCCCCCACGCCATGGCCTTTCACGATGGACTGGCCTATGAGCAACCTGTCGTCCATGGGTATGTTCTTTAAACCCATGAGGTCTGCTTTAGCCGTGTTGATGCACATCGCCCTTTCAATGCTGTGCTGACCCGTTCGCTTATCATACTCTATAAAAAGGTCTGCTATCCTTCCGCCTGCTTGTCCGAAGCCAATTACGAATAACTTCATTTTATCCACTCGCTAATTGTATGTCGTATCTTCTTGATTGCCAGTATGGATATAGATAGAATATACCACCCTATATAAATGTATTTTCACGTGGACTTGGTAGGACGAAGGATGATATACTCATTGTAAGCGTTGGTCAGTTTAACGGCATCGACTGGGATCAACACATGCTTGTCATCGATCATAGGCAACTTCGAGATGTCAACACCTTTTTCCAGTTTTACAATCGCACCCAGTAAATTCAAAGTCGTATTATCAAAAACGATGTCGCGTACTATCCCCACGAGAGTGCCATCGCTGTATATGACTTTCTGCCCTAACAAACTCTTCGCCGATATTCCAGGTGGAGCGCCTTTATGTTGATGTAACAGGGATTCGATTAACCTCTCCCTTTTATCGAGCATATCCGTGCTCATCCCCAGGAGTTTTGCAAACCTCTCCATGTCCACGACGTCGCTGATAGGAGTAAATTCCTCCTTGAGATCGTACAACATTGCATACGCCAAGCACTGCGCATACGCAAACGGATAATCCTTTGCAAATCTGCCATGGACCTTCCTAGCCTTTGCATCCTCGGGATTGCGGAGAAAATCATCTGCTATCTCCTTGACCTTAAATGCAAAAACTGTTTCTATGTCTGATCCTTTCTTTAACGCCCCAACAGCCCTTGGAATCGCGAGTTTAATGTAATGCTCAATGGATGCATCATCCACTGGCTCGAGTAGAAAATTCCAAGGAAAGAGTCGCGATTTTAGATATGTAAAGGCCTTATCTGCGCTTAGTTTTATCGACATGGTATTTCCTTATGAACTTGATGATTTGCTGTATTTTGGATTTCTCTTCTTCGGCCGGGGCAGCGGCCTCTCCACCGCAGAGCATCCAGACCCATCTCCCAAGATCCGTTACCTCATACTTGTTCCCATGCCTTTCAACTAAAGGATAGTCCCATTCCTCCCCTACCAAGTACTCCAACCCTTCTCTAAGTCTTTTATCATACATATCGGTTACAAGATCCTTATATTCCTCGTCCTCGATATCACAAATTCCTTGAAGTTCCTTCAAGCTCAGCGCAGAATTCGAGTCGATCAAGACGTTAAAAACGATAAAGGCGTAGTCCTTTTCTTTAAGGCGCTGCCAGCTTAAGTCCACTTGATTTGCTCGCCCTAACATCTTTTTCGCCGACTCTTGAAGGATAGTGGTCACATAATTGAGAGAACTGAATGCTGCCAGATTACTGGCCGTTGAAGTTTTGATAATCACCCCCTTAGTAGATATGTCCGCATCTTTAAACTCGAGCTTTGGTTTGGGTTTGTTAAAAAGTATATCCGTTATCGCCTTGAAATACTGCTTGGAAATTGGCTCGTGCTCACTGTCATAAGGAAATAGACCATCTTTTCTTTGATCCAGGCTGGGAGCGAAATCAGATGTCAGCTCGAGAATTTCAGATATGACCTCGGAGATGTCCGCGTAAGCACCCTCCCTCTCGCTTGTAATCGCCCTCAGTTCGCTCGCCTTCTCCTCCAATTCTAGCCTTAGTCTGCCCGTGATGCCCTTTTCAAGCAACTTTTCGATCTCTTCTAACTCCCTCCTCTTGCCGTCCGCTTCATCAGCATCAATGTCCTTTTTAAGAGACCAGTATTTTTCTGCTAGGGCGTTTACCCTTTCGTTAAAGGCAACTTTGGTCATAGCACATCTCCATCGATAACCATAAATTACTGGGTGATGTATATAAGAGTTGTTGGTTATGAAGTACGTCGTGCTCGTCGGAGATGGGATGGCTGATTATCCCTTAGAGGAGCTAGGTAACAAGACGCCTCTACAGGTTGCTCATACGCCAAACATGGATTTCATCGCGAGTAATGGAAAGAATGGGATCGTAAGAACCGTGCCAAGTGGTATGATCCCTGGCAGCGATGTCGCGAGTTTGTCCATCCTAGGTTATGATCCAAGGAAGTATTATCCGGGCAGGGGACCTCTCGAAGCTGCGAGCATGGGCGTTTCTCTCCATAAGGGTGAAGTTGCGTTCAGGTGCAATCTCGTGACCGTTAAAGATGGTGTGCTGGTTGATTACAGCGCCGGACACATATCGAGCGAGGAGGCGCGGATCCTAATCGAATATCTCGATGAAAAGTTGGATGGCGGTGCCCACTTTTATCCAGGGGTTAGTTACAGACACCTGTTAGTGCTCAAAGGGTATGAAGATGTGACATGTGTGCTTCCACACGAAGTTGTTGGATATTCCGTCGAAGAGCATTTGCCCAAGGGCAGAGGTGCAGAGATTTTGAGGAGACTGATGCGCGAGTCCATCCATTTTTTGGATGGGCATAAGGTCAACGTGGAGCGAAGAAGAAGGGGCAAAAATCCTGCCAATATGATATGGCCCTGGGGCCAAGGAAGATCGCCAAATATGCCACCCTTTGAGGAAAAATTCGGCCTCAGAGGTTCTGTAATTGCGGCGGTTGACGTGATAAAGGGTATTGGTAGGTGTATTGGGCTGAGGGTCATCGAGGTGCCCGGTGCCACTGGCTATTTAGATACTAATTATGAAGGAAAAGCCGATTATGCACTGAGATCTCTTGCTGACAGGAACTTTTGCTTCGTGCACGTGGAGGCTCCGGATGAGGCGGGACATAGCGGAGATGTAAGGGCAAAAATAAAAGCCATAGAGAATTTTGATGAAAAAGTCGTCGGAAGAGTGTTGAAAGGGCTGAAAAAATATGAGGAATACAGGATCATGGTGTTACCAGACCACCCCACCCCTATTCCGGTCAGGACACATACCAGCGACGAGGTTCCATTTGCCATCTATTCGCCGAATGAGACTGCAGATGATGTAAAAGCATTCGATGAATTATCTGCCAGAAGGGGCTCCCTGGGAGCGATTGAAGGAAAAGAGCTGATGAGACTTTTCATTAAAGGTGAGGTTGTATGAAAAAAAGGTCGAAAATCGCGCTTATCTTGATCATAGCAGCAATAGTAGTGGTGTCTGCGCTCTTATATGCCGCGCATGACGCGGGTGGTCCTGCGCCTACACCGACTCCTACACCAACCCCGCCAGGAGGGCAGCCAATACCGAACGCGAGAATAAAATCGATATCATTCGACAAGGACGAGTATTATGCAGGTGATACCGTGGTCGCAATGCTGGAAGTGGAAAATACGGGGAGCACGAACATCACCTCTGAAAGAGTCGTGATCAGGGCTACGTGCACGAGGTTAGATGACCCCGTTGCAAACTTTGCCCTCAAATTCAAAAGCGAGGAAGAGAGAACGACGACCTATCCCATGGAATTTTCAGAGCTGATAGAGCTAGGGCAAACAGAAACGTTGTCAGCTGCTTTTAACATACCAGCAGAGGTAGAGGTGAGTGGGACTAGGATAAGTTTAGCAGGCGACTATGATGTAGGGGTAACGCTGAGCGTAGATGGAATAATAGTAGATGCAAAGGAGTTGACGTTAACCCTCCATTGAGGTGCAATCTTGAAGATAGAGGCATTTACCGTCCAAGGCATCCCCTTGATTCAAGAAGGGGATGACGTTGGCGCGATCATATCCAAATTGGTCCAATTGGATGATGGAGATATAGTGGCCATCGCATCCTCGGTCGTCGCAAAGTCAGAGGGGAGGGTGCTTCGGCTGAAGGATATTACGCTTGGCGCTGAAGCAAAACGAATCGCACGTGCAAACGACGAGGATCCCAGATTTGTTCAGGCGGTCTTGAATGAAAGTGAAGAAGTGCTGATCGAGAGCCCGTTCATGTTGACTCAAACTCATGCGGGGCATATCTGCGTGAATGCCGGCGTGGACAGGTCCAATGTGCAGGATGGATACGTGTTATTGCTGCCGAAGAATCCTGATGCAAGCGCGAAAAGGATTAAGGACACGATTAAAAAGGAGACGGGCAAGCAGATCTGCATTGTCATTACCGATACCTGTGGCAGGCCTTTTAGGATTGGACAGGTTGGCACTGCGATTGGATGCACTGGCATTTCGCCAACAAAGGATTGGCGGGGGGAGAAGGATTTGTTCGGCAGGACGTTGAAGATCACCAACGAGGCAATCGTCGACGAACTGGCGAGCTTTGCAAATCTGATGATGGGCGAGGGGAAAGATGCGACTCCAGTGGTGATAATTAGGGGAGTAAAATGGCAAGAGGATGAGGGCGGAGTTTGCAAAATTCACAGGCCGGATGCGGAGGATTTGATTAAGGGAGCGCTCAGGGCGAGTAAAGATATGCGATAGGATTTCTGTTTCTTTTAACTCCAATTTAGCGGGTCGCCGTCTCTGCCGAATTTTACGGATTTTAGCATTTTATCTCGCTAAGTTTTTAAAACTTTTTAAATAAATTAAAAATTTAGTAAATTTCAAATACTTGTAGTATACACAACATTCTTGCAAGTCAAAAACTTGGCTTGAAATAAAAGGAGGTGAAAAGTTTGAAAAGAGGATTGAAATTGGGAGCATTACTCGTAGCACTGCTCATAGGGATGGCGTTTGTGACGCCAGTGAGTGCGACACCGACCAAAGACGAGACAAAGGTCAACATAATCATGGGGGACAAAGCAAATGGGCACCGAGGCGAGGCACATCTAAAAGATGCAACATCCGATACTGAGGTCGTAAAGGTAGCAAAAATCAGACTGATAGGAACGCTCGACGACGATAACAATCTCGCTGTCTCAGGGACGTGCTGGATCGGGGACGATAAACATGAGACCACTCTAATCGGATATGCCGAAAAAGTGTTCACTGGCTGGGATACTGATGGGATAGATCTAAACGATCCCAAAAACAGAATGGAAAGCGATGTCGGACAGGGGAACAAGATCATACGATTTGTCGGTGCGGAAAAAACATATTCAGCACTGGTCCACCTAGAAGGTAGTGATGCCACACTCGATGCAGAGTTCTACGAGGATGGCACTGGATGGATGCACGGCTTCATTACTATCGATGGAGAGGAGTATGAAGTCGCATTAACGGGAAAAGCACCAGCACTGGCGAAAAATATCCTCAGCGATAACAAGGTTCACGCAAGCCTGCCATCGTCATGGAGTCTGAATGTACCCTACAAATCCCAATGGAGTATATATTACACGTATTGGGATTATACTGCAGCAAAGCAAGCGTGCGGACATACGAGTGCGCTGATGATATACTCATACTGGGCAGGCATATCCCCATCAACCCAGAGTTTGTATAATGCATGGAAAGCATACCCATACGGAGTGTATTATGCGATCCAATGCGATCTGATAAACAACTTCTATCCAAGAGACAATGGAGTCTACATATTCCACAGAGCATCATACAAATTCATTCGTGGATCGTACGATTTTGTAGAGTACACCACGAAGAGTTACTTGTATTACTGGCCAGACATTTTACAGACTCGCGCTGCTTACACTAATAACTGGCATGCAATAGTATTGAAGGGCTGGTACGATCCATACAACGCCTTCAGATGCAACGATCCAAACAGTTTGAGTGGCTACGGTAGTTGGTATACATACGGTCAATTCTATCAAAAAGCATACCTTGACACAGGAGACTACATGTCAAATGGGGTTATAATAGTCGAATAGACTTATAACCTCCTTTTATTTTTTATTAAGGTGATTCGAATTTAGGATGGTAAATATGCGAACGAGGACGATCGTCGGTTTGGCATTCTTACTAGTTTGTCTATTTGGTGTGCTCATCTATCCGATTCCGCTCCTCCTGATCTATAACTCGCCTCCGTGTGGAGCTTTGAACTTCATACAAGTAAACAGCACAGTTGTTGGTGTTTTGGAGGTAGATGACGGATACAACATCGTAGTTGATGCTGACTTACGGTTCGACGAACGTTGGCTTGGACTTGGAGATAAAGCTGAGATAGATAACAGGGATGAGCTCGATATAATGGTCGGATTAGATGCCCATAGTGGAGCAGAGCCAAGATACGCAGGAACTAGTTCAAAATCGACGATATCAACGATCAGCAACCAAACCATCCATTGGACTGGCAATGTTACGGTTCCGCATCAAGGATATTATAGTGTCTTCGTGCTCGTCTTGTACGATAAAAAGAACCGGATAATCGGCACAACAGAGAGAATCTGTGGTGGAAATATTCAATATATCTTGATGGACGGGGATAATTATATCGTCATGAATGATGGCGGACTGGATTCCCCGGATTACTGTGCTTATGCGACCGCGCTTCGCCTACTAGACGATCCCTCTATGAACGATACTGAACGAATAGAGTATCTAGTAAAGTATGAGATGTGCCAAAAAAGACCCATCACTAAAAATGGGCAACAAACCATCCCATGGAACATCGAATACATCAACGCAACTGAGGCGTGGAAGATATCAAAAGGTTCTGGCGTGCAAATTGCGATTATAGATACTGGAATTGACTATGATCATCCCGAATTAAAAAATAGAGTTGTGTATGGGATTAGTTTTGTGGATTCAACGGCTGGGAGTACCATCCCCATCGACTATAAAGATTCAGATGGACATGGAACGCTGGTTGCCGGCATCATTGCTGCAGAGGACAATCAAATAGGCGTAGTCGGTGTAGCACCCTATAGCGAATTATATGCTGTCAAGGTAATGGATAACAGACATTCGGGAAAAGTTGAGGATCTTATACGAGGCATCGATTGGGCAATTAAAGGTCCTGATGGCATTGAAGGCAACGATGATGACGCAGATATAATCCATTTAAGTCTTAGCTTAGATTCGCCATCCAGTGAGCTCGAGAACATTATAAACTATGCCGTTCAGAGTAACAGCGTGGTGGTGGCATCTTCTGGCAATTTTGATGTGAGTGTGGAGTATCCCGCCGCATATGATCCCGTGATCGCAGTCGCAACCGTAGACGATCATGGCGAGATGTATTCACTTAGCGCTGGACCTCAAATGGATGTTTCAGCGCCCGGTGTCAATATTACCTCTACCTATTTAGATAGGAGTTATGAAACTTTCAGCGGTGGAAGTCTAGCTGCTCCTCATGTTTCTGGCGTAATTGCTCTCATGCTATCAAAAAACCACAACTTAACACCAAGCGATGTTCGCACAATTCTTGCAGATTCGGCAGACGATATCCCACCACTCGGTTATGATTATAGATCGGGGTACGGGAAAGTAAACGCATTGAAAGCACTTGAGACTATGGTAAAAGAAGTAAACAGATATCAAGGGTGACCAGATGAGTGTAATAGGTGTGTTGAAACGATCATTGGTCATTATTCGTGAGAATCCGATCATACTAGGGATAACGTTCATCCTTGCGTTGCTTGGAACCCCCGGTGCTACCTTGCAAGGGATCACTCCAGAATCCATACTGTCCTTGCTGCCAAGAATACTTCTATACGCGCTTTTAATGATACTGATCATGCCGTTCTTCATGGCTGGTATCTTGGGAATGATCAGGGAGGCGAGAAAGACCGGTGCAACAAGTCTCCCAACGTTCACCAGAGAGGGTAAAGAGAGTTACGTCAGACTGCTCCTCGGTTATGTCCTCTTCCTAATAATTATAGCTGTCACGGCGGGGATTTCTTTCGGAGGGATTTTCATTGCGCCAATTATACTACAGCCACTCCATCCGATTGCCACATTGGTCGCAATGATTGTCATGGTAATTGCGATGACACTGATACCGGTGATCGTTCTCATTTTCATCCTGTTCTTTGACGTCGGCATCGTGCTCAGCGGTTATGGTGTGATTGAATCCTTCAAGAAGAGCTTTGGTTTTGTCAGAAGCAAGTTTGTTTCAGTGGTCGGATACAATGTCCTTCAGATATTCATCTTCTTCGTTCTCACTATACCCTCTTTCATGATGACACTCCCTGCAGCTCAGAATATGCTTGTAACAGCTAACTCAGAGCTTGCAGCAACTATAGTGAGCAACCTGCTCTTCACAACGCTTAGCGGTGCGATACTTTATACGTTCCATGCGGTATTCTACGCTGAGTATGCACTTGGGGTAAAATGAGGCTCAAATGGTGGATAATCATAAATGCGTTAGTGTTCTATATGCCCATCCCACTTTTTATTTGGTTTGGGCAAAAGGAGCTTGCCATTTACTGTGCGGAGGGTGGGACGTTCTGCATACTTGGAACCCTACTACTTTACGCCATGGGCATACGGGAAATGCCACTTAACCCGTTTAACATCCCAAAGGTGATCTTAGAACAGAGGGGCGTAAGTGGATATCCCAAAGGTTCCCTCATGAGGGGTATCCTCACGGTCATTGCAACTATCGCCCTGATCATATTGCTTATAATCCTCGATATACCTCATCCTTTTTACCCTTGAGGTGCATAGGTATAGGTGTTGATATGGTGGGACGTAATTTGTATATAATCGTGCACATCTCAAAGGAGGAACATGAAAATGAATGAACAGGTATATGTGCTAAAAGATGTCATTCGAAACCCTGCAAGAGCGTTTAAGGAAATAAGTGATAGAGGCAGGGCATTCCTGCCTGGAGCCATCATAATAGTAACCGTTCCTGCAATCGCGTCGGCGCTCTTGATGGCTGATGTATCTTTTCCTCAAAATCTTGCTGGACTTGTTAGAGATGTCACAGGGTGGATCATTTTCGTGGGATGTCTGTACGTTGTAGGTAGATTGTTGAGGGGAGGGGCAGACTTTATGGGATTATTATCTGCCATCGGTTATGCAAAATTACCTGGAATCTTCTACCCCATAGTCGGTGCAGCTCTCGTAAGATTGGTTCCCGAAGAAGTTGTAGCTCAACTTGGAGAGGGATGTGCCGGGGGCGTCTGCCCAGAGCCCATATCTCCAGAACAACAAATGCTTTTGCTTAAACAGATATTCACTCCAGCCGTTATAGGACTGTTTTTAGCCATTTTGGCCCTAGGGATATGGATTTTCGCCTTGTACGTTCTCGCATCGAGGGAGTCCCACAAATCCAACACATGGAGGGCATTTATCAGCGTGGTCGTAGGAGGATTGACATCCACAATCATAACAGGCCTACTTTTGACCTTGGTGGGTTTATAAAACGGTGACTCAAACCTACCTCTCAGACGAAATCCTCTGGATCACCGGAATAATATCCATCAAATCGTCAGAATCAACGACGTAATCAGCCACCTCCCTGAGCTCTGGACATGCATTAAAGGCGATGGATGCTCCGCAGATTCCGAAGTAATCTCTGTGGTATTTGTCATCTGCAACGAGAACGACGTCATCGAGGCTCAAACCCTCCAAGCGAATGATGTCATGGATGATTTTCTCCTTGTTGCCCAAAATGCCGTACATCTCGCCGGTTAGCACTCCGTTGTCATCTAAAACCATGCCGATGCTGTGAGAAAAATCCGCACCCAAGCGTAGTGCCAGGTCATGTATGGCGAAGTCTGCAATGCCATGGCTGATAAGGGCAACCTTATAACCAAGGTCATGCAACTTGTCTATTGCCTCCTTGGCGTTTTTGATTAAGGGGGTTTCCCTTACGATTTTTAGGATATCGATATAATGTGTGCCTTTAAAGAGAGAGATGCCTTTTTTCACTTCAGCAATTGGATCTCCGCCTGATTTGATGCTATTATCAATGTTATTAACAATGTCATCGAGATCGATGCCTAATTTGGAGGCAATCTCTAGAGAGAATGCGCCATTAGTCAAAACGCCATCCACATCGAATACGACGATGCCTTTTGGCTTCATATGGTTGTGCCCCTCCCCTAATTTGACAACGGTACGTTGATAATAGTATGTTTTATTCATTATTGTTGTATTTATTTAAATACTTTGATGCCTCTGAGAGAGTTGAGGGATGGTAGGCTCTGTAGAAAACCTTTCCTCACAACTCCACTAACTTAATGCAAACTCTTATA
>JASEEY010000018.1 GCA_030018435.1 Methanocellales archaeon
GGGATTGGGATTGATCCTCGTGAACATGGAGAAGGCAGCCGACAAGATCAAGGGGCTGTTATGACGTTCCATGAATTTACCAATGTGCATGAGTTCTTTTTCGATACAATAGATTCTGCGATATTGGTGGTCATCCTGGCGGTCATTTTGTGTTCATATCTGCGGTCGCGCAGGGACCCGAAGATATCTCAAAGAGCCCTCACATACCTGGCATTAGCGTTTGGTCTCGAGGTTATATATCACATCCTACAAATCATCTATACGGGCATAGCCTTTGAGATATCAGAGCCATTTTATGCGTGGATTGTAGAGCATGCGCTGGAGGTGCTTTGCTTTTCAGTTCTTGGATTAGCGGTGCTGAGAGCGCGTGTGGTGAATAAAAAGCCATTACAAGCGTTATTTACCGTAAACATAGTGGCACTGGCAATTTTTACGGCATTTGTGTACAGAGACTATGGCGCAATTTATGTCTCCACAACATTCGGCGAATATTGGGGGCATGTCGTATTTGAGTTATGGCATCTAGCAATACTTGTATTTGTCATCGCTTTGCTATTTGACATATGGAAACGTACCAAGAAACGTACCAAGGCAGAGCATCTCCTCATTCTATGGGTGGCGTTCTCCCTATGGGCAGTTGGGCACATAGTACATATCTATAATCTGATCACCACCGGTATGACCGGGGCAACGATCAGATGGCCACACCATTTATTCGAGACCGTATCATTCCTCTTGCTCGGCGCGTATGTCTATACATCGGCGCAACCCAGACCGAAAACGCTCCCAGATCGATACAAGATGGCGATAGAAGACATCATCGCGCACCTACTCAAGATGGGCGTCGCTCCTGCAATAGTACTGGCTAGTAAAGCTGCTGCGGAAGTGCACAAGAAACATCCTAAGCGCTTCACCATTCTCATAGATGATAAAGGCGAGCTATCAGGGCATGCGGACATCGAAACACTCGATGTGTTTGTCGAAAAATTGGCAAATATGCTCGGTCCCAGACTGAAGCCCTTAACAAAGAGGGTGGCAAGGGAGATTTGTGAAAAGCACAGAATAATAGAAGCAGAGGAAACATATGCCGATAAACTGGCAAACCTCTTCACTCTTGCATGACTGCTTTTTCTGATGTCTTTAAATCGTCTAGATTCTCTTCTATCAGCTTTTTCTCCACTTCTTCCTGTTTCTTTATGCCCTTGCGCTCAGCATGTCTCTTTTTGTATTCTGACATCTCACTTAACATGGCACGACAACTATTTAAATTTTTGAACTCACATACTCATGCCGGGGTGGCAGAGTGGACTAACGCGGCAGGCTCGAGACCTGTTGTTCCTTCGGGAACACTTGGGTTCAAATCCCAACCCCGGCGCTCACTTCGTTCGCTTGAAGTTTTGTTATCACGATAGATTTTAGTAAAGAAGAGGTCAATTGGAAGAAGATGCCCGAGGTAGGAGTCTATAAGAGAAGAGGGCTAGAGATCTGGCTTGAGACTGCCGGGGACAACATCGAGCTTAGGTCATCGGGGGCGCTCTCTAAATTGGCTTCTCCTTTGTTGAATAGAGTAAACAAGATGTTAAGGAATGAGAAGCCGATCAAGGCGACAGGGGAAGAAGTGGTTTTAAGCACCTGGCTTCCGCCGATTCCAAGCGGGCCGTTCCAAAGAGCCATAAAAGCTGAGATGGACATCTTGCTGAGGAGAAAATTCTCTCCCCAATCTGTTTCAATGAATATTTCTGATTGCACACTCAATTGTAGTGAGTGTAACATAATCGAACATGAGGGAGAGCTCAAAACGAAAGAGGTGAAGGATTTTATAGCACAGGTCCAGGACCTTGGGGCGATTACAATTGGATTTGCAGAAGGAGATCCCCTTTTAAGAGAGGACCTCTTCGAACTTATAGATTACATAGACAAAAAAAAGTCTATTGCGAGCGTTTTTACTCCTGGTCCCTTGTTGACGAATGAGGTGGCTGCAAAACTGAAGGAGCATGGAATATACGCGGTAATAACAGGGATTAAAAGCCCAATCCCAGGGGAGCATGATGTTGCAAGAGGGTTCAAAGGAGCATTTGATAAAGCCGTAAAAGGGATGAAAAACGCGGTGGAGAACGATCTTTACGTTTCCATGCATACGCATGCAACACCAAAACTTGTGGAGAGCGGGAAGCTTACCAAAATCTACAAACTCGCCTCAAAGATTGGAGTTCATGAGTTGTCCATCTGGGAAGCTCATCCAACCTGGAGTTACAAAGATAGAAAAGAGTTGATTTTGGATGATGGACACAGAAGAGAGATTATGAAACTGCATCAAGGGGCAAATTCCTCAAAAGAGGGGCCAAGGATATTCTACAACGCTGTTTTTGAATCTCCAGAGCTCTTCGGCTGTATGGCAGGCAGGAGATGGCTGAACTTGATACACTCGGGTGATTTGACTCCTTGTACATACGTCCCAATATCATTTGGAAATATCAGAGAAGAAAGCGTGGAGACGATCTGGAGAAGGATGTGTAAGTTTAATGAATTCAGGATGAAGAGATCCTGCGTGATGCTCGATGACGAATTCAGGTCGAAATATATCGATCCGTTCTCCGTATCTGACCTGCCCATCAGCTACAAAGATGTTGTTTGATTTGAAGGTGTGAACCATGGAATTTGTCGCGTATGATTCAATTCTACTCAAGCTGGTTTTGAACTATACAGATGCTGGGGTGACGGTAAAGACTAAAGGGCTACTTTCCCCCTTCCTAAGAAAAGTGGAGAAGAAGTTTGATACATACACGAAAGCCATCCCCGCTGAGATAAGAGGGGACAGACTATACCTTTCAACAACATTCCCGCCTATACCGAGCAAGCCTTTTAAAAGACTTGTATTCTCTCAGATTAAAAGGGCTCTTGGTATTCATACTCCAGATAACCTGACGGTTATGGTTACAGGAGATTGTCAGTGTCATTGTGAACATTGTTTGGCATATAAAATGGATGGGGGCGAAGAACTCTCCAAGAACGAGATATTCAGTGTGATTGACCAAGCCCTGGAACTTGGTACGTCTCAAATCACTTTTGAAGGCGGTGAGCCAACTTTGAGAAAAGACCTCCCCGAACTCATTGAGCATGTCGACAAAAACAAGGTTACTTCAATGGTTGTGACAAATGGTCAGTATTTAACTAAGGATTATGTCCAGGAGCTCAAGGAGTGTGGATTGGATTACATAAATGTAAGTATAGACAGCCCTTATCTAGGGGAGCACGATAAGTTTAGGGGGATTTCAGGGCTTTTTGAGGACGCTACAGAAGGGATAAAAAATTCTGTAGATGCGGGAATTCTAACTGGCGTTTTATATATCGCAAGACCGGGGAATTGTGATAGAGAGACTTTAGAAAAGATGGTGAACTACTGCGAAGAACTTGGCGTCTTTGAGCTGATGATTGATAAAATTGTTCCAAGTGGGAGATGGACGGGTAAAAACGTCTTAAGTGAGGAACAGGAGGAAGAGATAATCAGGTTCCAGAAAGAGATAGCCGAAAAGAAGGGAAAGAACTTGATCACGAATTTTTTCCAGTTAAGGAGGCCCAATTTTTTCGGATGTTTTGCGGGCAGAAGATGGCTTTATGTTTCTCCCACTGGAGAGGTCATGCCTTGTATGCATACTCCCGTCTCCTTTGGAAATGTGAGGGAGGAGAAATTATCAAAGATCTGGAAGAAAATTAGAAAGCACCCCCTCTTCAGCAAAAAGCCGAAGAAATGCGCACATGAGGATCCTGAATATAAAGAAAATTATCTGAAGAACATCCCGGACAATACCCCTCTACCCTATCCCATTAAGGAGCATGATTAATATGAAGACACCCGCTCCTCTACCATTAAAAGCCCTATGGCAATTGAAAGCGAAAAACAGACCTATAATTCTTTCCCATGGAATTAATTCGAAGTGCAACCTGCACTGCAAATTTTGCCCATACTGGAAAGAAGACAAAGGGGAAATGAGCAAAGAGGAAGTATTTGCCCTCCTTGAAGAAGCTAAGTCTTTAGGAATAATGCTTTATAACGCATGGACCACAGAACCCCTCTTGAGGAAAGATCTTCCAGAAATTCTTAAACACGCTCATCACCTTGGGATGATGACATCTCTCGTAACCAATGGGGTACTGCTAAAAAAGAGAGTGGGGGAACTCTCAAACCTTGATTTCCTGTCGGTTTCCGTGGACGGTATTAAGGTCCACGAAGAACTGAGAGGAGTCAAGCTGGATAAGGTGCTGGATGGAATCAAAGAGGCAAGAGATGGGGGGATCACCGCCGTAATAAACTGCGTCATCAGCGGAAAAAATTTGGATGAAATCGAGGAGCTAATACATCTAGCCCAGGAGTTAGGGGTGTGGATTTCATTTGAACCCCTCCATGAATACGAAGACATCCCTCAAGAGGTGTGGGAAGATGTAGGGATAAGGGATATGAGAAAGTATGAAAAAACCATCGACAAGATAATTGAATTAAAGGAAGAAGGTTTTCCTGTTATCAACTCCAAAACCTACTTCAGAATGATAAAAAATCTGAGGCCAGATTTCAAATGTCGAGCCAGTGATCTCATCCTCGACGTCACATCGGATGGCAGGATAGAAAACTGCAGGGTCCACAGAGAAGGCCTTGGTAGAATCGGGGACGGACTGAACAATGTCTGGAACTCCTCAAGAGAGATGAGAGAAAAAATATCAACGGAATGCAGGGGATGTCTGTTTTTTGGATATGCTGAATTAGCCCTCCTCTATTCCTTAAAACCTGAAGTAATACTGAATGCCATTAGAATACTAAATGGCATTAGATAGCCTAAAGTAGATATTTCGCAAATCTTATCAACTTTGGATTCTTCCGCAGAAGAAGGAGGCCCATGCTTAGTGTGCTCATAACCATGTGTTTTGAGAGATGTTGGGATACGTCTACGCCCTCCAATGCCCTCATCGTCTCATCAAGTTCCCCATCTGACATTTTCCCCATCGTCTTTAGGCAGAAACGCCCCAGCCCATAATGGTTTAAAAACCTCTTCTTCCACTGCTCATCATATCTAGAAAGGAATTTTTTAGAATTATCCCCCTCCCTCACCGCCTCCACAGCGACATCTCCGCAAAGCATACCGGCAGCCATTCCGTAAGGAATGCCAGCCTGTCCAGCAGCTCCCCCTGCAACCATCAACCCATCGCCCACTATCTCGTTAGGTATTGTGATTATTTGGTCCGCCCCATCTGACATGCTAAGAATTTTAGCCCCATCAAACATGCCTCGCTGCAGGAATCCATCAAAATACTTCTTTGGCATCTCTCCTCTAACAAATACTCCCACACTCGCTCTGCCGTCTCCTTTTGGGGAAATTGTAGCTTTCCAGCCTGGCGCAACCTCTCTGCCCAAGAAGTAGTGGAAATAATTTTCATCCACTTTTACTCCCTCCATCTCAGCCTGGATCGCATATGCAAGGTCTTCCGGGTACTTCATCGTTTTCAATCGGGTTGCCTTAATAAGTTCAGAGTTTATCCCTGAAGCACACACAAAAATCTCTCCGTTGTATCTCTTCTTACCCCCCCCTTCTTTCACAACTACTTCTCCTTCGTTGAAAGATAGGACCTCGGAATTCATTTTGATTTCTGCGCCAGCATCTCTTGCCATCTCAGCATAGTAGGCGTCAAACCTTCTTCTATCAATCGAGAATCCTGGTGTATCTATGGTTATGGTGGCTCCAAAGGGGGAGATTATATTCATTCCTTTGACCTTGTGAATGATGTATTCCTCTTTGGGCTCAAGCCCAATCATCTTAAAAAAACCTTCAAAAGAAGTGTCTGCCGGGCTTGGATTGGAATTGAAACTTTTTCTTTTCTCCAGGAGTAAAACCTTAGCCCCTCCCTCTGCTGATTTCCATGCCGCCATCAAACCAGCAGGACTCGCCCCTATTACTATTACGTCGTATTTCATTCTTCTACCCGGTATGGTGAAGCCCCCTCTTCAATCGCATTTCTAATATCGCTGAAATAGTTCTCTCTGTATTGAAGGTCTCTCCATGCACAT
Source organism: Methanocellales archaeon (assembly GCA_030018435.1). GTDB lineage: Archaea > Halobacteriota > UBA148 > UBA148 > JAUWXC01 > JAUWXC01. The sequence goes on from JASEEY010000018.1 coordinate 6,056, forward strand.
GTTTCGGGCTTTTTCTTAAACAAAGGATATCTTCTTATATTTTTCCAGGCGCGCTCTAAGCTTATGTCGCGTACATTTCCAAAGGAAAGTGGAATGTGCAGACAGGGCATCACTTCGCCAGTTGGCGATATCCACACCCACCTTCTTCCCGCAAAGCATCCCATGATCTCGGGATCCCTGTATGAGTAAGAAGAAGATACCCTGGGGCCACCTTTTCTCTTATTTGCCTCATTTTGAAACTCGGCTAACCTCTCGTAATCTTCCTTCTTTAAAAGGTTGTCTTCACGATATTCCCATCTCCCCCCGGGAACCACCTCATCGATCAAAATCTCATGTACACCAAGAGAGCTGCAATGTTTGTATAAATCCTCCAACCTCTCAAAATCAGAGTTATATGGGGTGGCTGTGTATTCGACTATTCCTATCAACCCCTCCTCAACACCATACTTAACTCCTACAGAGGCTTTTTCAAAAGTCCCCTTAACCTCCCTGAACGTATCGTGCTCCTCTGGGTAAGGACTATCGAGGCTGACATGTAGATATACAAGTCCTGCCCTCTTCAGTCTCCGTACATATTCTTTTGTCAGGCGTAGCCCGTTCGTTATCAGATGGGTAGAAGCCTTACTCTTATCAACATGCTCGATCAAATCAAATATATCATCCCTGAGCGTTGGCTCCCCCCCTTCAAAGCTTACATGGTAAGCTCCAAGTTCAAGCCCTTGATCTATCACATGATAAAGCTCCTTAGTGGAGAGGCGTGGCTCCTTTTTCATTCCATATACTATACAGTGCTTGCATTTGCATTGGCACCTGCCCGTGGTTAACAACATTAGGCTCTCAGGCATGGATTTGCGCAAAAGGAGGCGTTTTATCTGGTCCTTTACAAGCCTGTTAAAAGGCTCACTGGGGGCGGGCGGCATAAAATTGGATATTATAACTTGCCCCCCTCGAACAGCTGCTACCTTTTCCAGTGCTGCATGTGCATTAAACCCTTCGGCGATGTGTTCTGCCAATCTTGAGAGCGGACCTCTCACCATCATCTGGGCGCTTCTGCCATCTACATCAAGTAGGACCTCAAAGCCAGGGCCTTTGTAAATCGATAATTCCAAACTAAATCCTCCTATGATCATGTTATATGGAAATGAGAATATTATACGCTGCGGCTATGTTGATTATGACAAGCATTATGGTGTAGTTTATAACGCCAACATGTGTCAGCTTTATATGGGCTTTGTGCTCATCTGAGTGAGCATAGGTATGGAAAAGCGCCCTAATTTTGAAGATAGCCAATCCAAAGTATAGCATTAAGAACGCCCAGCTCAAGGCAAAGGTTTGCCAGAGCACTATGAGCCATAGGTATTCAAATATGCTCATAACAACTGTGAATGATATCGTTCCCTTTGGCGTTAGCGGTGTAAAGCGCATCGAATCTTTATCATGGTAGGCCAAGCAGCCTATTATAACTGCCAGAGAGATCACAAAAGCCTCCCATGAAAGTATTCTTCCTGGGGCCACCATGGCGATGCCACCTAGGACTATAAGTCCGCTTAGAGAGCGGTAAATGCGTCTTTGAAGTTCTCTCAGCTTTTTTAGAGGCGGGGTTGCGGAGTACGTTACCCCCCAGATGAGCATTAGGATGGCTACCAAAAAGCAGGTTGGATTGAATATGAAGAGGGCGACCCACAGACAGAATATCGTCTCAACTGTCATGAAGAAGATGACGGTTTTTGGTGAGAGAAGCCCAGTTACCAGTGGGAGAGTTGAATTTGGCGGACCAAGTTTTTCATCTTCTCCTGTCCACCAGTCATATAACATGTCTGCTTGGGAAATAACTCTTGTAAACAGGCCTGCTGCGAAGAGCCCCAAAATAAGTTTCCATAGCGGGAGGATCGGAGCACCAAGTGCCATGAATAAAAGCGCTCCAGTGCCAGCGCACAAAGCACCCCAGGGAAGCCATAGCACTCGATGAACGCAAAGGATTGCGAGAATCTTAGCCTTTAATCCTTTACCTGTCGGTCCTGCTACACCGAATCCTATATCTATGAGAGACGGCTCCATAGCGACTATCCTGACTCCGCTTTCGCTTTTTTGAGCAGTTCAAAATTACAAAAGTCTTGAGGTATCGTTTTGATATAGCCCAACTCCATCATCAATTTTACAATTCGCATCATTGCATCCATACTGCCAGTTATGTCTATGTGGGGCCGATTGTACTTTAGGGCCTCTCTTATAATCCCGGCGGGGATTCCGATGTATTTGGAACTAATTTTTGCGGCTTCTTCCGGCTCTTTATTGCAACGCGCCTCTGCTTTTAAGAGCGCTTTTAAAAAATTTAACGCCGCATCTGAATGGTCTCGAAGAAAATCATCAGTAGTAGTAACGCTGCAACCTGGCGTCTTTGGAAGCACGTCTTTGCCTCTGGCGATTATCTTTCCTATCCCCAGTTCAACTGCCATTGTGGCGTAGGGCTCTACATTGGTCGTAGCATCTACCCTGCCGCTTAGCAGGGCAAGCATGGCCGCATCCCCACTCGGAAGCCGTATAATCTCTGTGTTTTCTGGAGTTATATCATATTTTTTGAACAAAGCTTGAGATGTTAGGTCTTTCATACCGCCTGCAGCTGGAAGCGAAATTCTTTTCCCTTTAAGCTCGGAAAGGCTGTTTATCTCTGCGCCTCTTCGAACTACTGTAGCCGGCTCTTCATAGCCTGAGCCAGCGATTACGACTAGGTTATCTCTGTTATCCCTCGCACTCACTGTCCGCGTCCAGGGAAGAATGCCAAAGGAAATCTCACCAGAAATAAGTTTAGCGGGCAACAGCCAAGCTGTTGGGTCAATGGAATATGAGACGTCCAAACCCAGCTCTTTGAAAAATCCCTTCTCATATGCTATGTATGCAGGCATCTGGCACACACCCCTGATAAGTCCAATATTAATTTTTAACAAAGCAGTATCCTCCCTCTAACTAATGGTTAGAACCAATTAGGACTTTTGCTTTAAAAATCTACTGATATGGGCAAAAGCTTATTTTAATATGGCACATTGGATATATACCATCACGGCCGGGGTGGGGTAGTTGGCTATCCTTTGGGACTGTGGCACAAACTTTTTAATAAAAAGTTTGATCAAAAACGATCAACCTGTTTGTAGGTTGTGCAGAAATCCCACGACCCGGGTTCAAATCTCGGCCCCGGCCTTTGTCCCCTTCTGGGCGTTTAAACCCATAAGTTTTTTTATCTCTGGAAATTTACAATGATTAAGGTTAGGAAATGAGAAAGGTTCTCGCGGTCGCAATGGTCGCCATTTTTTTGGTCAGTTTAGGAGGTACAGCGATAGCGGGGCCTTCGTAGCCGGAAAGGATTCCAGTAATCGTGGTTTTCAAAGAAAGACCCGATGCTGCCCTGGTTAGAGCGCACGGGGGTGGCATCAATATACCTATCATATCATCCCTGGTATAGCCTGTTCACTGCCTCAAGAAGCGATAGACGCCTTGATGAGAAATCCGAACGTCGTGTATGTTGATGTAGATGGTCAAGTCAAAGCATTGGGAGAAATTCTGCCATGGGGCGTCGACCGTATAGATGCAGAAGTAGTTCATGTTTATAACGAGGGCACAGGAGTTAAAGTCGCGATCATCGACACCGGCATAGATTACACGCATCCCGACCTAGACGCCAATTATAAGGGTGGAATTGACTACGTAAATGATGATGCTGACCCGATGGATGATAATGGGCATGGAACCCATTGCGCAGGCATCGTTGCGGCAGAGGACAATGATATTGGTGTTGTCGGTGTAGCACCAGAAGCATATCTGTATGCGGTAAAGGTATTGGACAGCAGTGGAAGCGGATATCTAAGTGATGTGATTGCGGGGATCGATTGGTCCGTTAGCAATGGCATGCAAGTTATATCAATAAGCTTGGGTACAGACTCCGACTATACGTCTTTACATGATGCTTGCGATAATGCATATGTAGCAGGACTCGTACTTGTGGCAGCGGCAGGAAATGATGGCAATCCACCTGGTAGGGGAGACAGTGTGGATTATCCGGGCGCATACAGCTCGGTCATAGCCGTTGCAGCTACCGATGATACTGACGCAAGAGCGAGATGGTCAAGTACCGGACCTGCAGTTGAGTTATCAGCCCCCGGCGTAGATATATTATCCACGTATCCAGGTGGTTATGCGTATGGTAGTGGGACCTCCATGGCTTGTCCACATGTTACGGGTACAGTGGCATTAGCGATGATATCCTATCCTACTTATGATAATGTTCAAATTCGAATCTTGCTACAAACTACCGCCGACGATTTAGGCGCGGCAGGGTTTGATACCAAGTACGGATACGGTTTGATTGATGCTGATGAAGTCGCTCCTGTTTTTGATACAGAGGCAACATCAATGATAACCGATCTGAGCGCAACGGCAGAAACGTATCCTGACATCGATTTAACTTGGACAGCATCAACAGACAACGTTGGAGTCGATCACTATAACGTTTACAGAAACACATCAGCGACAATTAGTAAGGCAACTGATCTGCTAGCTACAACAACTACAACCTCATACACTGATTCGACTGGAACGGCGGAAACGACATATTATTATGCCGTTTGTGCAGTGGATGCAGCTGGCAATGAAGCGGAATTGTCCAACATCGCCAGTGCAACGGTAGCAGAAGCGCCCAGCAATACCATACACATCGCAGATATCGAGATGTCAACAGGCAGTAGAACTGCTGGTCGAAATACGTTTACGTGGGCAGTAGCTACCGTGAAAATCGTTGATGCTAGCGGCAATCCAGTTGAAGGTGCGACCGTATCAGGTCATTGGAGCAGTCTGACTACTGACAGCGATTCTGGAGTAACCGATGCCAATGGACAGGTGTCGCTCAACTCTGACCGTGTGAAGAATGCAAAAGGAACATTTACCCTCACAGTCGATGATGTCATCCTTAGTGGATGGGTATATGATTCGGCAGCGAACGTGGAGACGAGCGACAGCATAACAGTCTAAAAGGCAATTCTTACTCGAGTTGCGCAACAATCAAATCGGCCACGCTGACCACGCCATATTTGCTTGGAATCGTATTCGTGGATATTATCTTGGAGATGCCTGCATCAAACATCTTCTGCGCCACGCTCTCGTCGCTTAGCACAGGGTGCGTGAATGCTGCAATTATTCTCCGGGCGCCCTGTTGCTTGAGCGCCTTGGCCGTCTCTACCATCGTATCCCCTGTGCTGACGATATCATCTACTATTACCACATCCCCTCCCTCTACATGGAGTTTTTTAGGCAAAATTTGGACTTTAGTTGGTGATAATCGTCTTTTTTGCATCACGTCGTAGTCGGAGCCAAGCACCTTTGCGGCGACTTTAGCAAATCGTCCCGCTTCAGAGTCAGGGGCAATCATAAGCGGATTATCCAGCATGTTACCGACATGTTGTGCCAGTTGGGGGATCGCGCTCACCTCTTTTATGGTGATATCCGTCAGTTTTGCGAGCTCCTTGGACGATAATCGGTGTAGATGTATGTCCACGCTCACAAGTTCATTAATTCTAACAGCATCTAACAATTTGAAGAGAGTCCTTGCATTCACAGCCTCCCCTGGCTTCATCCGTGCATCCTGCCGAGTATAGCCCAAGTATGGTGCCACCAACGTAACGTTGTCCGCTCCTAACTCGTTCAGCAAATCGACCGTAATCAAAAGTTCAACCAGTTTGTCATCTGGGCATGGTGACATGCTTTGAATGTAAATTACCCTCTTGCCATAGACATTTTCCGTCACTTGAATATGCAGTTCTCCATCCGGAAATTTATGCACTCTGGCGGCGGCAAATTTGCAGCGAAAATCCTCTGATATCTCCCTTGCAAGTCCTGGTACGCTTGAACCTGCGACTACAATGTCGCCCATCACCGTGTTTCTATCCCGCACCGCGTAATAAGTCTGCCGATGCTTACCGCTTACCACAACCATTAAATATGGATTAGGCTATGATAAAGGGGGCGCCGGAGGCAAACGGCATCCCTACTATCCGAATTTAGTGGCAAAATCGTTAAATAGTCACAATTGCATATAGTAATGGTTACATGAAAGGAGATGTAATGTACATCACTACCATGTATTCACGTGGAGACGTGAGATTTTTCACGTCTGACGCTCGCTCTGACAGTTCGGTTAATTTCGATTGGTTGTTTCCCTTCCAACATATCTTTGTGCAGGTTAATTCTGGTTGATCCTGCCAGAGGTCACTGCTATCGGGGTCCGACTAAGCCATGCGAGTTGTGTGTTCTTCGTGAGCACGGCGGACTGCTCAGTAACACGTGGATAATCTGCCCTTGGGTCTGGGATAACTCCGGGAAACTGGAGATAATACCAGATAGATCACAGGCGCTGGAATGCCCTGTGGTTCAAAGCTCCGGCGCCCAAGGATGAGTCTGCGGCCTATCAGGTTGTAGTGGGCGTAATGGACCCACTAGCCTACGACGGGTACGGGTTGTGAGAGCAAGAGCCCGGAGATGGATTCTGAGACATGAATCCAGGCCCTACGGGGCGCAGCAGGCGCGAAACCTTTACAATGCGCGCAAGCGCGATAAGGGGACCTCGAGTGTTTCTACCTAGTAGGAACTGTCCAGTTGTCTAAAAAACAACTGTTAGCAAGGGCCGGGCAAGACCGGTGCCAGCCGCCGCGGTAACACCGGCGGCTCGAGTGGTGACCGCTTTTATTGGGTCTAAAGGGTCCGTAGCCGGTCTAACAAGTTCTTTGGGAAATCTGGTTGCTCAACAATCAGGCTGCCAAGGGATACTGTTAGACTTGGGACCGGGAGAGGCTAGAGGTACTTTAAGGGTAGGGGTGAAATCCTGTGATCCTTAAAGGACCACCAGTGGCGAAGGCGTCTAGCCAGAACGGATCCGACGGTGAGGGACGAAAGCTAGGGGCACGAACCGGATTAGATACCCGGGTAGTCCTAGCCGTAAACGATGCGAGTTAGGTGTCAGTTTTACTGCGAGTAAAACTGGTGCCGCAGGGAAGCCGTGAAACTCGCCACCTGGGAAGTACGGCCGCAAGGCTGAAACTTAAAGGAATTGGCGGGGGAGCACCACAACGGGTGGAGCCTGCGGTTCAAT
>JASEEY010000019.1 GCA_030018435.1 Methanocellales archaeon
GCTCTTTAACTCAGACGTTCTGCGCGTATTGACGATATGCGGTGCGGTGCGATTGATCCAGGAAGAATTGGATGAGGTGATAGGGCAGATTCAGGATGGAAAGAGGGCAAAGCTACCGCAAATCATCGCAGATGCCTCTGTGGTGGAAAGGGCAGGATTTTCAAATCCATATGCGAAGGCGAAGGCACTAGCCGCGTATCAAATGGCTGAAAAGGTGGCTGAGATAGATACGAGAGCATGTTTTATACTTCAGGATGTCGTAGAATATACCATAACTGCTGCATCTGCACACGAACTAATGAGGTTCGCAGCACTTCTGGCCGACGAGGCAAGGGAGATTGAGAAGTATGGAGATACCATCTCGCGCAAGCCTCATGATGATTCGGGCGCCATTCTGAGCAAGAGACGATTGCTAGATAAACCGAGGAAAGGTGGTGATTGAATCAGAAAGATTGACAAGACAATTGTATCCTATATCCTAATTGCGGTCTTATTGGTCATCATCTACAGTGAGGTCTTTATCATCCTCATGAACCTCGAGGGGAGATCGTTTAGTTTCATAACTGCAATGTACTGGACGCTTTCCACTCTGACTACAGTAGGATATGGAGATATAGTCTTCACGAGCGAGATTGGAAAAGCATTCTCCAGCATCGTTGCCGTCTCTGGTGTGTTCATGTTCTTTGCCTTCTTTCTCCCCATGATAATCACGCCATGGGTGGAGAAGAGGATTCAAGCAGCGTTACCTACGAAGGTTCTACAGCCGATGAAAAACCACATAGTAATGTGCGGCTACAATGCATTAGTCGAAACGCTGATTGCAGAGCTAAAAATGCGAAAAATACCCTTTGTACTTATTGATAAGGATGAACAAATCATTAAAAAACTCTCAATGAAAATGCCGTGTGTTTATGGTGACCTATGGGATGAGAACACGCTTAAAAATGCTCAGGTTGGCAATGCGCGGCTTTTGATCACGAACATACCAGACGAAGAGAGTGCTGAGGTCGTTTTGACTGCATCCAAGTTGTTCGATGGTAAAATCATTACCATCATCGATGATTTGGCCATGGCAAGGTATATCGAGTATGCGGGGGCAGATTTGGTGGTCTCTCCAAAGCAACTGCTTGGAACGTATATTGGCAGAAGAGCTGGCATGCCCCTGAGCGAGGAATTGATCGATGTCACAGAGTTCAGCAAAGGACTCAAAGTGCTGGAATTCCCAGTTAGGGCTGATTCCCTTATCGTTGACAAAATGATTAAGGATAGTAAAATAAGGGAGAAAACTGGATGTGCGATTATAGGGCTGTGGAAGAATGGGATATTGATTCCAAATCCTGATCCTTATACTACGATCAGCCAGAACTCGATAATTGTAGCCCTTGGAACTGATAAGCAATTGGAAAAGTTGAGCAAGTTGACCATAGACCGCAAGCGTAGCATGAAGGGACGTTATATTATTGCTGGCTTTGGGGATGTGGGCGAACAAGCTGCAAAGGTGTTGAAAGAAAAGAACATACCCTTTGTGGTGATCGATAAAAAGGAGATTGCTGGCATTACCCAGGTAGTTGGCAGTGCAACGGACGAGGAAGTGTTGAAGCGTGCTGGCATTACAGACGCATCCGCGCTTATCGTGACGTTGAACACAGATCTTGATAACATTTTCACGACGCTTATCGCCAGGAAGATGAATCCAAATCTGAGAATAATATCAAGGGCAAACGCCGAGCGTTCGATTGACAAGCTGTACAGGGCTGGTGCAGATTATGTTCTGGCGCTATCAGTGATCGGGGGTCAAATGCTGGCAAGTATGATAACCAAGGAAGGATTTGCGGTCGAAACGACCGTCATAGAGGGGCTTAAGGTTGCAGAGTATAAGATAGACACACCCATGCTTGCAGGAAAAAAGATATCCTCGGCGAAGATTGGGTCCATAACTGGTTGTACCGTAGTTGCGATTGAGTATGACAAGCATTTTATCCCCAATCCTTCCCCAGAGGAGATCATACCGCCCGGGTCAACACTGATACTAATCGGAACTAGGGATCAAGTCCGTGCGTTCGAGGACACGTTTGTGAGGAGTTAGGATGCCCGCTGACCTCGAGAAGGTTGTTGAGAGAATTACTGCATTCATCAAGACCAACATTAAAAAAGCGGGGCGAGAGGGCGCGGTCATAGGATTGAGCGGTGGTGTTGACTCAACTTTAGTAGCAGCTCTTGCGGTCAGAGCACTGGGCAAAGGACGCGTCTTGGGGCTTTTGCTACCAGAAAAGGATGTTACACGCGCGGAAGACGTCCAAGATGCGATGCAGATGGTCAAGATGCTCGACATCAAGCACAAGACGATTGAGATATCAGAAATCCTAGATGCCTTCGCATCCATGCTTCCCAATTACGATCCACGTGCAAAGGTCTGCAGTGGCAATCTCAAGGCGCGAATACGAATGTGTGCTCTTTATTACTATGCGAATCTGTTGAACCTGCTCGTGATAGGAACCAGCAACAAAACCGAGATTCTTTTGGGCTATACGACGAAATATGGCGATGCCGCCGCCGACATACTTCCTTTGGGAACGCTCTACAAGACGCAAGTGCTGGAGCTCGCCAAGTATCTCGGAATTCCAGAACACATAATCAAAAAACCTCCCTCTGCGGGGCTCTGGAAGGGGCAAAGCGACGAGAAGGAATTGGGCATCTCCTATGAACTCGCCGATAGCATTTTAATGAAACTGATAGACGAGAGGAGGGCGCCAAGTGACATAAAAAAAGAACTGAGCATCCCAGAAGACGTTATAGAGCGCATCGTGAGACGCGTTGAAGAGAACAAACACAAAAGGGAGATGGCGCCGATTCCTGAGATTTAGGATGATGGATATGTTAGAAAAATGCATAATGTGTGGTAAGAAGCTGAAGAGGGAGAAGGTAGACTACGAGATCTGCGGCATCAATCTGGGAAAGTTTTCAGCAGATATCTGCTCCTGTGGAGAACAGTACTTTGACGAAAAGACGGCTGAAAGAATGACGGAAGCTGCCAGGAAAGCTGGAGTTTTTGGAATCGCAAAAGAGATTTAATCAGCTATATCATTTCATCTATGGCAATGACTTATTTAATCGATATCTTAATTCTGGCTGGCTTGGCTGGTTTAGCAACTGGTATTGGTGGAGCAATAGCAGTAATTAAAAAGCCCAGAGAGAAAATATTTGGTTTTTTAATGGGTCTCGCTGCGGGTGTTATGGTAGTCCTTTCTTTTCTTGGAATGGTTGCTGAGGCCTGGAAAAGTACAGGATTTTTGATGACCATTTTAGCCTTTACAATAGGAGCATTTTTGATGTTTTCATTGGACATTCTTATACCGCACATACGTTTTTCAGTAAAAGAAACAGGTTTGCTAAAGCCAGAACTTTTTACGACTGGGATACTGATTGCGATTGGTATTACTCTTCACAACATCCCGGAAGGTATTTCCGTTGGTGCTGGCTATCTCCACTCACCGACGTTTGGCGTACTAATTGCCATAGCAATAGCCTTACATAACATACCAGAAGGAATGGCGACTGCTTTGCCAATTTATACAAGTGGTGCACCTAGGTTAAGCGCTTTTAAAATCGCCTTGTTCTCAGGTCTCATGGAGCCAGTCGGAGCGCTTGTAGCAGCATTATTTCTTACAAGTTTTCAATCTTTAATACCAGTAACACTTGCTTTTGCCGCAGGAGTAATGATTTTTATAACTCTTGATGAATTAATCCCAACCGCACATAAATATGGACATGAGCATTTTACTACTTTGGGGGTTATTACTGGAACTATTTTCATGTTTTTATTGCTCGGTACCTTTAATATTTGACCTATCCATTCGCCAGAACCATGTCAAATAACCATTTATAATCCTGGGGCTTGGTTAAAAACTCCAGCAACTTCGGGTCCTTCCTTATAAGCCCATACATCTCTTTATTCTTGTGCAGCCCAACATCAGGGAAGTTTGCAGGCTTTAGAAAGCGCATTTCTGGGATGTCGCCATAATTTTCATTTTCGATGAATCCTGTAGTTAGCTCAAAGTATGCGGCGCCACCTTTTTCCCTTATGGGCTCGTAAATCGAAGAGAAGTTTCTGGCAACCCAGTTGCACATTTTCAGCTCTTTGTTGGAGGGGTTTATGGTCACATGACCATAATCAGGAGGAATGATCACCTTGTCCCCTTTCTCAGCTTTGAGTAGTATGACGTCTACGATATCATCGTTCTGGCGTTTTTGCAGTAGGTAGTGTGCATCTCCCTCCAGCACCTCATAAATCTCGGTATATGATAAATCTGTTCCAGGTGCGGAAGGATGATAATGACCAGCAGTTTTAACGTACTCTGTACCCAACATGCGTGGCGGAATCACCGTCATATCATATCTCAGTTTGTTTTCCAGTATGATTTGTCTGTCTTTGATGCTGAGGGACAGGTCCCGATACATATAACATATCTCTGGATTTCCTGCGTGCTTCAGCCATTTTTTATCATAGATGACGTCTCTCATGTCATCCAATTTTCGCACGCTCGGCTTTGACACTTTGCCGCCAAATCGCAGGTCTCTCGTCATGCCAGGTACATCGAGGTATCGATCTGTATGTCCTCTCGTATTTGATACTTGATAAGTTGCGTGGGCGCAGGAAACATGCCCCTTATCTTTGGTATGAGGAGTTTGTTGGTTACCTTATCACCAACTCTTTCGGATTCTATATCGAAGATGGTATCGCATGTATTGCTGATGGTATTCACTACCTTTGGGTTATGCACGCCTTTTAAAATATATAGATAGGACACGCTGTCGGTTTCCTTTGTTATGTCGTAAACATGATCGATCAATTCTTTCATCTTGCCATAGCTACTGTCCAGCTCTAAGAAAAAGGAGAATGTATCAATCACGCAAGTAAAGTCCTTATATTTCCTCAATTTCTCGAGTTCGTCCGAAAAATACTTTATGATCATCTTATCCCTCTTATTATTTGCAGGACCGCCACCCTTTTTATGATATTGCCCGTACACGTCGATGAAAGTTATAGTATCTGTAGTCAAACCGAAATCAAGGATGTTTTGTTTTATATACTTTGGATCCCTGTCGGTCGCGAAGTAATATGATTTCCGCGCTGTGGCAAAGTGATATAGAAAAACCTCGGACATGGACTTTGGGTCTGTGCTGAATAAAACTACCGAGCCCCCAAGGAGTCCTCCATTTAGGTATCGATCCAGCATTTCGATGCCGGTACTCTTCCTCTTTTCCACTTTCATTTCACACCTTTTGAGCGTATTAACGTTATTTCTATTTGAACATGATGTTTAAAAACGATGGTTTAGATCATCAAGAACGCTAAGTACGCTATTGATACCATTATAATCGAGTGTTTTATGCCTGAGAAGACGCTACCCTCTCCCATCTGTCCTGCAATCAGCCCAGAACAGAAACCTTGAATTATGGCGGCATGGAAGAATATGCGCCTGAACACGTTGATATCAAGACCGCCCATGAAGGTTGGACCTGCACCACCAGCAGCGCCTACCCCGCCCATCACCGGCAAAAAGGTTCCGCACATAGTAGCGATGACGAATAAGAACACCAAGAAGGATAGGTAGATGATGACGACATATATTATCATTTGACCCATTCTCTCCTCCCTCAATATTTCATGATTCACCGCATCCTTGGCTGCCACCTCCAGCACTTCTCTCGTGTTTCCACTCGCCCTGTTGGCCTTTAGTATCAGTGTTATGACCCGCGATACAGGACCTGACTTGACCCTATTTGCGAATCGTTTCAATGCATTTTCAACCGATGCCCCCCACTGTATGTCCTTCCATATTTTCTGGACTTCTGTGGTAAGCACGCCGATATTTGTCTTGGCGATTAACTCAAGAGATTGTGATAACGTCATTCCAATCTCGTTTGCGCTTGCCAGTTTTTTCAAGAAAGTTGGCATCTCTTTCGCCACCTTTTTTTGTTTTCGTGAGGAAACCTCAAAAAAAACGGTCAGCGGGAGCAAAATTAGAATCAAGGTAAATATGATGTAGTCGTCCAATACGCTGACTGCCCTGTCAAATGAGATTAACTGGCCCAAATTGAGAAACAGCCCTCCAAGGAGCAATAAAATTCCAGCTGGCACACTTATGTATAATACGTGCAGAGGGTTTTCGAACAAACTTCTAAGAGGATTCCTCAAGAACTCTCTAAATTTTATGCTTTTCCTTCCTTTTTCAAGTTTTTCGAACAGGCGTTTCTCCTCTTTCGCCTCCATTTTTAGAGGCTTATACTCATCTACCTTCTCAAGTTCGAACGTTGTGATGCCTTTTTCAGCCTCAGGGCTCATCATACTGATGAGGACTATGAACATTGCCGAACCTATCGGCAGTACTGCATAGATTATCATGTACAATATCAGCAGACTGCCGGGATTCATGGCAGCCATCACGGTATATACTACCACGATGAATAGAGGGCCGGCAACAAAGGCGGTGACATACGACTCTGCAATTAACCCCAACAATTCCAAGAATCCCCGCTGATCTCTAATCGCTTTATCCAGATATTGCTCTGACCTGTCAGATAGATATGCGATAACGCTGCCTCCGCTCTCTATTACGGACAGCAGGTTTCCGATCAGGTCTTGAAAGTTCTCAGAGGGGGAAGTATCAGATATTTCTCGAAGTGCAGTCTTAAGGTCTTGACCAAACAAGTCCATGTTTCTAACGATCATGCTGGCTTCTTTGGCCACCTCCCCATATGTGAGGGATTCGCTCAGCGATCTGAACACGTCGATGATGTTCATACCGCCTTGGCTGAGGGCGTACATGAACGTAGTGGCATACGGCAGCTCCCGATCAATTTTGGTTTTTCTATCGCTGGCCGTGAAACGCGGCGTCGTCATCAGGAGAAGATAGGTTGAACATCCCAATAGAATGGTCAACATTACCATCAAAAAAATGGAGAAGATGATCTCTCTATATTCCAACGTCCACCATAGGGCCCTAGGAATTTGCGCTGTGATGATTGGTGGCAAGCCAAAGATGAATACAATGAGGAAGGATAACGTCAAGCCGACAATAGCACCCACAAATCCCGCGATCAATGCATACAGTCTTGATCTTGCGACATACACGTCACAGGGAAGTGGAATTCGCGCCCGCCTAAGGTCTCTTTCCAAGGAGTAATATTTCTCCATTTTTAATTTGGGACCAAATATGCGAAACGCAAATTTGCTAATCGCGTCCATAGTACCTCAGAGGGTCTTGCTCTCCACCTTTTTCATCACTTCTTCCGGATTTATATAATACGCTTGTATGATCTTCGTGATGTCCCTATGATCCTTTATTCCCTTTTCCACCATATACTTGAGAACAGTCTGTCTATTCTTCAATTCCCGCTGCAATTCCTTTGTAGTCCATCCTCTGCGCTGCTTGATCTCATCCAATACCAAAGAATCTCCGGCTTTCTCAAACCTATCTGTCACGGGATTCCACACGAAAATGTCCGTCGTCCTGATTTTTTTCGTGGTAGGATCGATATCGGTTATCTCTGCGATTTTGTCTGCCCTCCTGACCCGTCTCTCTCCAATATATGTTTGAATCTGAACGCATATTATGTCCAATGCTTGGAGCATCGTCCTGGGCACGTTAATGGGCTCATTTTCTAACCTGTATATCACAGAGGGAACTGAGTCCGCATGCATCGTCGAGAATGTGGTATGGCCGGTAGACATCGCCTGGAACAACACGAGGGCTTCCTTGCCTCTGACCTCGCCCACAAGGAGATATTCTGGTCTCTGCCGCAGCGCCGCTCTGAGCAGTTCATACATGTCAATCTCGCCGGTCTCCTCTCCGGTAAAGGTTTCCCTTGTGACTTCGGCGATCCAATTCGGATGAGGCAACTTCAACTCTCTGGTATCCTCCAGTGTAACGATCTTCGACTTTGGTGGTATGAACAGGCAAGCTGCATTCAACGACGATGTTTTGCCTGAGGCAGTGCCGCCCGCGAAGATCAAACTCTTATTATTCTCGATGCACAGCCAAAAATACGACATAATCTCGGATGAGAAGGTATTCCAATTGATGAGATCGACAGGCGTGATCGGAATCTCCTGGAATTTTCTGATCGTGAATGTGCTGCCCTTTGTCGTCACCTCTTTTCCAAGCGTCATCTGAATACGCGAACCATCCTTCATCGTGGCGTCTATCATGGGGTCCGCAATGGAGATGTGTTTACCGCATTGCTGCGCCAGTCTGATGACGAAGGCGTTCAGCTCTTCTTCATCAAAAATGATGCTGGTCTCTATGTTTTCGTAGTTTTTGTGGTAGAGAAAAACAGGGGCATTGGGACCATTGCATGATATATCCTCAATAAAAGGATCGTACATCAGTGGATTTATTCTACCCAACTCCAGGTAATTCCTCTTTATATAGTACATCAGTTTAGCAAAAGTAATCGGCGTTATCTCCCCAACATAGTCGCGCACGAGCTCTCTTACTTTGTCCATCAGTGTGGCTTCTCTGTCCGCCGTTTGCCCAGCGCCTTCAAGTATTAGCACATCTTGTAGCCGCTTATGTAGCTCTCCCAGCAGTTCCTTCTCGAAGGGTGTTAACGCCGGCTCAACCACGTTATATAAATATTCATTCTTCTTTTCATTGTACAAAATCGTAACAAATGCATATGGTTCGTTTACCCAGTACCGTTCTACTTCCTTGTACCCCTCGACCTCTTTAAAAACAGCAACCGGACCGTGTTTTGAGGGTTCATATTTTTTAATCTCTATTTTGCCAACGATCTTTTTCTTAAATTTATCTCTAATTTTTTCCAAAAATCCCAATTTAACCTTTTCCCTCTTAACAGC
Source organism: Methanocellales archaeon (assembly GCA_030018435.1). Classification (GTDB taxonomy): domain Archaea; phylum Halobacteriota; class UBA148; order UBA148; family JAUWXC01; genus JAUWXC01. The sequence goes on from JASEEY010000019.1 coordinate 8,864, forward strand.
TACCTTCTCGGGCTCTTTCGGTGCTTTGACGGGTTTCTTGACCTTTTTGGGTATCACTTTCTCTACCGACTCTCTAACCTTCCTACGCTTACCGACTTTTTTGGCGCTTCCTTTCCTACCCCTCAATTTTTTCGCCATCTATGGATGTCCTCATTCCTATAACTATTTTTATGTTTAATAAAAACCTTACCTACATCCTCATATATTTAAGTATCAAAATGAGAGTAATGGTTTGAATAGAGGCCCAGAAATGAGACATAGCACGAGATTTATAGGATGCGACGGCGCGGTTGAGACGACAGTTGGAGTGATTTTAGTTATTGCGATTGCAACCACGGCTATCGCTGCAATCTACGCAGTGGGTATGCCGATGCTGTCTGATGCCAGACATAACGTAAACATACAAAATGCACAGCACTACTTTGGAATTATCCAGTCAGATATAAGCGATCTGAAGGGGCCATTGTCCGGGGTTGGCCCCTCAAGGCGTACAACGATAAATCTGGGCGGAGGGTCCATTGCAATAATGCCCGGTGCCGCATCATATGTACAGGTGAATTATGATGGTTCAGATGTATTCGGTGGAACTGGTCTGCAAGTCGGGAAGATCGAATACACACTGGAGGATGATACCATAATCTATGAAAATGGAGCGGTCATCTCAAGGTTTTCTTTCGGCAATCCTGCCATAACCTCGCGACCAAGTAACATGTTCATCGCGCCAGCAGATGATGATAATACGATAGTCCATTTACGCATGATCAAGCTTAGCGGCGCTTCTTCTTCAACGGGTGGCAGTGGCACCGCATATATCGATTCGAGGTTTACTGGATTTGATGATGACGTTATATACTCGCCTGATGAGACCACTCTACGTAAGACCGTCACAATCACGATTACCAGCGAATATTACCAGGCGTGGGAAAGGTTCTTTGAGGATGAGCTTAGCAACGCGGGATTAACCTCGACTCAATTCGAGATCACCTCTGACGCTGGAGCGAAACAAGTGGTCATCGAAATTGACGGTAAGAAACCCCCTGGCACCCCAGACATCTACCTCTCCGTTCACGAAACCATCATAGAATCGTCGGTGAGTTGATGATGAAAATTTTTCGCGATGAGCGCGCTCAAGCAGTTCCATTCGGGTATCTTATAGCCTTCGTCATATCCATGATGTTGTTGGTCACTACTGTCTTGTCTTATCAGGCGATGGTTGCTGGCACCGCCAGGTTGGGATACGCCGATATTGGAAATGACGTAGCGGGCACGATCACGGATATATGCCTTGCCACTGCGACGGGCAGCACTGGAACCGTGAACAGGACGATCGAAATTCCATTGCAGGTAGGTGGAGACCCGTACGTCATCAAGACGAACGAATACATAACGGTCCCGGGCACCTCGATCCAGGCAATTTTGATCACCGCAAGGGGTGCGAAGGTGTATGTCCCGCTCAGCAACATCGAGCATGGTATTTCCGTAGAAGGAGAGGTGCCAAGCGGTTCGGGACGGGTTATGGTGGAGTATGACATAGCGGCTAAAAAAATCACGTTGAGGTGAAGACATGGACGTTCTAACGCAAAAAATGAATCAAGACGATAAAGGCATCATCAACGTAGATTTCACCGTTGCCATAGTGATTTTTGTGCTCGCCTTCTCCTTTGTGTTTTATGCCCTCGCCGGATCAACTGCGCCGTACAGGAGTGAATATAATCAAATGTATCCAATTGCCAATCGGGTTACGGACATCCTAGTAAAGGATTCAGGCTGGTGGGATGATGGACTAAATAATGGGACTGACTGGGAAAGCGCATGGGGAACTAATCAATCGGCGGTGAAGAGAATAGGATTTACAATAAATGAGACGAGACACAATGTCCTTGGCGAAACCAAGCTCAATGTGCTGATGTCTGCTGATTCAAGTGGAACTCTAACCTGGTGGGAATATCCAGTCGCTTCAACGGATGCTGCTGAGCTAGAAAATGCGACCAGAGCGCTTGGATTAGGAGGATATAATTTCTATCTACAAGTTCGCCCGATTAACGTCACCACCTACGATTCAACCGCGGCAGATGGCAGAATTGTGGATGAAGTTCCCGCTTCAGGAGTTGTCGTTCAGATTGAGCGATTTGCGTTGCTACCGCACGACGACAAAGTGGACAAATATCAAATAGTTCTGTGGGTGTGGTGAGATGAACAAAAGTTTCCTTCAGGATCATGAGGGTCAGCTGTATACAATAGAGGCGGTTCTTGCAGCGGGAATATTGCTGTGTGCGGTCTTTTTCATATCGGCGTCAACGCCCGCAACCGTCACCCCAGGACAGGACTTCGCCAAGGTTCAGCTGAAGAAATATGGTCAGGATGTGCTCATGCTTTTGTCGTATAATGAAGCAGAGTTAGCCGTGGGCGAACTGGAGTATACGCTGTACAGAGAGTGGAATGGTCGAATTGCTGGTACGGATTCCACAGTGGAGCACAAGTGGTATCATGATCATTATATTACAGCTTCTCCTGAAAAACAAAATGAAGGTCTCACGACGTATTATGGC
>JASEEY010000001.1 GCA_030018435.1 Methanocellales archaeon
ATCTCGCCAGAGGAGACTCGGTGAACATCATCGCATCGCCAGGCTACGACGAGCAGACGCAGATGCAAGAGACGAAAGTGGCACTCTGCAAGATCTATAAGGCATAGGAGGGATGAAAGATGGTAACATACAAGTTCCTACCGGATTTAGAGCGATGCATACGTTGCGGGGGATGTGAAGTCGCCTGCAAACAGGAGAACAACGTTCCAATCGGCATACGTCGCATCAGAGTGGTGACAATCAATGAGGGCGTACCAGGAGAGAAGAACATACCGATGCCGTGCATGCACTGTGACGATCCACCATGTGTGGAAGCCTGTCCAACGAAAGCCCTATCCAAACGAGAAGACGGCATTGTCCTGAACGACAAGAGCAAGTGCATTGGCTGCGGTTACTGCAGCTGGGCATGCCCGTTCGGGGCTCCGCAGTTTTTGGGAGGGTTGCCGTTCACACTCAGTGGCAAGATGGACAAATGCACGTTCTGCGTACTGCCATTTGAAGGAGGGGAGCAGAAGGAGCCGAAACCAAGATGTGCGGCTTTCTGTTCAACCAAAGCCCTCCTTGCCGGAGACGCAAGTGAGATCAACGAAGTCTATCGAAAGAGAGCTGCAGCACGACTACAGCCAGGGACCATAGTATAGAGGGGTAACCCTCTATACCTTTTAATTGCAAGGAGGAAATGAGATGGAAAAGAGTACGAGCAGAAAGGTTACAATCGCGATAGGCTTACTCATCATGACAGCAATTTTCAGTGGAATCACCGTACAAGCTGCGAACGTCAACATTGGCGATGCACTGATTGATGTCGTACGACCGGGCTGGAATGCCGAGATACAAAGTTTGAACGCGGCCAAGACCCTCTTCGCAAGAGCACTGCCAGTCATAATAGTTCTTGGCATCATAGTTGGCTGGGTGCAAGGCAAGAAGGCGAAAGAAAAACCAATGGTATCAGCGATCGCAAAGGGAAAAGTCCAGCGACATCCAGTTAGCGCGTTGCTCGAGCACTGGACGCACACGGTGGGATGTATCGTATGCGTTGTGACAGCGGCCCTGTTGCTTCTCGGAACCAGACTCGGACGAGTGGAAGTTTTCGCGACCTTCTTGTTGACATACAAGCTTCACTTCATCGGCGCGGGGATCATGGTATTCGCATGTGTTGAGCATGCAGTGCATCACCATGTCGCCGGTCACAGGGCAATCCTGCCAGACATGAGCAATCTCTCCGCTGAAATCGAGGCATCCATCGCCGAAGTCAAGGCTATAATGGGTCTGGGCAAAGCACCCCATGCGGGCAAGTGGCTTCCAATCGAACGGCTTGAGTATCCTGTCTGGGGGCTTCTCGTTGGACTGATAATCCTCACGGGAATCGTCAAAACGATGAGATATGCACTGCCAGTACCAGGGTTACTGCTCCATGTGACAACCAAGCTTCACGTCATAGTGGCAATCGTGATACTGCTCCTGTTGATCGTGCACATCATAACAGCGGCCTTAATACCGCCATCGTGGCCACTCTTCAAGTCCATGCTCACCACGAAGACATCTGAGAGCTACGTAAAAGAACATCATCCCGAGTGGTATAAAGAGATAAAGAAGGGGTAGGAGCAATCCTACTCTCTATTTTTTTATGACCCTTATACGTTATATTTAAGGATACTTAGATATCATAATGCACAATTCCGGGAAACATATGCATTTTAAGAAATTCGAAGTGCTGGACATCACAGAGAACTCGAAGATTAAGGGTACAGGTTTGATAGCCGTAGAGGATACGATCACCCTGTTTGTCAACGGTACTAGGATTGCATCGATAATGGCAACGCCCGACATGCTGCATGAATTGGCTGTAGGCTATCTCATCTGTGAAGGTGTGGTTGATGATCCGAGGGACATCATGGATGTGCACTTGGGAGAGAATCTGGACGTCCGGATCACCCTTAAAACGAGCGATCAGGTGGAGGTCTGGCACGAACTACGATCATCGGGATGTATTGGCGTTGGCTGGGAGAAAAACGAGAACATTCACGTCACATCAGATGCGAAGTTCACCGCAGATTGTATCAGGGATAGTCTGATTCATCTCGACTCCGAAGCACACGAGAAAACCAGAGGCACCCATAGTGCGAGTTTAATCGATGAGGATGGCAATCTCATCGTGAAAGCAGTCGATATCGGTAGACACAACGCCGTGGACAAGGTGGTTGGAAGTGCCGTATTGGACGGGGTTGATCTAAGCAGGGTGTTTTTAATCTCTACCGGGCGCCAATCCGCTGGAATGGTGCTCAAGGCAGCCAGGGCGGGCATCCCCTTGGTCGTATCAAAAAAGGCGCCACTGAGTTCTGGGATAGAAACGGCCAAGAAAGCTGGTGTGACCCTGGTTTGTTTTGCCTCCAAGGACAAATTATCGGTCTATTCACATCCTGAGAGAATTGAATCATAAAGTCTCATCGTTCTTTTAGCGACCTTGTCCCAGGAATTTGCATCCGCTATCCTTTTTGCGCGACGTCCCATTTTTCTCCTCGTCTCATCATCAGATAAAATTTTGACAATCGCCTTTTCCAGCTCATCGCTACTTTTTGGTTTGACGATGTATCCGCTTCTTTCATCCTCAACGATCCCAGATTGGCCTGTAACGACGGCGGGCTTTCCAAATGCGTGCGCCACCTGGGCCATGACATCATGGTAGGGCTTGGCATACGGTAGGACCACTACATCTGCGCTCGTGAAATAACATCCGACCATGTCAAGTGGAATGTAACCCAAATCTAAGATCACGTCATGGGATATGCCCAGTTTTGATATCAGGGACTCGTACGTGGAGGAATCTTCCACAGGCTCTCCTGCGATCACCAGCTTGCAAGGAACCTTTTTTGCCACACCTGCGAAAGCCTCTATCAGGTATTTCAGACCCTTGTCTTCGCTGATGTAACCAAAAAATAGCACCGTTTTAAAATCACTTGGTATTCCGAGCGTTTTCATCGCCTCTTCTTTAGAAATAGCTTCATCACCGAAGAACAGATAGCTACCATGTGGGACGACGCAAACTTTTGGCTTTGATAGATCAAACGCCCTCCTCAGCTCTCGCTCATCGTTTTTGGTATGGGCGATGATGCCATCCATCATAGAGTAGATGTTTGAAAACAAAGATTTGGTGTAGAACCTTTGCTCATGGGGTATCACATTATGGGCAGTGTATACCAAGTTGAGACCTAACAGTTTCAACGATCTTATGAACGCCCAATCAATCAATGGAGCCTTTAGCATTTGAAAGTGGATGATATCCGCGTGCTCTTTAATGAGCTGCCTGAAAACTCCAACGACATCGAATATGTGGATTGCATTAAACGTCTTCTTAATTTTAAAATCTCTCCTCAGACCATCTAGCTCATAATTCTTTGACGTGATTAACGTGATGTCCGCCCGCTCTGCTAACGCATTGCACAAATGATATGTATAATGGCATACACCCCCGCGTCCGCAGGGCTCTATCATCATAATTTTCATAGCGCTCATGAACTTCAGTTAAGACGTTATTTATAGTTTCTGAACAATGGGATGATGATATGAGATCAGCCGTCATACTGGCCGGGGGGCAAAGCACCAGATTTGGTGCCGATAAATCGTTAATCCCGGTTGGGAACAGGCCAACGATCAGGTACGTGATGGATAACGTGTCTGGAGTTGTAGACGAAGTAGTAGTCGTAGCTAGGGACGTAGAACAAGGAAAGAGGATATGCTCAGCAATTGGCGAGGTAAACCTGGCATATGACCCCATCATCGGTTACGGTCCAGTGGCTGGAATTTTAGCCGGGCTACGGAGCGCGAGAGCCGAATATGTGATTACGCTCGCTTGCGATATGCCGCTCGTCAATCCAGATATCATCAATTTGCTCTTCTCTCTTGCGAAAGGTTATGACGCCGTTGTGCCGAAGTGGCCCGATGGCAATCTTGAGCCGTTGCATGCCGTTTATAAGAGATCGCGCATGGCAAAGGCGTGTGAAAAAGCCATCGAACTCGGAGAAAGAATCATTTTAGCGCCATTACGCGCTTTGCCGAGGATTAGGTACGTGTCCACCGAGGAGTTGAGAGAGATCGATCTAGATCTAAGGACCTTTATCAACGTAAACACGCCAGACGACCTCGAAGCAATACGTCTGTTACTTCAAAACTCTGAGTAGTGCAGCAGCCTTTTTATTGTATTCCTTTAGCAGAGCACGGCCCCCTTCAGTCAACATTGTTTTGCCACCACCTCTTCCACCCCTGTTAGAGTGCACTACTTCTTCACCCCATGCCCTGTTTATCTTTTTGATAATCTCCCAGGCATGTCTGTAAGACATTCCCAGTTTCTCTGCTGCCTTACGAATCGAACCCTCCTCATCTATTGTTTCCAGTAGTTCAGCTCGCCCGCCCCCCAGCACGGGCACGCCATCTTTTTCCAACCACACCTTTGCTCTCAACTTGGTCATCATCTCTCCTCAAAATACGTGTACCGAGGACGCTTTGAACGAAGCACAAACACCCTTTCCCACGCGCAAACCCAAATCCTCCGCAGATGTTTTCGTGACCAACGATATGAGCGGAAAGCCACAATCAATCTCTATTCTGCATGTAGCTCCAAGTGGTACTAATTGGGTAATCATTCCTGAAAATGAGTTTCTTGCGCTGCTCAGGGTTTTTGAGGGCGCAATTGTGATGCTCTCAGGCCTGAGGCAGACGCGCACCCTATCACCAACCTTAGCGCTGGAAATCGCCTCCATGATGTGATCATCAATCCTGATCGTGGCGACCCCCTCTTCATTCGACGTTACCATTCCCTCTATGATGTTCTCCACCCCAACGAACTCTGCGACCCTCTCATTGAGGGGGAAATGAAAAATTTCCTCTGGCGAGCCCGTTTGAACGATCTCCCCATTCATCATCACTCCAATCCTGTCAGCAAGCACCATCGCCTCTGTTTGGTCGTGGGTGACGTGAATGGTTGTCAACTTTGCCTCTCTGTGAATCTTTTTCAACTCCCCCCTCAATTGAATTTGAGTCCTGGCATCCAGTGCATTTAAAGGCTCATCCAGTAACATTACGCTTGGCTCAATTACAATTCCTCTTGCTATTGCAACCCTCTGTTGCTCCCCCCCGCTCAACGTTCTTGGACGTCTGTGCGAAAGGTGGGATATGCCAAGTATGTCCATAATCTCTTTTGACTTTTCTTCTATCCTGCTTTTTGGCATTCCTTTAATTTTTAATCCAAATTCTATATTCTCTTTAACCGTTAAATGCGGAAAAAGTGAATAATCTTGGTAAACAAACCCAGTCCCCCTCTTTTCAGGTGTCATCCTCGTAACATTTTTGTCATTTATCCAAATCCCCCCTTCGTTTGGCTCACAAAACCCCGCTATCAATTCGAGCAGAAGTGTCTTTCCAGCGGCGGTGGGACCCAAAATGATAAAATACTCCCCTTTTTCCACCCTTAGATTCACATTTTTGAGAGAAAAACCCCTCCAGTTTTTAGATAGACCTTTAATCTCTATCATATCTTTTCCACCTTGCAGAAATTGCTCTCAAAAGGATGAACACCAATAAACAAACGATCATCAGTAAAACTGCAACCGGTCTTGAGGCAGATAACCCCTCAGATAAAAATCTTTCATATATCAGTGTAGATGCAATCATTGGGTAGTATGCTATAATAACCACTGCCCCAAACTCGCTTATCGCCCTGGCCCAGCTCATAATCGCCCCGACCAATATGTGGCGAGAAGCAAGGGGAATGGTTATCTCACAAACAGCCTTCCATCTTGAGGCACCAAGCGATCGCGCAACATTTTCCAATCTTGGATCAACGCTTTCGAACCCCTCTCTGGCAGAATTTATCAAGAAAGGGACGGAGACAAAGAGCATTGCAACCACGATTCCTGGCAGAGCATCGACAAACCCAATATAATTGGACAGGGGGTAGCCAATCAATCCATGAGATCCAAACACGGTGAGTAGCGCTATGCCAGCTACCGTATGAGGGATTACAATGGGGACATCTATTATGCTTTCTATGCTCTCTTTTCCCCAAAAATCTCTCCTTGCCAACACGTACGCCAAAGGAACGCCAAAAATAAGAGCGATTAACGTAGCCAAAAATGCAGCATAAATGCTTAACCAGATGGATTTTAAAACAGACAGGTCTTTGGCGGTCTTTATCAAGGCATCCACGTCAAGAATTACTTGGGTAGCAATCATGTTGACTATCGGAATTACGATAAAAGCCAAGATGATGACTCCAAGGAGTGTGAAAATCAATATGGTCTTTTCTTGGCTCATTTTAAAAGTCAGTTTAGAGCGCTCTAACATCCTCTCTCATCCTTGATATACTAACATCATCAACTCTTGCGGCACATTGCCACTTCCTACCGCTGGCACTATTGGCGGCTGACCCATTTCATCAAGTATTTTTTGACCCTCATCACTTAGAACGAGTTTCACGAATTCGAGTCCCAGCTCATAGTGTTCTGCATTCTTTGGCACCGTTATCCCGTAAACGATTGGCTTTCCGGTGACGATATTTCCAGAGGACTGCACTACCTGTACCTTTTTGTATGTGTCTGCATAGTCCGCACTGCTTAAATCGATTTGTGGGGGCAATTCCAAAAATCTCTCGTTGTGCTGCTCTGCTACGCTTCTGTATATGAAGTAATAGTCGATTTCATGGGCATCTAAGCCGTGGATTAACTCCATTTCCATGCTTCTTACCATGATTTTGTCCGAGGGATTTATTTCCTCGGAGTTAGGCGCTCTTAGGATATAGGTTCCGTCCTCAAACGTCATCCTCAGATTCGTGTTCTTTTCTACCAAATCATCGTAGATGTTGCCATCGTTGTAATACAATTCTGCCAGTTGAATCGCCATTTGAGACCTATACCCACAGGGGTCGTCGTTGGGATTTGAAAAGCCAAATTTGACGTCCAGTCTCCCCAAAATTTCATACCAGTTATCTTGATTAATCTCATCAGCATACCTGCTATCGTTTGTGTATGCTATGACGATGCTGTTTTTTGCGAATAATATGTACCAATCGGCATACTCTGGGTACATCATGGGAGCTATCAAAGAATAGTCCGCACTCGCGACAACGTCGCCTGTTTTATTCAACTCGGTTACTTTCCTTATCGTTTTTGTGCTGCCTGCAGCCTCCCTTTGCACATCCACATCTGGGAATCTCTCCTCAAACAGCCTTTCCATTTCCTCAAAAGGCGCCGACAGACTACCAGCATGGAGTACTTTAAGCGTAACCTTTTCGCTCGTGATGCATCCAGGCGCGGCGCAGGAGAGCAGGATTACTACGAAAACTGCCACCAATTTTTTCATCTATATCATCTTCTCAACGTGATCCTGAGTTCCCTCGCCTCATCAGTGCCCTTCAGCGACGAGACCATACCATTGACAACATTTGCGATGAGATCCCTGGCGAAGTGTCCCAGTGGTATCTCCTCATCATCTGCCTCGAGTACTACATTGAGCTGTGAAAAAGAGGAGCAATCGTCAAAATCTTTCTCGCCAGTGTAAATGAGCGTTGCCATCTTGGCGCAGTCAAGGCCGCATTTCCCGCAGTTGACGCGCGGCAACTGTTTGTGTATTCTTTCGATGTCGATGTTGCGCCTCACGTAGTCCAAAATCTTCTTCAAGTCGCCATCGTATCTGAAAACCGTGTTCGCCCGCTCTTCTATGTCACCGACTGCAATTTTCTCTATGTTCTCCTCCTTATAACCCTCAACTAAAATAAGGTCTGGTTTTAACATCTCCTCGACGATGCGGGTGATTTGATCCAACAGCATCCCGTTTTTTACCATAAACGACACCTCATTGGGCGCGCTAGCAACAACGAGGCGCGCCCCTGCATTTGCATGCAGCCATGTATCCTTTTTCTCTGTGTCTATCGTGAAATCCTCATAGGGGATGTGTTTTATTGTAGCGACGTTATATCCCTCTGCGACCAATTTTTGGACCAGCTCTGTGATGAGGGTAGTCTTTCCAAATTTCGAATAGCCGTATACACCAAGAATCATGACATCACCTACAGCAGTATCACGTCCACTTCCTCACCCTTCTCGAGCAAATCTACGTTTGCAGGAATATCCACATATCCGTCGGCATCCGCCATGCTCGTTATCGCTCCCGACTCTTTGAAAACGGGATGTGCAAACCCATCTTCTAATCTGACGGTCAAAAATTGACTCCGTCCTAGTGTGGATACGACGCGTTGCGCAAGTTTTGAGCGCACCACTATATCCTTCCTCTTTGGCAACCTTGCCAGTTGCCTTGCGGCTGGAAGCAGGAAGCGATAACCATTGCTCAAGCAAGATGTAGGATATCCGGGTATTCCGAATACTGGCTTATTTCTAGCAACCCCGAACAGGATTGGCTTACCCGGCTTGATTTGAACACCGTGAAACAGTACGTCTCCTAACTCTCGTACAGCATCACATAGTATATCGCTCTCTCCCACCGAGCTTCCACCAGAAAAAACGGCCATATCGTATTTCAGAGCATTAACCATCGCATTGCGAACATCCTCGTAATTATCCGGGGTTACGTCAAACTTGATCGGTACGCCGCCATTCTCTCTTACAATCGCCGATAGCGTGTACGAATTGATATCATACACCTGTGCATCTTTCAGCTCACAACCGAGATTTGCAACTTCACTTCCAGTTGGAACGATCGCCACTTCTGGCCTTTCATATACGCGAACCTTTTGAATTCCTAGCGCGGCCAGCGTGCCCACCCTGCTTGGATTTAGATGCTCTCCAGTACTGAGTACCTTACTGCCCGCGGATATATCCTCCCCCTTCCCGGAGACGTTCGCTCTAGGATGCACGGGCTTGAAGATTTTTATCTTACCCTCGCATTGTTCAGCGTGCTCAGCCATCGCCACCGCATCAGCGCCGGGTGGCATCTTGCACCCCGTCGCCACTTGGATGCATTCATTGACGCCAACCTTTTTCTCGGTGACTTCGCCGGCGCGCACAACATCGATTAATTTCAGTATTACCGGCTTGAATTGATTCGCACCGTACGTGTCCTCTGCCCTAACGGCATAGCCATCCATTGCAGCCCTGTCGAACGGAGGAACATCCATGTTAGCTATTACGTCTTCTGCTAGCACCCGCCCGTTTGCATCGCTGATGAAAATTTCTTCTGTTCTAACAATGGGTTTAATCGCGCTCTTTACGATTTCCAATGCCTCCTCTAGAGATATCAGAGACTTGAAAGGCCGCATCATCGGTTCGCCTCCCAGACCATGTGCCCTAATTCCGGAATGACTAACCTTTTCATGCCTAGCGCAACAGCATCCATAGACCCAGGCATACAGATTACGATTTTACCTTTTGTTGTACCGGCAAACACCCTACTCATCATCGCCCTGCTGCCTACCTCTTCATAGCTGAGCATTCTGAAAAGGTCACCAAACCCGTCCAGCGTTTTGTCGAGCAACCCAGAAACCGACTCAACAGTAACATCCCTCTTGCTGATTCCGGTGCCACCGTTCGTGATGATTGCCTGCACATCCGAATCTAATAGCCCTGCTACTGCACTTTTGATATCCTCCATCTCATCCTTTAGGATGCGGTACTCCACCACAAGATGACCATTTTCCTCTAACAGTTCCTTAATCAACTTCCCTGAATCATCCGTCTCCTCCGTCCTGGAATCGCTGATCGTCAGCACGGCACACCGTACATTCTTCAGCGCATGACACTTATGCTCTTCACTCATTCGCCCTTCACCTTCTCCACCACTTCTATGCCCTCAATCCTCGTGGTGGGGTATTGTCCCCTTTCATCTTTCTCCAGATATTTGACCATATCCCATATCGTCAGCAGTGCATTTGCCGTACCACACAACGCCTCCATCTCGACACCGGTCTTGTAGTGGGCGCAGACACTACAATAGCATGTAATCTTGTCCTTTTCAATCTCAAAATCGACGTCTATGCTCGTTATCGGAATGGGATGGCACAGGGTTATGAGCTCAGGAGTCTTCTTAACAGCCATGATCGCTGCAAGTTGGGCTGCCGATAGCACATCCCCTTTTTTGACCTCGCCGCCTTTTATTCTCTCTATCGTGCTGGGCCTGAGTTTTATCTCCCCTCTTGCGGTTGCAGTCCTCTGCACGTCGGGTTTTTCCCCCACGTCGACCATTTTAATTCCACTTTTCTCGGATGACATCAAAACTCCTCTTTCTCTAATACAGACCTTTTAATTTCGTTCACGACTTCTTGTAGCGCAGGAAACGTATTATCGCGAACATCGCCTGCTATGACCACCAGCATGACATCATCTCCTACGCTGAGTTCGCCTTCATTCACATGTGCCTTGACATCAACGATGCCCGGTTTTTTCCTTGCCTCACTTAGTATTTCTTTTAGCCTCTCCCTATCTGCTTTAATCCTCAGTTTTGAGACCTCTTTTCCATCCCTAGAAAATCCTCGGACTATGCCGTTATGACACAGGATCATCCCAGCCCTGTCTATCTGAGGATTGGATTTTACCTCCTCTATGAGATCATGAATCGTTGGCAACCATTTACCTCCAGAACGGCTCTCGCAGCAGTATCGCTTTCTCGAATATTTCTGTCAACTCCTCATCAGACGCGCCACTCCTGATGGGTCCTACTATATCGACAAGGTTGTCATTCCTGAGCAGGCAGGGCTTCAATTTACCATCCGACGTCACTCGTATCCTGGTACAATTTTCACAGAAGGTGGTATTGTGCATGGGTTTAACGACCTCCACCTCGGTGATGTTGCTACCATTTTCGATGAAGTATTTGCGGCGCTTGTGCAATTCCCTCTCCTCAACCTTGATCGCATCTCTTTTTAGTTCTCTCTCAATAGAAGCAAAGTCATAGTGATATTTCTCATACAATTCTGCGCTTTTACAACCCCCATCTGTTTCAAGCTCGATCAGCTGGAGTATCGTGCCTTTTTCGCCGGCGAAGTGAATCATCTCTTCTACCTCATGGTCATTGACGCCTTTCATGACGACCATATTCAGCTTGACCGGCGTTAAATCGTTGGCAATTGCCGCCTCTACCCCATTAATCGCTTGCTGTAGGCAGTCTCTGCCTGTGATTATTTCGTATTTCTCAGCATCTAATACATCAAGGCTGATGTTGACCCTGCGCAGACCAGCATCTTTCAGACCACTCGCGCAATGGTCTAGCAATGCTCCATTGGTGGTCATCGATATCTCCTTCATATAATTGGATGCGCGCCGAATGACCTCGCAGATATCATCCCGCAAAAGCGGCTCTCCGCCGGTCAGTTTAAGCTTTTCAATTCCAACTTTGCCCCCAATCTCCACGATTTTCTCAATCTCGGCCGGACTCATCTCTCCCTTGGAGGAGTTTTGTCCTTCGTTGTGACAGTAGAAGCAGCGCAGATTACATCGCTGTGTAACTGAGATACGCAGGCTGTTGACCTCTCTGCTGAATCTATCCTGCATGTGGATATGCTAAACTCAGCATAACGGTTAAACTTTTCTATTTTGATCGACCATTCTCGAAAAAGAGAAAAGATAATATAAGCGAATGACAATCACTTTGTCAAGGTGGTAGGATGGTCAAGGGCATAAAGATGGAGAAGGGCGACAAATTCTATGTGATTGCATTGTTGCTGGCGGCGCTGGGCGTACTCTGTGTCTTGGGATTTTTGGTGCATGAATCGCTTACTACTGTGATGGTGGCGGGCGCAGGCTTTGGTTTGATCTCCCTAGGAGTGCTTTCACTGTTGTGGGGCATATACTCAGAGTATAAAGAAACGGGATCCATCAAAGAGGCATTGGGCTTAGAGTAGGTCGGCGGATACGCTCACTCATGCTAATAATCGATAACATATTTTGATTAATATCGCTAGGTTAATATTTGGACTAAATCTTAAACCTTACATACCTTCACCTTATACTTCTTTTATTTGAGCAGACCTATTGGTAATTGCCATTGATGGTTATCAATTTAAACTTGGGAGGGATTAAATGGAAGATTTAAGACATCTCGACATCCTAAAATTGGACAGGCGTACATTTCTCAAAGTTGCAGCGAGCATGGGTGCTTCTGTTTTTCTGGGAACTTATAAAGCGGACATCGTAAAAGCACTTGAATCGAGTGGTACAAATGTTGTGTGGTTGGAGGGTGCAGATTGTTGTGGTTGCTCAGAATCGTTCCTCAACGCTGCATATCCAGATGTCATACAGGCAATCACAAAACTAAGCGTACACGTTGGTTATCATGAAACCCTGATGATGCAGCAAGGCATTTTCGTGGACGAAACCTGGTGAATACTTCTGAGTTAAACGCAGAGTTGGCTCTTGAGGAATATATGACCGGAGAAAAGCCACTGGGTGTATTGGTCATAGAGGGTGCCATTGCGGATGGACCAGAGGGCTCGGGCAAGTACACCACAGTAGGAGGAAAGCCGTTCAAGGAAATGGTCCAGCGATGTGCTGCCAAAGCCTCATACGTTGTCGCTTTTGGCATGTGCGCGACATACGGCGGCATTCCGGCGGCGAGAGGCTCTGTAACGGACAATATGGGAGCACAATTCTTACAAACGACGAAAGGCGGAATTCTCGGTGCTGGCTATACATCTGGAGCAGGTCTGCCAGTAGTAAACATTCCTGGTTGCCCAGCACATCCAGACTGGATAATGTTAACGTTGGCAGCGATCATTCTTGGCAAGGGCGGGCTCATCGAATTGGATGAGTACAACAGACCAACTGCGTTCTTCCCACCAGATTACACCATACATGAGAACTGTCCAAGGCGTGGTTTCTATGATATAGGTCAATTGGACACTGAATTTACTGAAGGGCACTGTCTATGGAAACTGGGATGCAAGGCACCATATACGCACGCAGACTGTGCGACGCGTTTGTGGAATAATCATCTGAACATGTGCACCCAAGCAGGGTCACCATGTATCGGTTGCGTGCAACCAGGATTCCCAGATAGTACAAGTCCGTTCTATGTGGAAATGGAGAAAGTACCGACGCTGGTAGGCGTGGACATAAATACCATAGCCAAAGCGGCTATAGGCGCAGCCGCAATTGGCGTGGGAGCGCATGCAGCGCGCAGAATAGGCATGAAGGAGGAATGAGCAAATGGCAACAGTAGTAGTTGATCCACTGACAAGGATTGAGGGACACCTGAGACTCACAGCTGAAGTCAGCGATGGCGTAATTACGAATGCGCACAGCTCTGGGACTATGTACAGGGGATTTGAACAGATTCTCAAGGGCAGGGATCCAAGGGATGCATCCAGGATAACACAAAGGATCTGCGGAGTATGTCCTACCGGTCATGCAATGACATCGGTCAATGCATTGGATGATGCGTTCGGTCTAGCGGAATACATACCAAAGGATGCGCTGGTTGTGAGAAACATCGTGCAGTGTCTGAATACCATAGCCAGTCATGCGACGCATATATACGTGCTCTGGTTGCTGGACCTAGCGAACCCAGCATACAAGACGATCCTGGAGACGATAAACCTGAAGCCAGTCTGGGACGAACTCGTGGGCAGATTTGCACCGATCAGTCACTCCATAGAAGGTAAGGCAGTTCCACCAGGAAGTTCTTACTTGGCAGCCATCCCAGAGAAGAAGGCGCTACAAGAGGCGATAGCGGTGTTTGGAGGCAAGATGCCCATTCAGATGACCTCCATTGTAGGAGGAGTCACTTGCACTCCCACCGTCGCAGACATAGGCAGGATCGCATCCTACTACGTAAGGGTCATGGAGTTTGTCAACCATTACGTGCTAGGACTGGATGCGCTTGGCATAACAAGCGACCCGTTGGAAACCGCCGATAAATGGCTCGAACTCACACACGACGTCAGCAAGGACAAGGCAGTGGCAAACGTGTTGGACATATTGGGTGGTTTGCCAACCGATGACTTCTCTCGAGCAGCGGGATGGAGCGATGTTGCATTGCTCGCAGCATTCGGCTCAGAACTCATAGGAGAAACGTTGCTGGGACTGCCAGCCAGCCTGAAGTTTGACACGATAGGTGGATATCCAGTGGACCCAACGAAGATCGGTTTCCTTTCATATGGCGTGTTCTATGCCATCAAAGAAGGATACGATCCAACCAGCCCGAAGGGTGAACGCTTCATCACATCCGGCTTCACAAGCGGCGATCTCAAGTATGAGGAGTTCAATCATCACAATGTGACAGAGCATGTGGCGCACTCATTCTACACGAGCGGCAACGATTTGCATCCATGGGGCGGAGAAACCGAACCGGTTAAAACAACAGCGACGATCAAATACGATGATCCAGCCGCAAAATACAGCTGGCTCAAAGCACCGAGGTACAAGCAAATACCATGCGAAGTAGGACCACTAGCGAGAATGATCAATGCTAAAGAGCCTTTGGTCACGGGACTGGCAGAGACGTTCTTAGCCAACTGCTACTCGCCTGCAAACGTCTACACGAGGATGCTGGCAAGGGCACAAGAGACCATCATTCTTGCACGCGAATTAAAGAAATGGGTACTAGTCGACTTGGATTCAAATGGCAAATTCTACACGCATGCAGATCTATCGATGGCCAAGAACAGCCAGGGCGTAGGTCTCTGGGAAGCTCCAAGAGGCGCATTAGGACACTGGATCGTGACCGATGGAGCATCAAAGATAGCAAACTACCAGCCAGTTGTTCCTTCGACATGGAACCTTTGTCCCAGAGATACCAACGGCAAACTGGGCCCGGTCGAGCTAGCGCTTGTGGGCAGTAAGGTCGGTCCGGTTGGCAACGTGCTTAGCACATTGGGCGCGATACCGCTATCCAAGGAAAACGAGAATCCAACAGGCATATTCCACGTAGGTAGATCGTTCGACCCATGCATCGCTTGTGCGGTGCACACGATCGACATGAACACCAACAAGAAATACGAGCTCAGAATACTCTAGGTGGTATCATGGCAGAGCAAGTAGTAGAAAGATGGAACAAACCAATGATGGCCATGCACTGGATTCACATGGTCACATGCCTGATACTGATCATCACCGGCTTCCGCATCTACCTAGGATGGGGGCTCCCCTCTGCCTATTCACAGGCAAGGGCATTGCACATGGTTGCAGTGGTAGGATTTCTAATAGCAAACCTCATACTCCTTCCATACGGCATGGTCCTGGAGGCCCTGGAGGGTATCAAACACTACGGTATTAAGCAGGGCATCAAACACTTCATGAAAGCGAACCTGTTCGGTATGGAAGATGCGCGCAGGCTCAAAGCCATTTTACTCAACTTCTTTGGAAAGCAAAAGGGGTATCCAGCGCTCACGATATACGATGAAAAGGCAGGGCTTTATGCGAACAGGAGCCATCCAGTGACGAAAATCCTCATACCACTGGAGGGGATTTTCATCCTGCTCATAACCCTGTCTGGAATCGTCTTGTATAACATCAACTGGACAATTGTGGGACTCAACATAGGTGCTTTCCTGAGAAGCATTGCGACGGTGACGTTCTGGAGAACGTTGCATCTCGGCTCGATGTACTACTTCATCTTAGACCTGTTCATACACGTTGGCATATTACAGGCAGATACAAAGCTCAAGCATGCATGGAAAGCGATGTTTCTTACGGGCAAAGAAGACATAAAAACATCAGGGTACGCCAAAATTGTAAAGAAATAAAGGGGAAAATTCTCCCCTTTCTTTTTATTTTTAATTAATTCGTACTCCCTGCCTCTTGTTTCCTAATCAAGACCCCAAATCTACAAGCACCGATGCACAGATTGCACCGTATGCACCTGCCCACGTTTATCACTGGTATCAGCTTCTCATCTATATGTGAGAGCGTAATCGCTCCTGGTACTGGGCAGACCGTCACGCACGCCTTACATTCTGTACATTCTCCTACCACAACCGGAAAATCCCTAAATCTCGGTGGGGTTGGCACTGGTTTCGTTTTTGCGAACAGGAATTTCTTAATCCATTCCGATCGTGCGAATTCGTGTAGATACCATATGAGTGAAGACATGAATCATCCCTCTGTGCACGCTATACATGGGTCGATGCTGGCGTAAATCGCCACGGCATCGGCTATTGACGGAGACCCTGCAAGCATATACCTAGCACAAGTTTCTAGGTTTAGTCTGGTGGGAGTTCTAATCGTGATGTCATCGATTTTTCCAGCACTGTCTGTCTTTACGAAGTATTTGAGCTCGCCTCTGGGTGCCTCACCACTGTGGAAACCCTCACCAGCCTTCACCCTGCCCTTATTTTGGATATTTCCTTTTGGCAGGTTATCTATGGCATCTCTGATGAGGTTCATGGACTGGAAGATCTCGTCAAATCTTACCAGGACTCTTGCTGTATTGTCTCCCTCTTTTCTTGAGATTGCCTTGAAGTCGAAGATATCTCTATATGTGGGATGTCTGAGTCTCCAGTCGGATTCTGGGTGACCCGAGCCCCTGGCAACAGGACCCACTGCGGGAACTTTTACCGCATCCTCATAGGAAAGAACGCCGATGCCCCTTGACCTGAGCTGCAGCAGCGGCCCATGTTCGAACATCCCCATATATCTCCTTATTCTCGGCTCCATCCTGTCAAGCATCTCCAATATCGTTTTCAAATGATGATCTTCAATGTCCCATCTCACGCCGCCAAGGACGTTCCAGGACATGTGTACTCTGTTGCCGCTTACCATCTCCAATAAATCCATCGAATTCTCCCTAACGTCAAGCGTGTACATCGCAAGCGTTTCGTGCTCGATCCCGAGGAAATAAGACACGTTTGCTATGAGGTGGCTCTGTATCCTATCCAGCTCGTTAACGATGACGCGCAGATATTTTGCCCTGGGCGTCGGCTCGACATCGGAAATCTTCTCAAGGGTCTCTATGAACGTCATGCAATGGATATTGGAACATATGCCGCAGACTCTTTCTGCGAGATAGACGGCTTTGTTCCAGGGTTTGCCTTTTAGGATTCTCTCTATCCCCCTATGCATATATCCCAGTTCCACCTCAGCATCGACCACTCTCTCGCCCACTGTGTGCAATTTAATCCTCAACGGCTCTTTTAGCGCTGGATGTAGAGGACCGATTGGTATGGATACGTCAACATTTTTTTCAATCACTTGTTTGCCTCCTTTTTGTCATAGTCCTTGAATACGATAGGTGCCACTCCCAGAATTGCATCCAGGATTTCACTCGGCCTGGGCGGACATCCCGGTACCTCGGCAGCCACGGGTATGAAGTTTTTAATGGGAGGATAAACCCGCTTACCCTCCTGGTCGAATATACCTCCCGAGCACGCGCACGATCCAACGGCGACGACCACTTTCGGCTCTGGAATTTTATCATAAAGCTCCTTCAGCTTCGTCTTCCACTGCTCGGTAACGCAACCGGTTATTATCAGGATATCTGCTTCTCTTGGATTCGGGTGGTGTACGAAGATGCCATATTGCTCTATATCATATCTCGGACAAATGGTTGCAAGAACCTCGATGCTACAGCCATTACAACTACCAGCATCGGCGTAAGTCACGTGGAACGATTTGCGGCGTACGAAATTTTTGAGCTTATCGAAGATCATTTTAGTATCCCCCTTATTCTCTCTCGAACTACATCCTTGGCAGCTTCTAGTGCTTTTTCATAGGGCTTGCCAGACCACACCACACTTTCCACCAGGTCCTTCGTTATCTCCGCCACATCCTCTTCTGAGATTAGATTTAGAGCATCGCATAGTAGGGTCAATCGTAAATCGAGGTCCACTTTTTTCTCTAGGCAGGCGCTCCAGTTCTGCTCTGCCCTGGAGTGAATGCCCATCAATCCTGCCATGTCGAGTTTTTCCATTATGCAATTTTCAAGCTTCTCCTTTGGAATTTTGTACAGCTTCGCGAGAGGCTCGATGACATCCTTTTGATATCTGTAACTTTTCAGCTTCCATCTCTTCATCTCCGTAAGGTCGTAACTCTTCGCTATGGACTTCATGTCGCCACCCCCCATACGAAGTACGAGGCTAATACAAATCCACCCAGCACCAGCCACATGAACAAGACCTCCAGTTTCTCAGAGAACTTTGCTCCGCTCTCTGAAAGGGGCGCCGTTAACAGGAGCAAAACTCCCGCTAGCACTATGCACGCGATCATTGCCGGAGCGCGATATATGCTTCCATAGGATCTCACTACTTCTGCCACTGCTACCAGGAACGGTATCGCTGCAACCAAGATGCTCATGGAGACGAACCTTCTCATAGGATCACTCCCTTTAGTAGATAGTACAACACCGCCACGCTGGCAATTGAGGCTTCGACCATTACTGAATGATACGGTGCCAGCATGGGGGTTAGTGCGCTAATGAAAGATAGTGAGGCAAGCAATAGGACGAATCCCAGCGCATAACCCCATAACGGAGCCGGACCAATGTATACCAACATGAACAGCGACATTAGCACGAATATCTCTATGCTTTCGCCGGTCAAAATGCCCGCTCTTAGAACTCCAAAGTGCTCCGTCTTGTATCCGGTGACTATGTCCTTCGCCATTACTATGGCCAATGGGGAGTGGTGGATCTTGGATAGCATTATGGTATAGGTTGCAAGTGCGCACAGCGGAAGCTGGAACAGGAGCGGTCCATGGGTGCTCTGATATGCTACTATGTCCGAGATCATCAACGAGTTCGTTTTAAGATAGACGATGGCCAAAACGGCAAATAATGGGAGCTCAGCAGTTGCAGAGTACACCGATCTTACGCCGCCAAACTTTCCATAGGGGGAGCCGGA
Source organism: Methanocellales archaeon (assembly GCA_030018435.1). Taxonomy (GTDB): domain Archaea; phylum Halobacteriota; class UBA148; order UBA148; family JAUWXC01; genus JAUWXC01. The sequence continues at coordinate 18,773 of JASEEY010000001.1, forward strand.
TGATAGTCCAGCTCCATGCTCGACTAGCTTGTGTAGCATCAGCACCGCCAGTAATATCAGGAAGTTATATCCATTGGTGACAACGACCAATCCGAGTATCCAGGCTCCTATGAGAAGTGCGACCACTCCGAAATATACCGGCTTGCAGGCCGTTTCTGGAGCGGTCATCTCCTTTACGAAGAACTTCAATAGATGATAGAGTTCCTGCTGTATTGGCGGGCCAGGTCGACCCTGTATTCTTGCGATGATCTTCCTATGCAGTCCTAGGAACATTATGCCGACCAGGAATGCAACTGGTATCATGAGCAAGGTTCTAATCAAGAGCATATTCTTAACTCTTTAGTATCCTTAGTGTATCCATCTGATACACGATATATGTATTGATTGATACACTCGACTATACCAGAAACATAACGATAAATCGTTAAGTATATAAGGGGGGAATTCTTGTGTTGCTATAGACACCTTTGATAAATCAGACAAATAACTTAGGAAATAGGGTAACTTTGGGAGGCGTTTTTGATACACCATGACACCACGACGGTTGCGAAAAAGACCATGAGCGACGTGAGGATAAAAATGCCTAAACCGATGTTAGAAGCCATTGACTTGGCAATTGAGATAGGACAGGCTGGCACCAGATCCGACTTTATTAGGATGGCGATAGCCAACCAACTTAGAGAGACAACTATCACAGGAGAAATGAAGAAAAGAAAATTTGAGAAGTAAGTGGAAAGATTTTACCTGATAATTTTTACTTGTCCAACTACTGATATAGTGAAATAGGATTTTTCAGTACCAATTTTCAAGTCTCGTCTACATCCGCTCATCAAACATAAATATCATCAAAATAAACATCATTAGGAGGTATTTCAATGACTTGTTTAACGGCTTGTTTAACTTGCACGGTCTGGGATGTCATTGGAGTTCTCCTAATCATTGGAGGAGTAATACGGTTGACGGCACCAGCATGGTGCAAGAAGAAGGGGATCTGCTTCGCAGAATGGTTGATGAAGTGGATACCAAAATGGAGCGATAATATGGTAAGGCTTCTGGGCCTGGTGTTGATAGTAATCGGTGCAGCGCTTGTATACTTTCAATAGGTGGCTCATTTCGTCTTATTCACGCCAGCTTCATCAAGCAAAGCTTTAAGCTCATCTATTTTCGCTACAGGCATACTGATGCCTTGCTTTGTATATCCAGTGTAGCGCTCTGTTTCTACGAATTTACGAATGTCTACGCGCTGCTCACTCTTCCACTCCGTCAGCCTAACTATAATCTTAGTGGATTTGTCCAATTCAATTTTTCCGATTTCCTTATCGACCATGTTTATCACCCTGCTATTCATGGCATGCATTTTAAACGTTTAAAGTTTAATAGTTTAAAGAACTTGGCATTTATTAAAAAGGTGACCAAACAATTAATAGCAGTAAATCACAATATCGCATGGAGGAATGAAATGGAGGACGTAACCAACATATTTGAAAATACGGGCTCCAGCCTGATAAAAGGCATCATAGAGAGGGGTGGTGTCGTTTTAGGAGAGAAAATCGAGGGTTTTGCCGGCGTTCTGGTAGAGGACAAGGTGTACGCGGATGAGTTGCAAAAGAAAGTGGAAGAGCAAACAGGGGTGAAAGGCTACATTTCAACTGACGAGCTGCCTGCCTATGGAATCTCCAAGGAGGAAAAAGAGGCGGTAGAAGGCAGATTTGGTGTTAAAGGAAACGATGTCATCATCCTGGTGGCGGACGAAGAGAGCAAAGCAAGAAGGGCACTGGAAGTGATAAAAAAAGATATTTCCAAGCAAAAACGTTAGACTAAATCCTCGTCCGGATATATTCCCGAATCTTACCCATCACTTCCTCTTCCATTGTATGCAGGTCCTTTTCAGCATCTATCTTAACGATTCTCCTTGGGGATTCGTCTGCCAATTTGAGATAATTCGCCTGTACCTTTTTCATGAATTCGATATCTTCAAACTTTGTCGTTTTCTTCCTAGCATTGCACCTTTTTAGTGCTACGCTTGGAGAGACGAGCAGTAAAAACGTTAAATCGGGCGGTATCGTCCATCCCGCATGTATTCTCTTAACCCAGTCGATAGGATTCGCAAAACGATCTGCAAGCGTCGCGCCCTGGTACGCATATCTGCTATCGGAGTAGCGGTCTGATATGACGATCTTGCCCTCATCCAATGCAGGCTTGATCACCTTGGCGACATGCTCTGCATGATCTGCCACAAAAAGGAACAGCTCCGCCAATGGGTTCACATCAGAGACAATCGACTTGCGAACGACGTCTCCTATCCATCCCAGCGTTGGTTCTGTTGTTAGTGTGATGTCGTAATCGTTTCCCAGATGTGCTGCAATCCTCTTTGCCATGGTGCTTTTCCCAGACCCATCGATGCCTTCAAAGGTTATGAGGATGCCTTTTTGCAACCGACCCATGCATCACTTTTTAGCACCCAAGTGCTTTAAGGTTTCTAATTTACAAACTTTAAAGTAACAATGCATAGATTTGATGGTAAAACCGATGATGCAACAAAAGGGGTAGCAACTCCTTCAACCAAACCTGCCACAAAATACAAACCATCCATTGGCGGCGTTATATTCACCGCATTCAACCCCCTTTCCCAGTATTATGGGCGTGGTCTTTTTGATCTTGGGACACTGGATATCCGATATGTCCTGGTGCTCGTTTGTTTCATACAGCACGAACAAAGCGAGAGAATTTTTAGATTCGACAAAATACAGAATAATTGCAGGTATCCTCGGCGCCATCATGATGGCATTTGGTCCTTACCTATTCGTCAAATATGGAATGCCATTGTACCTCTAACCCTTTAGGCAAACAAAAGCTTCATTAGGAAAAAAGTGCTATTAGACCAGAAAGGGTACAGGTGTGAAACGTGTTTACGAAGAAACTGGATGCCCCCGTAGGAGTTACTTTTGAAGATGTGCTGCTTCTGCCTGGCAAATCCAGGGTCGAGCCAAACCAGGCGAATGTCACGTCACGATTTTCAAAAAATATCTCACTCAACATTCCGATTGTGAGTGCTGCCATGGATACGGTTACCGAGGCAAACATGGCAATTGCCATTGCCAGGGAGGGCGGCATAGGCGTAATTCACAGAAACATGAGCAAGGAGCAGCAAGTGGCGCAGATCAGGGAAGTTAAGAAGGCAGATGAATTGTTGGTAAGAGAAGTGGTTACCGTCAAGCCTGATGTCCCTATCCAAGCGGTATGGCGCCTCATGACCGAGGAAGAGGTTAGTGGTATTTCGGTTGTTGATAGCGCTGGCAAATTAGTTGGAATCGTCAGCCGGAGAGATGTGAGGCCTATCATAGAGTCTGAACCGACAAAAAGCGTGAAAGAGGTGATGACAAAAGACGTGGTCACAGCACACGAGAGCATATCCTTGGAAGGTGCGCTGGACAAAATGTATGAGCACAAGGTAGAGCGGTTGCCGATTGTAGATAAAAAGGGCAACCTTAAGGGTATAATATCTATGCAAGAACTCCTCCAGCGACGTCAGCATCCTCTGGCAATTAGGGATAATGAGGGGTTGCTCATGGTCGCAGCTGCGGTAAGCCCATTCGATGTAGATAGAGCGGTCGCCCTGGATAATGCTGGAGCTGATGTGCTCTTGGTGGACTGCGCTCATGCACACAATATGAATGTTGTAGACGGTGCCAGAAAGATCAAGAAAAAGGTCGATGCGGATGTGATAGTGGGGAATATCGCAACGGCAGAAGCGGCAAAGGAACTGGTTGATTTTGTAGACGGTGTCAAGGTCGGCGTAGGTCCTGGTTCGATTTGCACGACGAGGGTGGTAGCAGGAGTTGGCGTACCACAGATCACAGCGGTTGCGTCGGTAGCGGATGTTACGAGCAAATACGATGTTCCAGTGATTGCAGATGGTGGGATCAGATACTCGGGGGATATCGCAAAGGCGATTGCTGCCGGTGCCAACGTTGTCATGCTTGGCAACTTGCTCGCTGGTACAGATGAGGCCCCCGGCAAGCCGATTACAATCAAGGGACGGCGATACAAACAGTATAGAGGTATGGGCTCTCTTGGAGCAATGACCGGCGGTGAGAGTATGGATCGATATCTCCGGAAGAGAGTAGAGGCAATCGGAGCAACGAAGTTCGTGCCAGAGGGGATCGAAGGGGCGATACCATACTCTGGAACCGTCAAGGATATGCTGTACCAATTGATTGGTGGATTGCGCTCTGCAATGGGATATGTTGGAGCGGGGAACATCGCAGAGATGCATAAAAAGGCGAAATTCATCAGAATCACGCCATCAGGATACATAGAGGGCCATCCACACGACGTCCTAATCACGGATGAAGCGCCAAACTACCCCATGAAGGATTAATTTTATATATCAATATCACTAACTAAAAGTTAGTAACCTAAAGTTAGTGAGAAAAATGGATTCAGCGCAGCTATTAGACATCCTTGGCAACGAGAATAGAAGGAGAATACTCCAATTGCTTTCGCGTAGACCGTACTATATATCTGAGATTTCAGATCGATTAGACGTCGGTCCCAAAGCCATCATCGAGCATCTGGATTTGCTCTCAAGTGTTGGTCTCGTTGAATTTCACACCGATAATCAGCGGCGCAAGTACTGCCACATTGCCCATAACGTCAGATTAGATGTATTCGTTTCCCCACATTCATACGAGGTTGAGAGTGAGCCGGTAGAGATCGACACGAAAGAGCGGAAGCGATTGCGCCAAGAGTATGGCTCCATCAATGCATTGTCAAACTTTAGCGATGAATTACAACGACTGATGTCCTTGCGCCAAGAATTGATGCTTGCACAGCGATCTACCCAAGCGATGATTTCAGAGTTAATGGATGTGTGCGCTGAAACCATCGAACGCATCTCATCAGATTATTTAGAGGGCGAAATACTATTGTCCTTGATGAGGGGGGGGCAAACAACAGAAGCGCTTTCTGAGGAGCTGAACATTCCTCTATACGAAGCCAAAAAAGGATTATATCAACTGAAAGAAAAAGGAATTATCAAAAAAGATCGGGAGAAGTGGCACGTTAGATAGGTGACAAAAGATGCCAATGGAGCTGACATTACGCGTAGCAGAAGCATACCACAGAGATGCCGGAAGAGGCATAGCCAGAATTGGTGCGGACGTCATGGAGAAGCTTGGACTCGTTAGCGGAGATATCATCGAGATTCAGGGGAAAGAAAAGGCTGTGGCCATCGTTTGGCCAGGATACCCTAATGAGGAGAAGGGCATCATCCGGATAGATGGACACATCAGGAGCAATGCTGGTGTTGGAATAGATGACAGGGTTGTGATTAAAAAGGTGGAGGCAAAGCCAGCCAAGAGGATTGTCATCACCCCAATGCAACCGGTGAGAATCGTTGGTGGAGAACGATACTTGCTGCAAATATTAGAGGGGCGCCCCGTGCTCAAAGGACAGAAGATACGAGTTGAGATGCTAGGCAATCCACTTACATTTGTAATCACTGGGACACAACCAACCGGGGCGGCAATCGCCACGAGAGACACAGAAGTGGTTTTGAGGGAGAAAGTAGCAGAAGAAGTACGAGCAGTCCCTCATGTGACGTACGAGGATATCGGTGGATTAAAACGAGAGATTGGGTTGGTCCGCGAAATGATCGAGCTGCCGCTCAGACACCCAGAGCTGTTTCAAAAATTGGGCATTGATCCCCCGAAGGGCGTTTTGCTTCACGGTCCTCCAGGCACGGGAAAAACCCTCATTGCTAAAGCAGTTGCCAATGAAACCGATGCCAATTTCATATCTATCAGCGGCCCTGAGATCATGAGCAAGTTCTATGGCGAGAGCGAGCAAAGGTTACGGGAGGTCTTCGAGGAGGCAGAGGCAAATGCCCCATCCATCATCTTCATCGACGAGCTCGATTCGATTGCGCCCAAGAGGGAAGAGGTGACTGGCGAGGTTGAACGCAGGGTGGTCGCACAGTTGCTATCACTCATGGATGGGTTGGAGGCAAGAGGGGACGTAGTTGTAATTGGTGCAACCAACAGACCGAACGCCCTTGATCCTGCGCTGAGGCGTGGAGGACGGTTTGATAGAGAGATAGAGATTGGCATTCCTGATAGGAATGGACGATTGGAGATTCTGCACGTGCACACAAGAGGAATGCCCATGGCAGAGGATGTGGATTTGAAGGCATTTGCAGACCGCACATATGGATTTGTTGGCGCGGATATAGCTTCGCTCTGCAAAGAGGCGGCGATGCATGCGCTGCGTAGAATCTTGCCCAAGATCGACATCGAGAAGGAGATTCCTCAGGAGGTCATGGAGAAGTTGATGGTCACCAAGGAGGATTTTGAGGAGGCACTGAAGAACATCGAGCCAAGTGCGATGAGGGAGGTATTCATTGAAATTCCCAAGGTAGAATGGGAGGATATCGGAGGTCTTGAAAAAGCGAAACAGGAGCTTAGAGAGGCAGTAGAATGGCCACTCAAGTATCCTGAAGTATTCGAAACTGTGCACACCAAACCGCCCAAGGGCATCTTACTGTACGGTCCACCTGGAACGGGGAAAACGCTACTAGCAAAGGCGGTCGCAAGCAAAAGCGAGAGTAATTTCATCAGCATCAAGGGCCCCGAGATGCTATCAAAGTGGGTTGGCGAATCTGAGAGAGCGGTCAGAGAGACATTTAGAAAAGCAAGACAGGCAGCGCCTACGATCATTTTCCTCGACGAAATCGATTCAATCGCACCGGTCAGGGGCGCTGGTTATGGAGATTCGCACGTTACGGAAAGGGTCATAAGCCAGATGCTTACGGAACTAGACGGGTTGGAGGAATTAAAGGACGTAGTCGTGATTGCCGCGACCAACCGGCCCGACATAGTGGATCCTGCGCTGCTACGGCCAGGGAGGCTAGACAGATGGATATATGTGCCCCCGCCCGACAAGGAAGGACGCAAAGAAATATTTACCATACATCTAAAAGGCAAACCCCTGGCAGATGATGTTGACCTCGAGGCGCTGGCAGAAAAAACGAATGGATATGTTGGCGCAGATATAGAGGCAGTGTGTAAAGAGGCTACGATGCTGGTGCTCAGGGAATTTCTACAGCCAGGTGTGGACAGGAAGGATGCGGAGAAGAGGGCGAAGAAGATTAAGATTACAAGAAGGCACCTGGAAGATGCCATAAAAAAGATTAAACCAAGTGCGGGAGAGGTTGCTCTTAAGAAGTTTGAGGAGATGTCCGAAGATTTATTACGAAGTACATATGCTTGAAATGAGAGGAGGAATAAAATGAAGAAGAAAAGAAGAAGCCCGTTTGACATATTCGGTGAGGACTGGCCTGATATATTTGGCGATGATTTTTACGAGAGATGGAAGAATTTGATAGAGAGAATGATGTCAGGAGAATTGGAAGGACCTGGTATCTATGGGTTCTCTGTGACAAGCCGACCAGGAGAGGAGCCGGAGATTAGGGAGTTCGGAAATATACGCCCCTATGCTGGTGACATTGAGATAGGCGAACGCCGCCCCATCGTTGACGTGTTCGAATCAGATGAGGAGGTACAAGTGGTAGCGGAAATGCCAGGCGTCGAGAAAGATGACATCAAATTAGATGCAACCGAGACTTCGTTGGATATCAGCGCCAAAACGAGAGACAGGGAGTATTCTGAGCGCGTAGCCCTTCCGGCAAGAGTGGATCCCAACTCGGCAAAAGCCAGCTACAAGAACGGTGTGCTTGAAGTAATTCTCATGCGGGTTGAACCAAAAGAGAAGAGGCCCCCCATCAAAGTGGAGTGAGAGCTCACTTTTTCTTTTTTGCTGACATTAAATAGCGGGGAGTGGATTTGAACCACTGATCTACGGGTATCCCACGATTTTCGAAAGGGGCGATCGTTTAGTACACTGCTTCAGGTGCACTTTCTTTTTTTGTATTTATAATCATAGTACTGTTGAATGAAGCGAATGTAGCACATTTTGACTAAATTGTTTTTGATCAACCTTTTTCTTAAAAAGGTTGGTTATGAGCCCGTCGGGATCTCCTGACTACCCCACCCCGCTATGGTGTTATATAAGCCACATCTATGTCTTGATGCTCTCTCGTTTGCTCAGCGTTGCCTGAATCTCGTCCAGCAACTCGTCCTCGGTCTTACCCTCGGTGGCAATGCCAAGCTCCTCTGCCATCTTTATTACCTTGCCTTTCTTCGCTCCCTTTGGTGCAGCTTCTAGGGATCGTTCAAACTCGCTCAATTCTTTCTCAGCTTCTCTCTGCGCCTTCTTGAACTCACCCATGGATTTGCCTACCGAGCGAGCCAGCTCTGGCAACTTCGACGCTCCAAAGAGGAGGATGATGATTACGCCTATGATCATTATCTCATTTGGACCGATCATTGATTTTCCACCTCATTCCAATATCTTGTCAACAATATTAAACGTTCTGTTCCTCGGCTCGCTTCCTCAACTCTTTTTGAATCTCATCCAGCAGTTCATCGTCAGTCTTGCCCTCGGTTTTGATTTTCAACTCCTCGGCCACCCTCTTTATCCTATCAACTTCCCCTTTTTCGGCCGCCCTCTTGGAGTACTGGAACTCGCTTAACTCGTACTCCGCTTCTTTCTGCGCCTTCTTGAACTCACCCATCGCCTTACCCATCGCCCTTGCCATCTCTGGTAGTTTATCTGTACCGAACAGCAGCAGTATTATTACAAATATCAGCAGTGTCTCCGTTGGTCCTATCATCGAAACTACTCTTTCTGTTCAACTTTGACTTAAGGATTTTGGATATAAAAGGGCAAAGCGATGGAATGTATTACCGCATCGCTAAAACACGTAGGATAGATGCGCCTAAATCAAAGCGCCTATACGCCAATTCTAAATACCTTGGTGCCGCATCTGGGGCAAGTTCCCTTTGTCGCTCTCCTCTTGTTTTTCATGGTTACTTGCTGCGGATTCTGCATCGTCACTTTCTTCTTACACTTCACACAATAGGCCTCTACCATTGTATACCTCCTTTTTTATTTTTAGAATGATGCCACCCATTAAAAACATTTCTCAATCACTTAACTATCTCTGGAACGAATTTTGAGGCCCTGTACATTTGCACGCCCCTTCCGGCTACCCAAGAGGCACAATAACCCATAACGTATAAAAAGCCCACTTTGATCATCGCGCTAATCACTCCGCCAAAAAGGTCTTGCGGGTCGGATTCAATAATGGACCCTGGAGACATGATCGAGGAGTATGCTATGTAGAACACCGTGCAGAGCAGGACGATCCCAAATAAGAATACTGCAATGCCTAGAAACTTGCCGTGCACATCAATCTCAATTTTTTGCTTGACCGTCTTGGGTTTAGCCTTATCAACGCTCTCTTTCATACTACCCCCGTCACTTATTCCGCTCAAGAATAAATTTGATTGCGTCCATCTTCTTTTGCACTGCACTCTCAGCCGCCCTGTCCACCTTGGCGCGCATCTCTGAAACGTCGAGACTGGCTGACTCGCCCACGACCTTCTTGATGGGCGTATAGGCGGACTCCCTGAATTTTGGAGTAAGATCGATGCGCTTATCATCCCTGATAAGCTGGGCTCCTGCGCCTCTTTCGACGCGCCCCACTATGTCAGCTGCGATACCATGCTCTCGCAACAATTGCAGCGCGTGCATCACCACCTCAGGTGGAGCAATTACTAAAAGCGCATCCAGCGAGACGCCCAAATAATCGACGCTCAACTCGTCCAACATCCCCAGCACAGCGGGATTGACAAGCGAGCGGAGTTTCTCCTCCTCAAAAACGAGTTTTGCTCCGCTGACTTTTGAGATTTCGGCTGCATCTCCTCTAATCCCGCCGTTGGTAACATCGGTCATTGCGTGTATTTTTGGAGCAAATCCTGCATCCAACAGCACCAGGCATGCTCTCAAAAATCTCACATTTAGCGTTTCGCGCACGATGTGCGACCGACCAAAGTAGAGGGCTGTGGTGGAGATGGTACCTCCGCCAGCACCTTCAGTCATCAAAATTAGATCGCCGGGTCGCGCATCTTTGCGGGGCGTCAAATTATCGGCGATGCCAACCGCGCCGACACAACCAGTCATCCTGTCGCCGATTACCATGTCTCCTCCAATGCGAAGCGTACTTCCCGTGATCAGCGGTACGTTGACTAGTTCTGATACAGCAGCAGCACCAGCCGTATAATCGAATATCTTGGCAATATCGCCATCATCGGCTAGATGAACATCTGAGAAGAGCGCAACCGGGCGGGCACCCATGACGTAGATATCGCGCAGCGCCGCCCTCGTAACATGAAACCCAGCCAAGAAGGGGAAATCGCTTAACCGCGAATGCATTCCGTCGACCGTTACAACTACATATTTTCCATTCACGGAGACTACGCCAGAATCGTCCAGCTGACGAGAGTCGATAAATGCTCCAGTATCTCCGATGATCTCAGCGATCTTTTTGTGTGTGTAAAAATCACCTTCGCCCCTGGAGCCAACACCAAATTCGCCCATCGTGATACCAGAGGGTGCGAACGAGATCAAATCATCTTCCAGATGAGACGTCGTCTCCACCTCCCCTAGGATGGCTTTGGCCAAGGCTTGAGCTTCGCTGGGGGATATATCCTTAATCTCAATGATGCGATCTGTCAGTTTTTTAAGAACGGTGTTATAACTTTCGCCCCTACGCAGAGCCCTTCTAGCATAGCCTTCAAGATCCATCTTTTCCTCAATGCTCCGGTGGGGATTTGAACCCCAGTCTTGGGAGTGAGAGTCCCAAATGATTGGCCGAGCTACACTACCGGAGCAATAACACCAAAGTAGTTAGGTAATAATTAGTCTTTCGTCTCAAAACTTTTATGTCATAAGCGATAAGGTTCTCCTAGGAAGTGACATCATTGGGCAAACCCATATTAATCGATTTCTATGCAGACTGGTGCCCGCCATGCAAGGCGCAGACGCCGATCATAGAGGAGTTGGAGAGCAAATTCGGCAACAGGGTGACGTTCAGGAAGGTAAACGTGGATAAAGACAGACAAATGGCAACGAGATACGGCGTGCGCAGCATCCCAATGCTGGTCATTGAAGTCGATGGCAAAATAGTCAAACAATTTGTCGGACTTACACAGGCTGATGCACTAGAGACCGTACTTAATGAGGCGTTATCATCGTCTAAATGAATTCTTGCCTTTGATACACTTATATATACATTGAGATACAACTCCCTCTGAGAGAGGGGTGGGAGCCTTTTGAATAGGTTGATCGATCTCGGTGTATTGCCCATAAGAATTAAAGGATTTAGAGGGTATAAACCACATTTCTCGGTACTGTTTAGATTTGGGCGCCAGCGCGTATTTGGGGTCGATACGTCTTATTCCCCCAATGTGGAGCAGTTCCTTCTGATCACGCACGCGCACTCGGATCACCATGGTAACTCGGCAATGCTCTCTCCCAAATCCGTGGCATCTGAAAAGACGGCTAAAGCGCTTGAAATCAGGTATAAGCGCAGGTTTACTGGAATGACATTCAAGACCGGCGAGGTTATAGACATAGATAGTGTCAAAGTCCACACCTATACAACTGGGCACACCATCGGCGCGACGGCTTTTTCTTGGGAAAACGAAGTTGGAGCGCGTATACTGGCAACAGGAGATGTGAAGGATATATCGCGTCTCCCAAAATGCGAGGTTCTGATTACGGAGGCAAATTACGGCGATCCTCTAAATCCCCAATGCAGATTTGAGGACGACACAGAGGGCTTTAAGGCTGCCATCAGAGAGGGTGTAGCGTTTGGCGCATATCCATTTGGTAAAGCGCAGAGAGCTATTGAATTACTCAGGCATTTTGGCTATCACGATGAGGTCGAGATGGAGCACGAATCCCTGGAGCTGACCAGACAATTGATGGAGGGCACTGGACCACTGGTCTGCCTGGGAGAGAACGGGGGTAAAATGGGCATCGTTCCTCCATGGTATTTACACCGCTTGCCAGATCGTCTTGACAAATTCGTTTTGACTGGACGAGGGTGTCGGCCACATAAGCGAATTAGAATAAGCGACCACCTCGATTTCAATGGTCTGGTGAAAATGGTGGAAAAGTGCAGCCCAGAGATGACAATTGTATATCACCCAACGGGAGACATGCCAGCAAAATTCGTCCGGTATCTGAACGAAAACGGATTTACAGCAATCTCTATAGACGAAATCACGAACGTGGTCTTCGCATGAGATCTGCTTTTGTCGCGTCACAAAAGGTATCCCAGTTTAAGGTGGTAGAGACACACCCATCCCTGTCTAATAATATGCCAATGGCTGGTACGCCAAACCGATGGCATAGCTCCAATCCACCTTTGACCTCGGGAATGCATCCCACGCCCAAAATCGCTTCTGGTTTATATTCTTTGATCATTCGCTTGATGAAACTCGATCCAGGGACAATGAAAACCATGTATCCCATTTCCTCTAAAATTTTCTTCGTCCCCCCGATATCACACTGACCACAATTTATGCACTGGATGCCCTCAGGGGAGAGTTTGGCCGGACAGTTTGTTGAGCGCAAACATTGTGGCAAAAATATCGCTTTCTTGTCAAAGGGCAAATTCTCAAATTGTTTCAACGAGATTTTGTTCTTTAACTGAACGATGACGTTATCCGCTATCGAATCATCTACGTTCAACAGTCGGAAAAACGCTTTGACAAAACCCTCTAAAACCAGTATACCGGAGAGCATCAGGTTTGGGAACGGGAAAAACCCCGTCTTGAAAGAGTGTGCAATCAAAATCGCGATGACAACAGTTGCTACCAGGAGTATTGCAAACAAGTAGACGACGATTTGTCCGATTATCGGGTAAAAGGACTCAAGCATGCTACTAACGTCTAAACCATTTTAGAAGCATTTATAGTTTGTCAGCACATCAAACTCATAGATTATGTGCAGGATAGTTGCCAAAAAAGAGCTTGCTCCGACCGTTAAATCGCTCACGATAGATGCCCCTCTGATTGCTAAGAAAGCCAGACCAGGACAATTCATAATTATCAGGATAGATGAGAAAGGGGAGAGAATTCCTCTAACGATTGCTGACTTGGATGTTCTGCAGGGAACGATAACGACCATTTTTCTGGAGGTTGGCAAGACCACCAAGCATTTGGGAAGTTTAAATGATGGGGATGTGCTAGCGGATTTAGCAGGCCCGCTGGGAAAACCAACTGAGATCAAAAAATATGGTAAGGTGATCTGCGTCGGCGGTGGTGTAGGAGTGGCTCCACTCTATTTAGAGGCCAAGGCCTTGAAAGACGCTGGTAATAAAGTCATTTCCATCATAGGGGCCAGGACCAAAGAATTGCTGATTCTCGAAAAGGAGATGCGACGAATAAGCGACGAACTTTATATTACAACAGATGATGGCTCTAGGGGGCATCACGGCTTTGTTACGGATGTTTTGCAAGGGCTAATCACAAAGCAAAAGATCGACATGGTCTTAGCAATAGGGCCGACTGTGATGATGAAGGCGGTCGCAAAGATGACAAAAAACTACAACATAAAAACTATTGTCAGCCTGAATCCGATCATGGTGGACGGGACTGGGATGTGCGGCACTTGCAGGGTTACGGTTGGTGGTGAGACGAAATTCACGTGCGTGGACGGTCCTGAATTTGACGCTCATCTTGTTGATTTTGAAGAACTGATGAACAGGCAGCGAACGTATCTTGAGGAGGAAAAGGTGGCATTGGAGAGGTGGGAAAGGTGTCATCACTGAAGAAGCAACCAATGCCAGAGCAAGAGCCCGAGAAGCGCATCCGCAATTTTGATGAAGTGGCATTAGGTTACGGCGCAGGGCAGGTTGTTTCAGAGGCAAAAAGATGTCTGCAATGTGCGAAACCGGGATGTGTACAGGGATGCCCTGTTGGAATTGATATTCCTGCGTTTGTTAAGTGCATTGCCGAGGAGAATTTTGATGGTGCGATCGAAGTCATCAAAAAGAAAAACAATCTACCGGCAATCTGCGGTCGCGTGTGTCCATACGAGGATCAGTGTGAGAAGTTTTGCGTGCTGGGCAAAAAAGGAGAGCCGGTGGGAATTGGTCGACTTGAGAGATTCGTGGCAGATGATGAAAGGAAAAAAGGTATGAGAGTTCCAGAAAAAGCAAACGCATCAAGCAAAAAAGTGGCAATCGTTGGCTCTGGGCCTGCTGGGCTTACAGTAGCAGCAGATTTGGCTAAACTTGGACATGATGTTATCATATATGAGGCGTTGCACAAACCCGGCGGCGTGCTCGTGTACGGCATCCCGGAGTTCAGGCTGCCAAAGGAAATAGTTGGGGCTGAGATCGAGTACGTAAAGCAATTGGGCGTTGTCATTCAGACAGATGTGGTCATCGGTAAAACGATCACGATAGATGAACTTAGAGGAGAATTCGATGCCATATTTATCGGAACGGGTGCAGGTCTGCCGCACTTCATGAATATACCAGGTGAGAACCTCTGTGGCATCTATTCCTCCAATGAATTCCTAATCAGAACGAATTTGATGCGAGCGTATAAGTTTCCGGAGTATGATACGCCGATCAAGGTTGGCAAGAAGGTAGCAGTTGTAGGCGCGGGCAACGTCGCCATGGATTCGGCGAGAGTTGCCTTACGATTGGGCGCAAAAGATGTGTTCATCGTGTACAGAAGGTCAGAAAAGGAGATGCCTGCAAGGGCGGAGGAGATTGCACATGCTAAAGAAGAGGGCATTATGTTTAAGGTCCTCACCAATCCGATAAGAATGGTTGGCGATGAGAACGGCTGGGTGAAGAAGTTGGAATGCGTAAGAATGAAATTGGGGGAGTCGGACAAAACTGGGCGAAGGAGGCCGATTCCAATAAAAGGATCAAAGTTTGCACTGGATGCTGATACCGTAGTCGTCGCAATAGGACAAAAACCAAATCCGCTGATTGCAAAAACGACGAAAGGATTGCGAATCACAGAACAGGGTACCATTTGGGCTGATAAGAATGGCAAAACATCCATGGAAGGCATATTCGCCGGAGGAGACATCACTACAGGAACCGCAACGGTAATCGAAGCCATGGGCGCAGGAAAAAGAGCTGCAATGGCGATTCATGAATATATCTCGCAATGAAGATGATGGACATTTACAACGAACTTCTGGAGAAGTTAGGCAAGCAAAAATGGTGGCCTGCAAAAACTCCTTTTGAGGTCGTGGTTGGCGCCATACTAACACAGCGCACAAAGTGGGAGAACGTGGCAAAGGCGATTCACGAACTTAAAAAGAACGATTTATTGAGTCCTGATGCACTGTCCAGCGTGGATAAAAGCACGTTAGAGTCGCTGATCAAATGCACCGGATTTTACAAACAGAAGGCAGAGCGCCTGCAAGCCGTCTCGAAATATTTCGCGAAGAATGATTTATCTTCGCTTGCTGAAAAGTCAACTAGAGCTCTTCGTAATGAGTTGCTCTCGCTAAAAGGCATCGGAAAGGAGACAGCGGATAGCATTTTGCTCTATGCGCTGAACAGGTCAAAGTTCGTCATAGACGCATACACGGTGCGAATTTGCAAATGCCTGGGCATATCAGGAGGGTATGATCACCTGCAGGAGAGATTTGAGAGTGCGCTACCCAAAGATGTCGCGCTCTTCAAGGAGTTTCACGCGTTGCTCGTGGAATATGGGAAGCAATATTGTAATAAAAATAGATGTGAGGAGTGCGTTCTCAAATGTTAAAAAGTATGCATAAAAACGTTGCCTGCGCAATTGTGTTTCTACTCATAATCGCCTCTTGTAGTGGCTGTATTATGCCTGAAATAAAAACGATGCCAACATCAACACCCGCCCCCACTGCTTCGCCAGCAACAGCAACGCCAACCATGACACCCATACCAGTAGGAGAAATCGCCCCGCCTGCGCAGTCCACAGAAATTATCAAAAGGCATTACGAATGGAAGTATGACGGAACAACTTGGACGTTAGACTTGAGCATACCCGAAGCTCTATATGAGCACTACAGAAACAAACCAAGACCTACAACCACTGACTATTCTGTTTATGTTACCGATCCTTATGACGACCACTATCTAGAGACATTAGCAGAAAAATTCGAAGAAATCGCAAACACGCAAAAATATGATCGGTACGAGGAGGCTTGCTTCGTGCTGTCATTTGTGCAGGATCTTCCATATGCTACTGACGATATAACTACGCCTTTTGACGAGTATCCGAGATACCCCATCGAAACCTTGGTTGATATGACCGGAGATTGCGAAGATACTTCGATATTAGCAGCGGCATTGCTCGACATGATAGGCTATGATATCGTGTTGATTGAGCTGCCTAACCACATGGCACTCGGAATCGCTGGTGGAGAGGAATTTTATGGCACATATTACCTTGACAACGGAACAGAGTATTTCTACGCGGAAACAACAGGTGCCGGCTGGGAGATTGGCGTAATCCCAGATGAGCATAAATATACCTCTGCCATCCTGCACCATCTCATCTCAAAGCCGATACTTACGCACAGCTGGAATGCCACGAGAACGCGGACCATTTTCACTGACACAATTACATTAGTGGTAAGAGTTGAAAATGTTGGCACCGCCCTTGCGACCAATGCCAAGGTTGTAGCAGGATTTGATGCCGGAGATGGTAAATGGTACAATCCAGAAGAGAGCAGTGCGTTCGACCTGGACATCAACGAGTATGCAAACGCGACGCTAACATTGAACACTCCGCGAAACAAATACACAAGACTTGTCATCTACATACTCTACGATGGACAAGTGGTTGATAAAAGTACATCCGTATGGTTCCAGACATGACCGAAAAACATAATGAACAAGAAGTCTATTTAAAATACGAAGTGTATGACCAAAACCCAATTCATCAAGGACCTAAAAAGTGGAGATATCGTAGATAGCACCTTTGCGGTCAAATACAAAAAGCCACCAAAGACGTATACATCCGGTTTCTCTTTTGAGTTCAGAGCCAGCGATAAAACAGGCGAGATGACGGCAAAGTACTGGGGTGATAGGAACGAGACTGGTGTAAAAGAGGTCTACGAAAGATTTCAGACGGGCGATGTCATCCACATCACCGGCAGGGTTGGCGAGTTCAAGGATAAGTTGGAGATGGCGCTGGATACCACGAGCACCTTGAGAAGGTGTGCATCAACCGAATACGACATCGAGGACTTCGTGGCAAAGACTGATAAAAACGTGGAATCCATGATGGGCGAACTCATGAGTATAATCAATTCCATCAAGAACCCGCACCTGAGCGCATTGCTGAACTCATTTTTCCATGACACAAATTTCGTCGAGAAATTCAAACGCTGCCCTGGTTCTATGCACAGGCATCAGAATTACATTGGTGGTTTGCTAGAACACACGCTGAATGTGGTTAAACTATGCAACACGATGTATGCCGTACATCCCTCGCTGGATAGAGACCTGCTTCTGACCGGTGCGATACTCCATGATATAGGGAAGACAAGGGAGTATGCTGTAACGACGAGTATCGATGTTTCCGAAGAAGGAATGTTGATAGGTCACCTGGTCATAGGAGAACAAATGGTGCTGGATAGAATTAAGATGCTTGAGAACTTTCCCGAAGTTCTCAGGATGAAGGTAGCGCACATCATGCTGAGCCATCACGGATTAAACGAGTACGGGTCGCCGAAAAATCCGCAGTTTCCAGAGGCGTTCGCGATCTATTATGCAGACGAATGCGATGCCAAGGTGGATCTCTGCATCAGGCTGAAAAAAGAGGCGGAGACGGAAGACCCCTGGGTTTATACAAAGGATTTCAAGCATATATATCTGCGATAAAGCTCTGCAGTACTTGTGTTGCCTCGCTACGCTCGGTCACTTAAACATATCGAAAAGGAGAGCAAGAGATATGGAGGAAACTAGTACAACTACAAAATTAAATGAAACGCTAAAATCATTGGAAGAAACAATGGACGAACTAAAGGAGTTGGGGTATCCAATAGGAAGAGTTAGATCAATTTATGGGGAGCTATATACCGCAAAGAAACTTATTGATTTACAGCCGCAAGTAGGTAGGGATAGAGAATATACAAGGGCAGATATCTATTTAAGCAAGATATGTAAGTTGGTAGAAGTTAAGTCATGTGAAAAAAATAAGATGACCGAGAATGCTACTTGGGTGTGGACTTTTGGAGAAAAACAAATAACAAAATTTGATTACGCCGTTCTCATAGGTTTCGGGGAAAATTCTTTTGATATTGAAAAAGTGTTCGTTCTAAGCCATAATGAACTGGAGGGTTGGCCCGTAAGAAAAGATAATGTAAGGAAAAAAGGGACAGTGTATATCTCTTATTATGATAATTTCGAGGATTATGAAAAAGATGTAGAAGAAGATGTAAAAAAAGGTGTAAAAAACGCAGAGATAGAAATTGAAAAAGAATTAAATAAATATTCCGAAAAATTTGAAAATAGATGGGACAAAATTAGATAACAAAAAGACTCGCTTCGTTCGCCCAAATCCTGCTTTGTAGGACTTCATATATGCTCGAGACTTTATGCGAAATCGTAGAGACAGATATACCTTTATAAAGCTGGAATCGAAATAAGAACAAGATGAGACAAATAAAAATAATAGTTGAAAAACATCCAGAGGGATACGTAGCATATCCCCTTGGATTAAAAGGCGTGGTGGTCGGAGAAGGTGATACCTACGAGGAGGCGCTCGCAGATGTAAAGTCAGCTATCAAATTCCATATGGAAACTTTTGGAAAAGAGGCTCTTGAAACGAAAGAGATCATAGAAACCTTTGTTGCAGAAGTGGCAGTGTAATATGAAATTTCCAAAAGATGCACCAAAACGCAAGGTCATAAAAACTTTTGAAAAACTGGGATTTAAAATCGTAAGAGTGGGAAATCACATTTCGATGGTTAGAGAAAATCCAGATGGTAGCAAAACACCCTTAACCATGCCAAACCATGAGAGAATAAAAGGCTCTACCTTAAGAACGATTTGTAGGCAATCTGGAATACCAAGAGAGAAGTTTTTAAAAATCTATGGGAGCGTATAAAGTTACAACTTTGTTTATCGTAAAATTCAAATCACTTCTCCATCACAAGCGTAACAACATCCTCATCCAGCAAAACATGCTCAAGACCTACCCTTTGCCCTTCGTATTTTACGGATTTCCCCCATACCAGGGCGTACCTGAACTTTTGCCTTGCATCCCTGTGGATGCGAGCGCATACCTCGCTGACGGTTGCGCCTTCTTTGAGAATCAGCGGCTCTTCTTTGTCGGGTGGGCTACCAGGCCGTTTCATGTATATGCGGATGAACTCCAACCTGTCAAAAATAGCATTCCTGAGTTCATCAAGACCCCAGCCGTTCTCTGCGGAAATCAGGATGGCGCCCTCCGGAATTGCCAGACCCTTTAGAGCCTTATTATCCACTAAATCCAACTTGTTCACCACTATCAATGCAGGCACATACTTTCTATTTGCCATAATCGCATCGATGAGTTGGTCCAGCGTTATGCTCTCACGAATAAGCACATCAGCATTATGGATTTTATGCTCATTTAATATGGAACGCATCGTCGCCTCATCGATATCGCATTCCACCGTTTTGCTGATGGCGAGGCCTCTCGTATTTTTTCGATGAATGGCGATGGCAGGAGGTGTTTCGTTGATGCGTACTCCTGCATCATGCAGTTCCTTTTTAATCACATTTAGATGGTCTGGATGGAAAACATCGGTGATCAGCAATAAGAGGTCTGCGTTTCGAATAACTGACAGTACCTCCCTCCCTCGCCCTTTGCCGGCGGCAGCGCCTTCGATCAGGCCGGGGATGTCAAGCAGCTGTATATGCGCCCCCGTATGGACAAATGCCCCAGGGATGACTTTCAGTGTGGTAAAATCGTAGTCAGCAACTGGAGACTGCGCATTGGTGAGTTTGTTGAGCAGTGTCGATTTCCCAACAGAGGGAAAACCTACTAAGATAACGGTAGCATCGCCGGATTTTTTGACTGAATAACCAGTTCCTTCGTGTTTCCCGGAAGATTTTTGAAGCTCATCCCTCAACCTGGCCAGCTTCGCCTTTAATCGACCAATATGAAGTTGTGTCGCCTTATTATAGGGAGTTTTCCGAATCTCATCCTCGATTGCTTTGATATCATCTTCGATGCCCATGGACGCCCGCCCTAATAAAAATTGTAACTACCCTTGCCGTTGTACAACCCCGGTGTTCACGAGGAGTTGCTTTTTGGCACCCGTGTTTTTGTCCCTGACCTCGACTAAATATACGTCAGGATATTTAGATACTATGTACTCCATCCAGACGTTGAAGAGTTCGCTGTATTCTGGAAGTTTGCTGGATCCTCTCCTAGCTCTAAGCTCATTGACATGGTGCATGAAGTCAACCATGGACATGCGCGCAACACCTGATTTGTAGCCTATATTATCTGACCACCATTTAGGCAGCTCTGCCTCCATCTCCTCTATGAATCCTCCAGGTGGCAGTTTCCTTTTGATGTCGTCGATAATATTGATGTCGTAATCTTTCGCACTTTCTTCATTTATTCCAAAATAACATTTCGCTGCAAGAAATGCCAAATCGTTGTCACTCATCTTGTTAGTCGTCTTTTTCATACAATATATAAATGGGTCTCTTGATACATTAACCTCTCGTTTTATTATATCCGATGACGAAACAGAGAGACGATGCAGATAGCCGTAATTGGAAGTGAAGAGGCTTCAGAAGAGCTCAAATGCACAGCAAAGGAGGTTGGTCGGCTCATTGCAAAGAGTGGAGCCGCTTTGCTCTGCGGGGGGCTCGGTGGAGTGATGGAATACGCCGCTCTTGGGGCGAGAGAGGCTGGCGGCCAGACTGTCGGCATTCTGCCGGGAGTTAATAGGCGAGAGGCAAATCCTTACATCGACATAGCGATAGCAACTGGAATGGATCACGCCAGAAACGTCATTCTCGTACGGTCGTCAGATGCTGTCATAGCGGTCGGCGGAGGATACGGCACCTTATCTGAGATCGCGCTTGCATTGAAGATGAAGAAGCCAGTAGTAGCCATAAAAGGCGGCTGGGAAATCGATGGCGTGATGGTCGCTAGAGATGCAACAGAAGCGGTAAGACTCGCCATTGAACGCATAAAAAGTTTATAACCTTGAGAGCCACCTGCTCAGAGGAACGCAGTACTCCGAAACGCACTCCTCGGTGCAACCGCAGCATGGCGCAATCACGTCGTTCGCCATCAGCAATCCATGTCTGGACAGTATCCTGTAGGTCCTCCTACCGTTGGCTACTTCTGATTTCTTGTATACAAGCCCCTTTTGCTCCAGATTCGCTATAATTCTGGAGCACTTCCTGCTGTCGATGCCAAACTTTTTCCAGATATCGCTCTGAAGAGCTCCTTTTTGACGGGAGCTAATAAAGTCTAAAACCTTTTCCTCGAGCATCATCCCATCCTCACTCATTAACAGGGTTGATGAGAATGATGTTATTTCCCCGCACGATGACCGAGCCTAGTGTCCTTGACTTCTCGCCGTTGATGATTTCGGTCGTGTTCACAAGATGTAAGTTCAAATAATCATCTACACTTTCCAATACACCCTCAAGAATGCTTTCTTCGCCCTTCATTTCGACCTGGATCTTTGTGCCAACCAAACCCTGGACTTTCTTGCTAGGAAACAAAACAAATCCTCTCTTGCTTAGGGGCGTTCAATGCCTAAAAACTTTTTTGCCCTTTCGAGCATATCGCTCTTTAGCCCGATAAAGACTCCGCCTTCCTTGCCCGAACAAAATGTACTTTCACCAGGTCTTATGACCTTATTGATGTCTGGATGTTCGATGTCGATGTGTATTATTCTGGACCTGGTGCTGGGGTCTTGTTTGTGGATATATACCTTCGCATTTTTCAACTCGATCTTGCTCTCAGCAGGGCCGGTCATTTTTACCATAGCCCGGCACGGATTCGAACCGCGGTCACAAGGTATCTCCCCTTTCTTCCGTCAACGCTTTTGCGCGAAGCGGAAAAGGGTTGGTCCAGAGCCTTGTATGATTGACCACTACACCACCGGGCTGCTAAATACGTTCTCCGTGATACGTATTTAAGCTAACGATGATGTTTCGCGCTTAGGTCTCATCTTTCTCGTCATGTGCCTTGACGTTTGGCTGTGAAGCGAAGACGTTCATATACAAACATTCCTCTAGAGATAGATTCATCTTCTCTGCTGGCTCTCTGGTCAACTTGACCGGCGCTCCTCTTATGAGAACCATCGGCGTCCGTTCATCGGCTTCCCCCATGAGGAGTTGTGCCGCAGATGCTAAATCGTCGGCTATTGCCCTGAATGTCACCTGCAATTTCCTTCCGAACAGGTCTTTCCTGCCCCTGACGTCCTCAACTGGCTCTATGCCCGCTGTCGCCAGAGCAACGCCTATCACGCCTTTTTTAAGTGGAATGGTCCTGCTGTCAGCGATTATGACGCCTATATCTTTACCAGACCTTTTTTCAACGCCATTTCTGATCTGCTCTGCTGTCTCTTCTGGTCTTTCAGGCTGCAGCACCACATGACCGGGCGGAGCATTGGATACGTCCACGCCTGCATTGGCAGTAAACCAGCCGTTCTTCGTCGTCAGCAAAATCTTTTTCGTACCACCAAAAATCTCATCGGCTTCCTGCAGGATTATTTCAACGATGCGCGGATCCATCTCATGCTTAGTTGCCATTTTCCTCGCTTTATCGGAGGGGTTAACCTCATCCAGTTTTCGCAATCTTCCCTGTGCGGTAGCAACTGCTGACTCGGCAATGACGATAACGTCCCCATTCTCAAGATTCAATCGTTCTTTTTCCAGCACATCCGTTAATATCTCAATCAAATCGTCGCCTGGCCTAATCAAAGGCGTTTTGAGAGGATATAGAATCATGCGGCCCAAGACCTTCACCTATATCGAATTACATCCGTTTTTCAACCCGAGAATAACGATAGTTCAGATCGTCCTCTTTTTCCATCAACTCTTCCAACAAATCGCCGATCTGGGGCAGATTGAGCGCTTGCATTCTCAGCTTGTGAATCAAACTCTGGATCTGCGCTACCGTGCCGATGATGAGTACATCCACTGGATTTTTTTCTCCCAATATCGCCTCCCTTGACGTGGCTGCATCTCCTCCTCTGGCCAGCATTTCTTGCTTGATGATCAAAGCCTCTGGCGCAGCGACGTTTTGGAGAAGTATTAGTTTCGAGACGGTTTTGTTTTTCATGATGTCCGCGCCTGTATCGGTCACGTTAATAGAGCGCATCAGTTCGATAGAATCCTCTGGCTTTTTCACGTAATCGATTATGATCGCCTGATAATTTTTCCTTTCTCCTGTGATTTGTCTGCCCCTAACGGCTTCTGCCATTCTGATTATGTCCTTGGTTTCCCTCACGTCATGCGTTCGTATGATGTGTGCGCCTTTGTACACGGCTATTGCTGTGCAGGCAAGGGTTCCGGCCAGCCTATCATATGGATTTTCTATACCGAGAACGTCACCGATGAAGGATTTGCGTGATATGGCAACTAAAACCGGTCTTTCAAGAGCTCTGAGCCTTTCAAGGTCGTTTATGATTGCCAGGTTAAACTCGTACGTCTTCTCTGACGTCCATCTACCAATGCCAGGATCGACGATGATTTTGTCTATTCCACTCTTTTCAGCCAATGTGATGCTGTCGATTAAAGACGTCTTAATTTCTTGAAAGGTGAGACAGTCGCCCGGTTTTTTCTTAGATGCCATTAACACAACCGGCACATCAAAATCGGATATGACGTTTACCATGTTGGGATCTGTTTTCAGCCCGCTGATGTCATTGATGATGTGTGTGCCCATGCGAAGCACTTTCTCTGCAATGTCGGCATACTGCGTATCAACTGAAACCGGCACATCGACTGCATCCAAAACGTTTCTTAAAGCAGGAAAAAGTCGTTTCTCTTCCTCCTCCACTGAGATGGGTTTCACACCTGGAGCGGTGGAGCGCGCGCCGACGTCAAGCATATCAGCGCCTCCTTCAACCATCTTTGTTGCTATCTCCGCAACCTGCTCTGCTCTAACAATCGAACCCTTGTAAAACGATTCCTCGCTTAGATTGATCACGCCCATGATCCTGGATGGGCAGAAATCGCCTATTTTAATACTAGCAATCTCGGCATCGATGGGTAGCATGATATCGCCTAATGCCTGAAGTGTCTTACACCTGTAAAGATCATCGCCATATCATGTTCATCGGCTGCCTTGATCACTTCCTCATCTCTGACAGAGCCACCTGGTTGAATGATGGCCGCGACTTTGGCTTTGGCGGCGACATCTATCGCATCCCTGAACGGAAAGAAGGCGTCTGAAGCCAGACAGCTTCCTTTTGACCGTTCTCCTGCCTTTCTCACCGCTATCCCTACGGCATCAATCCGGCTCATCTGTCCCGCGCCGATGCCAACCGTTTGCTCATCCTTGGCAAGGATGATCGCATTGGATTTCACGTGCTTGACGACTTTCCAGGCGAAGAGCATGGCATCCATCTCTTCCTCGTCCGGCGCCCTCTTCGTAACGGTTTTCAAATCGCCAACATCTAGTACATCTCGATCTTGAACCAACAATCCGCCAACGATCTTTCTCATATCCTTTTCAGTTGTTCTGCTGAGAGCTCCTACCTCCAGCAGCCTTAGATTCTTTTTTTGTTTCAAAATTTCCAGCGGTGCATCAGCATAACCTGGGGCAATTACTGCTTCTTTGAAGGTCGATGTAATTTCTTTCGCCGTCTTGATATCACATTCTCTGTTCAGCGCAACGATGCCACCAAACGCAGAGAGTGGGTCGCATGCATGTGCTTTTTGATATGCCTCTAAAATCGTTTCACCGCATGCAGCACCGCACGGATTGGTATGTTTGATGATCGCAGCCGCAGGTTTTTCAAATTCTTTCACGAACTCGAGAGCGGCATCTAGATCAACGATGTTGTTGAACGATAACTCCTTTCCGTGAAGTTGGGTTGCGTTAGTTACGCATGCCCCCTTGAATTCGGAGTCGCGATATAGGATGGCTTTCTGATGTGGATTTTCACCATACCGTAGCGCTCTAACCTTTTCAAATGCTAGAGTTAAACGTTCCTTTTTAGGCATTTACAAATCAACCCCAAGGTACCGATCCATGAGCTCCAGAGCACAGTATTCTCCGCACATCGTGCATCCTTTGGCCTGAGGATGAATTTCTCGCGCCCTTTCTCCATCGAGAGCGAGCTCGAACTGTCCCTTCCAGTCGCGTCGTCGACGCATCTTGGCCAGTTCGAGATCCCTAGCAGATGGGCCATATTTCAATGAATCTCCTATGTGAGCGGCGATGCGAAAAGCGATCGTGCCCTCCCTAACCTGATCGAGATTCGGCAGGGCGAGGTGCTCAGATGGTGTGATATAGCATAGATAGTCAGCACCCGCTCCACTTGCGATACTGGCGCCGACACATGCGGCGATGTGATCGTAGCCCACTGCGACATCGATGGGCAGCGGTCCAGCAACAAAAAGCGGTCGGTTGTCGATGATCTTCTTGTGATACTTGACGTATTTTTCGATGTCGCCGATCCAGACATGACCACCCATACCC
This sequence comes from Methanocellales archaeon, assembly GCA_030018435.1. Taxonomy (GTDB): domain Archaea; phylum Halobacteriota; class UBA148; order UBA148; family JAUWXC01; genus JAUWXC01. The sequence continues at coordinate 44,374 of JASEEY010000001.1, forward strand.
TCAATGATTGCCTGAACCCCCATCCTATTGGCACGGTCTGCAAGTTCTGCGTTCGCTCTTATCTCCAACGATTGTGGATCGTCTCTTATGTCGTGTATGCACCCGCTTCTCATCGCATTTCCCAATGAAAGCACCGTATCCCTAGCACGCAAAATCTCAAGTATCTCATCGAAACGCTCCAAGAACGGATTCTCGCTCTCGTGCTCGATCATCCAGGCTGATGTGAGCGATCCTCCTTTGGAGACCATTCCCATGACGCGCTGCGCCTCTCTCAACATTGATAGCATCTTCAACGTGAGACCGGCATGTATGACCACCGAGTTCACTCCCTCTCTCACTTGTTTTCGAATGGTTTCGATGATGTCTTCCTGAGTTATGGGACGAAATGAGCCGTGCTCCGCAACGGTTTGATAGACCGGCACCGTCGTCAGCGGCACGGGAACTGCCTGTAAGACACTTCGCCTTATCCGAACAATATCACCGCCCATCGATAGATCTGATATGGTATCTGCGCCATATTTCACGGCGATAATCGCCTTTTGAACTTCCAACTCTGGGTCAACCGCCACCGAGGACGTGCCGATGTTTGCGTTGATCTTCGTCCTGAGCCCTCTGCCAATGCCGATGGGATGTTGATGACTCATGATGACAACTTCACCATTGGCTACACCCCGTCGTATGATGTGCGCATCGACTCCTTCTTCGAGCGCAACGTGCCTCATTTCCTTCGTAACTATGCCCTGAGCGGCGCTCTCAATTTGCGTTTTCATGTCACACTTTATAACTATGTGACATCTCTTAAAATTTGGTATTTCGCACGTGCCAGCGATTCCTGAGGCGATTAGAAGAGAAATATCGCTGAATTTGTGATCATTTACTTTAGCGCATTCTTGGCTGCGGTTACGGTATTTTTCATGAGCATAGCTACGGTCATGGGACCCACGCCCCCGGGTACGGGCGTTATGGTCGATGCCTTTTCCTTCACGCGTTCAAAGTCAACATCGCCATATAGTTTGCCACCCACCCTGTTGATCCCAACATCGATGACTGCTACGCCGTCCTTCACCATTTCTTCGGTTATAAATTTTGCACGTCCAATGGCGACGACCAATATGTCCGCCTGTCCGGTATACCGCTCTAAATCCTTCGTCTTTGAGTGGCAAATCGTGACCGTTGCATCCCTGTTCAGGAGCATCGCCGCCACGGGCTTGCCAACGATGTTGCTTCGTCCGACAACAACGGCGTGCTTGCCCGCGATCTTGATGCCGGTTTTCTCCAACAGCGTTATGATGCCCGACGGAGTGCAGGGTGGCGTGCTCTCGTCGCCGGCCAGTAACCTGCCCATGTTGGCAGGATGAAATCCGTCCACGTCTTTCTCTGGGGCAATGCTGCACAGTACCGAGGGTTCATTCAGGTGAGATGGGAGGGGGAGCTGCACCAAGATTCCGTGAATCTTCTCATCCTGGTTCAATTTTTGAATAAGGCGAATCACATTTTCCTCTTTAACGTCTCCCGGAAAAGTGTGCTCCTCGTAATGAATGCCGATCTTTTCACACGCCTTCTTCTTCATCGATACATATATTCTGGAGGCGGGATCATCACCGACCAAAATGGTTGCCAGTCCTGGAGTCAAATGATGTTTATCCTTTAACTGTTTGACCTCATGAATTAGCTCTTCCTGAATGCCAGCAGCAATTTGAGTACCGTCGATGATCATGACAAATCCTCAGTACAGTGGGAACCTGTTGCACAGTTCTGCAACCTCTTTTTTAATCCTATCCCTCGTCGCATTATCGCCAATGTTGAGTAGAACGTCGCTGATCATTTCTGCTATCCTTCTCATCTCCTCCTCTTTCAGCCCTCTCGTGGTAACGGCAGGCGTGCCTATTCGTATGCCAGAGGTGATGAACGGGCTCCTGGGATCAAAAGGAATGGTATTCTTGTTGACAATGATGTCCACCTCGCCCAGCGCCTCCTCCGCCTCCTTGCCCGTAATTCCCTTATCAGTTAGGTCGACCAATAGCAGATGGTTATCAGTTCCACCTGAAACGAGAGTGAATCCACTATCCATCAACGTCTCAGCCAGCACCTTGGCGTTCTTGACAACCTGTCTCTGATATTCTTTAAAATCCTTGGTCATCGCCTGCTTGAATGTCACTGCTTTGGCAGCAATGGCATGCATCAGCGGACCGCCTTGAACGCCCGGGAAGACGGTTTTATCAATGACCTTGGCGAACTCCTCCTTGCAGAGAATAAAGCCACCTCTTGCGCCGCGCAACGTTTTGTGCGTCGTGCTCGTGACGAAATGCGAATGCGGCACGGGATTTTGATGTAGTCCGGCAGCTATCAATCCAGCGATGTGAGCCATGTCTACCATCAAGTATGCGCCAACCTCATCGGCAATTTTCCTAAACTCAGCAAAGTCAATCTCCCTTGGGTATGCACTGGCACCCGCTATGATGAGTTTTGGCTTGTGCTCTTTCGCCAATTTTCTTACCTGATCGTGGTCGATTCTCTGTGTCTCCCTGTCCACACCATACGAAACGGCATTGTAGAATTTCCCTGAGAAGTTCACAGGGCTGCCGTGCGTCAAATGTCCACCATGGGAAAGTTCCATGCCCATAATGGTATCGCCCACGTCTAGCACGGCAAAATAGACGGCCATGTTGGCTTGTGCCCCCGAATGTGGTTGAACGTTCGCATACTCGGCGCCAAAAAGTTTCTTCGCCCTTTCGATGGCTAAATTCTCTACCACGTCCATGTATTCGCAGCCGCCATAATATCTCCTCGACGGATAGCCTTCAGCATATTTATTCGTCATGACAGAACCTTGCGCCTCCAGCACCGCCTCGATCGCAAAGTTCTCAGAAGCGATCAACTGCAACCCAGACCTTTCACGCGTCTTTTCGGCAGCAATGGCTTTCGCCACCTCTGGATCTACCTCATTTAATTTCAAATCGTTTCACCTTTGCTGTGCCGCTTTCCCCATTCCTCTAGAGGGATGCTGTATTTTCGCTCGATTATGTCTCTAAAAGTTGGACCTGAATTATACGCGCAGAATGGGATTATCCTTCGCTCTGGGTCTGGCGTGGCATAATGAATCACGCATCTCTTCACCCTCTCAATATCGTAATTATATGCATCCTGGAAGTGCATCGCACCTATGAACAGCGCATTCCAGTGAAACTCTCCCAGCGATTTATAGTCCTGTTCCTTCAGCACTCGCTTGAGAACCGATTTGAGGTGTAAATCTTTTGGTTGCTTGTCATCATGTATGCATCTATTCAACGCCTTCAAACCCTTCATTAGAGCCCTAGTCTTAGCAAACCACCCGGAAGTCTTTAAGATGTCTACCGTATCATCAACTGATGAAAAGAATTTATCCACATCTACGAATCGATTGATGGGAATGATATTACCATTGCTTACAAACGCATATGTCGCCACACCACAATGAGGATGCGCGCTGAACTCGATCTGTGGTTCTTTCCTGTATGCCTCAACCAGTTTAGATAACGATACAACGGATGGAACTGGATAGAAATCGGTTTTCCTGATCGCTCCGTCCGTTTGCTTTTCTATCCTATCCGCAAGATCGGGGATCGTAAACCTCTGCCGTTTTATATCATCAGCAGACGCCGCACCCGTGAATGCAATGGGCTGAAAATTAACACCCCGTATCACGTCGATGTTCTCCGCCGCAAAATAGAGGGTATCCCCTATTTCATGATCGTTAACGCCGTTGATGATGGTTGGAACGAGAACGACACCTTGCCTTGCCTTTCTACAATTTTCAATCGCCTTCTTTCTGATCTCCAACAAGGGTTCCGTCTTTTTAGATGTCCCATCAAAGTGCAGATAAACCGTGCTCAGCCCGGCATCTCTCAACGTCTGGGCCAACTCTGGCTCCCTTCCAAGCATGATGCCATTGGTCGCCATCTGTACCTGCAAGAAGCCCATTTCCTTGGCCATCTTGATCATATCAGGAAGGTCATCTCTGAGCGTTGGTTCTCCGCCAGAGAACTGAACCGCTATGGCAGGCACCGGTTGTTCGTTTCTTAAGGCAGAGAGCATCTCTCTTATCTGCTCCAACGACGGCTCATACACATATCCTCGCACGTTAGCATTGGCGAAGCAAAAATCACAAGATAAATTACACCTGTTGGTCACGTCGATGTTTGCCAAACACGTCGAACTTACGTGAAGGTTGCAGAGACCACAATCATCCGGGCAAGAAGAGGCCGTAATCTGGGGATTCTGAACGCCACTGCCGTCATATGCGTAATTCTCAGCCCTGAGATACATATCAACGTCTGACCAGTAAATGCCCTCAAAATATCCGTGAGCAGGGCACTCCTTGGACATCCAGACGGCACCATCTCTCTCAAAGATATCCGCTTCTATAACTTTTCGACACTCGGGACATAAGGAGCTCGTTTTTTTAGGCAGTCCGCGTGGGAGTTTACTTTGATATAAAGTCATGTCATTCCTCTTGTTACATACCTTATTAGGAGATTAACATTTCCGAATAATTTAAAGCTCATAATGTCCATCAGTGCGTAGGCAAAAAACATTTTCGGTGTTGACGTTGCTCGAAATAATAACGACCGCGATCTGGCTGATGCTACCAGCATACGTTCCTAACACATGCGCCGCTCTGGTTGGAGGTGGCACTGCAATCGATTTTGGAAAAACGTTTAGAGATGGCAGACGTATTCTAGGAGATGGAAAGACCTATAGAGGATTTGTATTGGGGGTACTTACTGGAGTTGTCGTCGGTATAGGGCAAAACCTTGTTGCTCCAGACATTGAATACCCTGTTTTCGCCACCTCTGCGTTGATTTTCCTGCCTTTGGGCGCGATGATAGGAGATCTCGTAAAGAGCTTTTTAAAGAGGAGGGCTGGATTCGAGCAAGGTGCGCCGTTGCCGCTGATAGATCAATTGGATCTGGTTCTCGGCGCATGGGCATTCACCTACGTCTTCTCTCACGAGTGGTTCGTTACCAATTTCACCTTGTGGGTGATGATTTTAGTAATAATTATCACTCCGGTTTTACACATAATAGTTAACATCATTGGCTACAAATTGGGAAAGAAGGATGTACCATGGTAAATGGTGTTTCAGACCGTTGTGAAATATGCCATAAAAAGACGCAGACCAGAATATGTATGCTGTGTGGCAAGAGCGTATGTGCATCCCATTTCTATCCCATGTTGAGCGCGTGCACGGATTGTGTGAGCGATGAGATGAGTAAAGGTGATGAAGATGAAACGTGAACTGATGAACGCGCTAAAAAAGGCTGTCAGGTTTGGCGATTTTACGCTGTCGTCCGGCAGGAAGAGCAATTACTACGTCGATAAATACATCTTCGAGACCGATCCGGAGTGTTTGAGAATTCTAGGCGAGGAGATAGCAAAGATGATTCCACCCGGCACACAGAGGCTTGCTGGTATTGAGCTGGGGTCGGTCCCCCTGGCAGCGGTGGCCAGCATTCAGAGCGGGTTGCCCTATATTATAGTGAGAAAGGAGAAAAAGGGATACGGGACGCGCAAAAAGGTCGAGGGAGAGTTCGCTGCCGGAGATATGGTCGTCGTAATCGAGGATGTCGCAACCACTGGAGCTGAGGCGGTTAGAGCGGTCGAGACATTACGCGAGCTCGGAGCGATCATAGATACTGTCATCGTGGTCGTGGATAGAGAAGAGGGCGCGGAGGAGAATTTGAGAGAGATGGGCGTTTCATTCGTACCCATGGTAAAAGCAAAGGAGTTGTTGTGATGGAAAAGGTCGGCGTTTTGCTCGTTAGCTATGGCTCAAGAGCGGCTGCCATTGCCGATGCCTTGCACAGGAGCGAAAGTTACGATGTGAGCATTTTCGATGCGGACAAACAGAAAAATCCATTTATACTTGAGAGGGCGGCGGCGCAGGAAATCGGACTCGACACAGAAAAGATATGCGACTTTGCCAAAAAACATCAAGACAAAATCGACTTTGGAATCGTCGGTCCCGAGGGTCCTATAATAGCTGGCATTAGAGATGTCATCGAGAAGAAGACAAAAATCCCGATGATCTGTCCCACGAAAGAACATGCCATTGAAAGAAGCAAGGTATTGCAACGCCGCCTGCTTGAAAAGTGCTGTCCAAGCGCCAATCCAAGATTTAGGGTATTTGATCCTAAAGCGTACGCTAGCAAGGATAAATTAAAAAAAGATATATGGGCATGGCTGGATGAACTTGAAAATAGTGCGGTTGTAAAGCCAGACGCCCCTGCGACGGGCAAGGGCGTAGGCGTCTGGGGAGACCATTTCTCCACCAGAGAGGAATTATTTAACCACTTTCTTACCTGTTATGAGCATGGTCCTGTGATAATAGAGGAAAAGGTTGACGGCGAGGAGTTCAGCCTGCAATTCTTTTCCGACGGAAAGCACCTCATCGCGACGGATGCTGTACGGGATTACAAAAGGGCGTTCGATGGTGATTTAGGAATGAACACCGGCGGCATGGGCTCTTATAAAGATTCCGACAACAAACTGCCCTTCATGGACCAGAAGGACTGGGATGATGCGCTGGGGATCGGCAAAAGGATATTCGATGAACTGAAAGGCGAGGGAGATGGTCCTTTCTTGAGAGGTATTCCTCTATATATGGCATACACCTGCGCAAAAGACGGTGTCAAGGTATTCGAAATCAACTCCCGCCCGGGAGACCCGGAGATAATCAATCTGCTCCCGATTTTGGAGGATGACTTCGTGGACGTCTGTTTCCGCATGCTGGACGGCTCTCTAACGAAGCTGGACTTTGCCAAGAAGGCGAGCGTCATCACCTATGCAGTACCAATGACCTATGGTGGATACAGGAAGGCCTTCTCAGGCGACAGGAGGATTGACCTCAGCAAAGCATATGAACTTGATAAAAAATACCATGACAGCATCAGAATCTATCCTGGGTCCATGGAACTTCGTGGAAAAGAAACGTTTGCGCTGGGTTCGAGAGTCGTGTGCACGGTTGGCATTGGAGATGACATAGAAGCCGCGCGAAACATCTCGCTGGACGGCATCGTCAGCATCGACGGAGCATTATGGAACAGGTGGGATATCGGTTCGAAAGGGCATATAAAGAAAAGTATAGAGCATATGAAATCGTTGAGGAGATGAAAATGAACCTCATTTCGATGGGCGATTTAACCCCCGAGGACGTTATCGACATACTGGAAAAGGCAGAAGAGCTAAAGGAAAAACGAAAGAGGGGCAAGACGCTGGACGTGCTGAAGAACAAAAGTCTGGCGATGTTATTCGAGAAGCCGTCCACCAGGACAAGGGTCTCATTCGAGGTCGCGATGTCTTCGCTGGGTGGCGATGCACTATATCTCAACTGGCAGGACCTGCAGCTTGGGAGAGGGGAGCCGATAAAGGATACCGCACGCGTCCTGTCTGGATATGTGGATTGTGTCGTAATCAGGGGAGGTCATGATGTGGTGGTTGAGTTCGCAAAACAGGCAACCATTCCAGTTATTAATGGATTAACAGAAGTTGAGCATCCCTGCCAGTCTCTCGCGGATCTGTTGACGATCTACGAGCTAAAGAAGGATTTCGCAGGATTAAAATTTGGATGGATTGGAGATGGCAACAACGTCTGCAACTCCTCCATCTTGGCGGGCGCATTGGTTGGAATGAACGTCGTGGTGGCATGCCCGAAGGGATATGAACCGAAGAAGGAAATCGTGAGCAGGGCAAAGAAGCTCGGAGGAAATACTCAAATCACACATAACCCAAAAGATGCCGCCAAAGATGCAGACGTGCTCTACACGGACGTCTGGGTTTCGATGGGCGATGAGGCGCAGAAAAAGAAAAGGATGCGCGACTTCAAGGGATTCCAGATCAATGATGATGTCGTGAAGATGGCAAAAGATGATGTCATCGTCATGCACTGCCTGCCCGCGCACAGGAGCGAGGAAATCACGGATGACGTTTTAGAGGGCGCACATTCAGCAATCTTCAAGCAGGCAGAAAACAGGTTGTATGCGCAGATGGCGCTCTTAGTCAGAGTTTTGGGATGAAGCTTTTTACGCAACCTTACGAGGGCAAAGAGGAGATTTGAATGAACGAAGTAGATTCCGTCGTCTATCGAAGGGGAGGTTTTGTGCGTCCGCCACCCTGAATTCAACCCTATTCTCCACGCCCTCTCTTTTCGCCCTTTCTTTTGCCCTATCGACCATCCTTTCAGAAATGTCCACACCAACCACTCTACAGCCGTACATTTTTGCAACGTAGCAGGGAGTTTTTCCAACGCCGCAACCGACGTCCAGGACGTATTTGCCTTTGTTTATATGGCATAACTCAATCAGCTCTCTTGTGGCCTTTAAGCCCCCCATATGTTTTGTTACACCCCAGTAAGCCTGCAATTCGAAGTAGGAAGATTCTACCTCTGAAATCTCTTCTGATAATTGTTTTGTCCCCATTTTCTCACTAGGAATGAATGACTTTTGATACTTAAAAAGATAAGATACAAGCCTCGGGAGGGATTTGAACCCTCGACCTAGTGATATCTTGCAACCGTCCTACCGAAGGTGGACAAACGATCAACCCTTTTGAGAGTTGCTACAAGTCACTCGCTCTAGCCAGACTGAGCCACCGAGGCATCTTCTATATTAGTTATGACAGAATAAAAATTATCGCTTGGATTTGAATCGTTTCGCAGATTCGTTCAGCGCGGCTATAGCAGGCAGCGTTCTTCCAGCCAGAAACTCAATACATGCGCCCCCACCCGTGCTCATGTGTGCAACCCTCTTTTCCAGCCCCACCTTCCGCATCGCCGCACCACTGTGACCGCCGCCTATGACTGCGAACCTGGATTTTGTCGCCGCTTCTAACGTCTCGAAGGTTCCCAGCGCAAATTCCTCATCCTCAAACACGCCAGCCGAACCGCTCAGAATCACGACATTCGCATCCCTGATCTCATCGCAGAATTTCATGATAGTAGCGAGACCGATATCAAAAATGGGATACTTGGCTGGCAGCGCCTTGGTCTTCATCTCAACCCTTTTGCCTTTTTTATTCACCGCCACATCCACTGGCATCTCTATCTTCTTGCCAAATTTTTTAGCCAATGCCTTTGCCTTGGGAATCATATCTAAATACCCTTGCTTTTCAATCAGCTGCAGACTCGGCGCACCTATATCTATCCCAGATGCAGCCATGAACACGTTTGCTACAACGCCCGTTACAAGCACTTTATCTGCGATTTTCTTTGGCAGGACATGTTGTATAACGTCGATCGAATTCTCGATCTTCGTCCCGCCAAGGACGAATATGCATGGGTGGTCGGCGCTGGTAAGGACCTTATTCAACATCGTCACCTCTTTCTCCATCAACCTCCCAGCTGCGGATGGCAGCACGGGCGTGAACCCCACCAGGGATGCGTGAGATCTATGTGCGGATCCAAATGCATCATTTATAAACAAATCGAGCTTCGGGGCAAGGTTCTTTATGAGGTGCGTTCTGGCGTGCTCCTCTGGGCTCTGCTCAACTACTTCCTCCGAGTAAAACCGCACGTTCTCAAGGAGCAGCAGCTCGCCAACATCCATCTTGTCGATCGAACGCTGCGCATATGACCCAAATATGTCATCTACATACGTCACGTCCTGTCGCACAATTCTGCTCAGCAGCCTGGCATGAGGCTGCATCGTGGTAAAGTCCCTCTTCCCCGGCCGACTTTGATGCGCGAGTACAACCGTCTTCGATTTCTCCAGTTCTCTCAGCGTGCCAGCATGACTCCTGAATCGCTTGTCATCAAGTATCTTTCCCGTGTGCGGGTCTATCGGTGAGTTCAGGTCAAGTCGAATTAAAACAGTTTTTCCCTTTACGTCAAGATCATCCATCGTGAGATAGGCTGGTTTCATGCACACACCGTGTATGATAGGTAGTAGAGATATAAGTAATAGTGATATAATATTTACTCGTTCCAGGGGCAAAAATCATGAAAGAGATACTTGAAATAATGGAGAACGACGCTAGAATCGGCATAGATGAGATCGCAGCTATGACCGGCATCCCTGAGTCTCAGGTAAAGAAGGCGATCAAAGAGGCTGAGGAGAAGGGCATCATCCGGAAATACAAGACCGTAATCGACTGGGAGAAATTCGGAGAGGAATATGTGTATGCAATAGTAGAATTAAAGGTGTCACCCGAGAGGAGCACAGGTTATGATGCGATAGCGAAGCGCATCGCCAAATTTCCAGAAGTGATATCGGTTAGGCTGGTCTCAGGAGATCATGACCTATCGCTATTGGTGAAAGGCAGGACGATGAAGGATGTCGCGTTTTTCGTCGCAGAAAAGGTAGCGCCACTTGAAAGGGTGCAGAGCACCGAGACCCATTTCATACTTAAAACCTACAAGCAGGATGGCGACATCTTTTATGAAAAGGAAGAGTCCAAGAGGTTGGCGATAACTCCATGATAGCAGAGAAAGTTCAGCGAATCCCACCATCTGGAATTCGTAAATTCTTCGAGATGGTCACAGGGATGGATGATGTGATATCATTGGGCGTCGGCGAGCCTGATTTTGTTACGCCATGGCCCGTCAGGGAGGCTTGCATCTACTCTCTAGAAAAAGGATACACATCGTACACATCCAACTGGGGACTGCAGGAGTTGAGGGATGAGATAGCTCATGCCGTTGCCTCGGACTACGGCATTGCCTATAGCCCAGAGGATCAAATTTTAGTTACCACTGGCGTGAGCGAGGCGATAGACCTGGCAATGCGCGCCATCACAAATCCCGGCGATGAAATCATCGTTGTGGAGCCTTGCTACGTATCGTATAACCCATGCGTGACATTGGCTGGAGGAAAACCCGTATCCGTCGCAACGGACCCGTCAACTCACTTCAGGGTCACCCCGGAGCAGATAGAGGACAAAATAAAAGAGAAAACCAAAGCGGTCGTTTTGAATTATCCGAACAATCCAACCGGAGCGATCATGAAGAAGAAGGATTTGGAGGCGGTGGCAGATGTGGTTGTGGAGCACGATCTTATCGTGATATCCGATGAGGTGTATGATAAATTGACATATGATGGAAAGCACATGTGCTTTGCCTCACTAAATGGCATGCAGGATAGGACTATCTTACTCAACGGCTTCTCAAAGTCGTATGCGATGACTGGGTGGCGCATTGGCTATGCCGCCTCCACACCGGAGATAATAGGTGCAATGCTAAAAGTTCATCAGTATACGATGCTTTGCGCTCCAATTACGGCGCAGATGGCTGCCATTGAGGCACTGAGAAACGGCAGAGAAGATATGCTTGTCATGGTGAGGGAATACGACAGGAGGAGAAAACTCATCGTTAAGGCGCTCAACGCACTTGGATTAGATTGTCTTGAGCCAAAAGGGGCGTTCTACGCGTTTCCATCGATAAAAAGCACGAGCATGAGTTCGGATGAATTTGCCGAGAAACTGCTGAAGGAGCAAAAGGTAGCAGTCGTGCCTGGAAACGTGTTTGGTGCATGTGGTGATGGGTTCATCCGATGCTCATATGCAACATCAAGAGATGCAATAAAAGAGGCGTTGGAGCGCATGGAGACGTTTTTAACTCCGAAAGGTTAATTAAGTAGTTCGACGAAAAGTGATGCAAACCTGAGGGGATAGTAATATGAGCAAAGATGAGTTCTGGGCACTATATTCTCAGCGGGATGAAGCGGGCAGACGAAGAATGCTGACGAGCGACATAAATAACGTAGAGCTCTGAACGCTGAAGCACGCCTTTACCACAGCTCCCCGTTGAGGACAGACATGGTCTTGTCGTTTGTGCTCTGGTAGAGTCGCTTGATTTTGACCAGGTAACCCCCATCCACTTTTTCTGGTTCTTCAAATACAGCGTCAATGCCCATCCTATTCAGATGAGCTTCAAATTCTCGCGCCGTCTCTAAATATTTGACCTTGATCTGAACATTCTCACCGATTTGTTCACCTCTTTTCCTGCTCTTGATTGTATACACCATCGGCTTCAGAATGCTCTCCCCAAGCTGCAGGCATCTTTCTCTTAACTCTTCCTCAGACTCATTCCACTCAACAGCCTGAAATCCTTCGCGTACAATTCTCGTGAAAAAGAATGGTCTTCCATAGTCGTTGTAAAACCTGAAACCATCTCTAAGGTCGCCACAGTTGCTCTGGGAACTCGTGTATTTGATGGGCGGTATCTTCGTCTGAGGATCCTTGATGACGATGCCTTCATGATTTTGTCTGCCAAGCTCCTTTACAATTTCCCTCGCTGCCGCACTCGCCTCGTTCACAGGATATTCGCCGAATATGCGCACCGATTTTATATTGTATTCCTCCACCAATCTCAGTCGCTGTGCTATTGGCAGAGAGGCGCCGGAGGCCTTCTTCTTGATGTCAAACAGAAAGAAGTCCAGTGAAGGAATGTCGTAGATGTCTTTTGGTACATACGGATTGTCCGGACCCACCATCTCGCCGCAAAGAACCAAATCAGGATTATCCTTGAAAAATGCATCTCCGATTATGTCTCTTGCCTTCTCGGTGGTGTACGGGCAGACCAGTCCGCCCCTTGTGAGCCCAAAGATTTCCCCACCGATAGAGGCAATCCTCACGTTATACCCGTTCATCTTCTCTTCTATCATCACAGTAGGACAATCAAAATGGCGTTTAATCGTCGGATCGAGTATCATCGCCCTTCTGATCTTCGGGAATCCCCTCACAATATCGATTTTCTCGTGAACGAATATCGCCGTTCCATTCTCGATGGCGCCACACTCTTTGTCGAACCTAAACAAGTGTGGATGCTCCCCTTCCACCTCTTTGATAATTCCTCTGTCAATCAATTCGCGCAGTTGAGCACTGGGTATGTTAAGCTTCTCCGCAATCTCCTCAATCATCTCCACACCTAATGATATTCCTACGGGTGATCATTCCTACCACATTATCCCGCAAATCAAGGACTGGTACGCCACCTATATTCCCTTTCAGCATCATATCAACGACCTCTTGCAAAGGCGTATTAGGCCTGACAAATTTGACATTTACGCTCATTATATCGCTGATGATTAAATTCCTGATCCGCATCTCCTGCTGATGCCCAGGAACCATGTCGCGAAAAGCCCTCATTGCCCTTGCGATATCGCTTTCCGTGACCATTCCCACTAATTGATCACCATCCACAACAGGCATCCTGCCGATGGCCTCTTTATACATACGCCTTCTGACATGCACCACCCTCTCACTGGGCGTCGCGGTGATGGGATTTTTCATGATCCTCCCGGCATATCCTTTTGGATGCAGGATGGCAAGCACTTCGTTGGGAGTTACCCACCCAACTAGGCTGTCATCCATAACCGCTAAAATATCTTCACCTTGGAGCAGTTGAACGGCTTTCTCCGCGTTATCATCTGGCGAAATCATCATCAAGTGCTCGTCCATCGCTGTAGTCACATGCAAGGATGATGCCGGCAAGTTCGATTTTTTTCTGGTGCCAAGCGCCCTTGCAATCCCGCGCTGCGTCACCACTCCAATTAATTCATCGTCCTTTGTGACCAACAAACGCCTAACATCGTGTTTTTCCATCAAATCAAGGGCATGAGACAACATCTCCGACTTATCAATGGTCAGCGCTTTCGTCATTATATCCCTAACCTTGTGCCCTTTCATCGTTTACCCCCACAGCATCCTGATGATATCGGTCTTAGCGATAACGCCTGCTAATCCCTTATCCATCACGGGCATCCCCTCGATTTTATGTTCTATTAGCATTTTTGCGGCATTGACTGCAAGCTCGTCCTTGCTCACGGTTATTAGAGGAGAGGACATGACATCTTCGGCAACGAGCCCTTTTTTTTCTATGTCCCTAAATCGCTTACGTCCTGCAGGGCTGTCCTTTCTAGTCATCTTTATCCCCTTCTCTGACATCTCGCCCCTTTCATCCTCTAATTCGGTAAACGCTAAATTTGACGATGTGATAATGCCAACCGGCGTATCATCATCTTCCATTACAATTACCCTATGCACTTCGTTTTTCTGCATCTCGTCTATCACGTGAGCTATCGAGTGATGGCGATGAACCGTTACGACGAAATCGCTCATTATATCGCCAACTCTGACCCTTGACTTGGTGCTGGAAAACTGGCGAACTATGTCAAATTTGCTGATCATGCCAACTAATCCCTTATCCATGACCGGCAATCCGCTGATGTTGTTTTCCAGCATCAACTCTTCAACTTCTTCCAGTAAGGCATCGGGATACGTGGTGATCGGATTTTCACTCATCACCACCCTGACCGGGATATGATCAATTGATCGCCTGCGCCACATGGATCCTGCTTGCCTAAGTTTCCACATCAGGTCGGATTTTGTGACTATTCCTATGGCTTTTTCATCATCAACGACCACTAACCTGCCTATCCCGTGCTTAAGCATCAGACGTCTCGCATGCGCGATCGTCTCCTCTGGAGCGATTACGCGCACTGGCGAGCTCATAACATCCTTCACCTTCATACCATCATCCTGACACTTTAGTTTAAGCTTCGCGGTATACCTTGGTTTAAGTTTCACGTAATGCCCGTAAGATGTCCCTCTCGGTGAGTATGCCCATTAGAAAGCCGTCATCAATGACCGGCAGCGATCCCACCTTTTTATCCATCATGAGTTTGGCGGCATCGCCTAAGTCTACATCGGAGGTTGTGGTGACGACATTGGGCACCATAATCGTCTTAATTGCGGGCTCTAACGCCTCCTGAATGTGTCCAGTAACCAGTTTGTCAAATGCTTTTCCTCCGCCAAGATATTTCACGATGTCGGTGGCGGTGACGATCCCCAGCAACACATCATCTCTTATAACTGGTAGTCTCCTAAATCCGTTGGAAACCATCGTTTTGGCAGCCTCCCCTATGGAGATGTCGGGCGGTGTGGTTACCACCCTTCTGCTCATGTAATCCCCTACAATCTTTCCAGTTTTCACATCGGCAATCAGATATGCAAAATCGCTTTCGGAAATGATGCCTACAACCCTATGCCTATCATCCACAATGGGTAGCCCACCTATATTCTGTATAAGCATCGTGTTCAGCGCGTCCTCTAATGACTGGCGATCGCTCAGCGTTATCACATCGACTTCCATGATCTCCCGGACGTCTCCGTTGATTGCAGCAAGCAGGTTCCCACCATATCTCTTTTTGACTAAATTGTGTCGTTCGCCGCCTCCCAAGAAATCAATCAAATCAACGCTCGTGATAATCCCAACAAGCCTATTCGTGCCCGGGTCTGCAACGGGGACCTTCCTTAAGCCATATGTCATCATCGTTTTTATTGCCCCCATAATCGTCATGGTCGGCGGAATCTTGATCACTTCTCTAGATGCAATCGTCATCACATCGCCTGGGCGTGATGATATACGGGATTTGAATTCCACCGGCCCCCTGTCGAGCACAGCTTCGCTCGCATCGTTTGCGAGTCTTGCACCCCTTTTTATCCCATTATGGCGTCTTCTCATCACATCACACCCTGATATAACCCCTGATCAAATCATATCTGTCTACGATGCCGACTAGCTTGTCGTTCTCGATAACGGGCAATCTTCCAATATCGTGCGTCAACATCAGCTCAGCTGCCTCTTTCAAACTGGTCCCAGGATGGACAGTGTATACAGGCGTGCTCATTATCTTCTCCACCGGTGGTGAACTGCTCATTCGTCCGCCGTGTTCGTTCTCCTTGCCCATCCTGGCATAACCAGCCTTGATGATATCCCGACGGGTGACCATTCCTATGAGTTTTCCTCTTTTGACAACCGGAAATCCACTATATCCGAATTCATCCATGTTTGCCCAAACTTTAGAAACAGGATCTTTAGGATGACACACCTTTACGTCTGTGCTCATCACTTCGCCAACCATTTTGACCGGTACTCTATCTAGATTTATGTGTTTGAATATGTCAACGATGCTGATGATGCCAACCAATGTCCGATCATGAACCGATTTTACCACTGGCAATCTTCCCAATTTCGCTGTAAGCATGATCTGGGCCACCTCCAGCATATCCATATCCGGTGTAATTGTTGGGCATTCCAAGGCAAACCCATCGACGGTCACGTTGGACTTTGTAGACGTTACCCTCAATACATCTTGTCTGGTTATGAGCCCCATCACTCGTTTTTCGTCATCAACAACCGGCAAACTCCTGAAATGACGGTCCCGAATCAACTGGCGCGCTTTGGTCATGAATTCGGTACCTTTGATAAATACGGGACTTTTGGACATCACATCCTGTACTTTTATGAGAATCCTCCTCCTATCGGGATACCTCGTCTTTACAACTTTCACAAACCAGTATCCCGTTCACCATTTCCAGAGCATCTGAGAGCTCTCCGCATCTCTCACAAATGCCTTGTTCGAGTCCTTTTACGGGCCTGAATGAAATATGCTCGCGATTCATCTCGATTAAATTTGAAAGAATGTCAGCAAGTCCAGAGGAAACTGCAATCATGTCGGTATCGGTGACGATGCCAACCAGTTTGCCATTCTCGATAACGGGCAATCTTCTGATGTCCAATTCTGCCATTTTTCGCGCAGCCTTGTCTACGCTGTCATCTGGCGATACGGTAACAAGTGGCCGCGTCATCAGATCCTTGAGCGTGGCAGAACTGGGCTTTAGGTCTTTCGAGACAATTGTTCGCACCATATCTCGCTCTGTCACGATGCCCACGGGTTTGCCCTTGTCAGTTATGATAAGAGTTCCTACATTGTGTGCGATCATCTTTTTTCCTGCATCCGAGGCTTTCATATCGCTTTCGGCTGTGATGACACCTTTTGTCATGATCTCTCGCACTGGCATTCTGGTTTCCATGTCATCTTCCTCCTTGTCACCATTTATTATTCCGTGCTTTACCTATAAAACAATCGCGACTGTTCGGTGCAATAAAAATATATATGGCGACCAGGACATATACCTATATGATGTCTTCTCTAGAGGGGGATAATGGGAGTAATAGAAAAAATTAAGAAAAATTTGCCCTCTTGGGTCAAAAAGATTTTTAAGAAGAAGAGGGCACGCATCGGCATTTATGGTCCGCCAAATGCTGGAAAAACCACCCTTGCTAATAGAATCATCAGGGATTGGAGCGGGGATGCAATAGGTCCTGTATCGGAAATACCACACGAAACCCGCAGGGCGAAGAGGAAAGAGGGGATTGTGGTCAATGCCAACGGCGCAGCCATAACCTTGGATGTCGTAGACACACCCGGTTTGGCGACAAAGATCGATTTTCACGATTTTATGGCTTATGGATTAGATGAAGCAGAAGCTAAGCGTAGGGCAAAGGAGGCGACGGAGGGGGTGATAGAAGCGATCAAATGGCTGGATGATTTGGATGGGATCCTATTAATCATGGACGCAACTGAGGACCCATTTACGCAGGTCAACGTCACGGTCATTGGCAACATGGAGGCAAGAGAGTTGCCCTTGTTAATCGTAGCGAATAAGATAGATTTGCCAGAAGCTTCACCGGCGAGAATTAAAAGTGCATTTCCACAACATACCGTAATTCCCATATCCGCCCTTGAAGGATACAACGTGGACAAACTTTATGAATCGATAGCAAATCACTTTGGGTGATGTAGGATGAGCAAGAAGAAAACTAAGAAGAGACGGACTGAAAAGTCAAATGCCCACGAAGGAATTAGAATAGATATCATCTCGAAGGATCGTATTTCAACTATGGCACCAATGGAAAAGATCAGGCTCATCCTCGATATGGTCCGAGATGGCAGCATTGTGATTCTCGAGAGAGGTCTTACTCCAGAAGAGGAGGCGAAATTGATCGAGATGACCATGACCGAGATCACACCAAACGACTTTTCTGGCATTGAGATCGAAAGCTATCCCTGCAAACAGAGAACCACCTTTCTGGGCAAACTTTTGGGCAAAACGATGTTCGAAACGCGGCTTACCGTAGTCGGGGCGGCGGACCAACTCAAGACCCTGAAGAGGGATCATGATTTTATCAGCGCACTAGTATCTGTGCGTTCACGGGGGTAGAATGCCGCACAAATGCACCAGATGTGGAAAAATATTCAAGGAGGGTGCATCCGAAATTTTAAGCGGGTGCCCCAGTTGCGGATGGAATAAATTTCTTTATGTAACTGGTGCTGAGACGTCAGAATCAGAAGCAATAGACATCGAGGAACTGATAAGCAAAGTGGAAGTCGAAGAGAGAGAAAAACCCAAAGACGTCGATTCTCACAAGGTTGAGAGCGTAAAAATAGTCGGTCCTGGTTCATATGAACTTAACATAGAGTCGCTTCTTGATAGGCCAGAGATCATCATGGCGTTGAAAGAAGAGGGGACATACATGGTTCACCTGCCATCTATTTTTGAGAGTAGAAGCAAGAAACGTAAGCGCAAGAAATGACTATAGGAGAATCATGTAAAATGCCGTGTAACTGGTATGTGCAAGCGATGGTATCGCATCGACGGACCTGAGCGTAATTGTATAATCGTCCGGAAATGTTATGACAAGTGTGTCAACACTCTGGCCCAGTTGGTGCGGTCCTACATAATATCTCCCATTATTGTATGTCATCACATCACTGGCAATAATCACGGCCTCATCGCATGATATCTCTACAATTTGAATTTGAAAATCGGCAAATGTGCTCTCCAGATTTTGTTTTATGACATCTGGCCCCAGTAGCCACATATAAAGTTTGGCAAATAGATTATCGACACTATACTCTACGATGATGTTCGCATCTGCTCCGTCAAACGTCATCACCACGCTCTCAATATGGATGTACCCTGCATCTTCAGCAGCAGATACCATAGGTAGCATTAGGAGCAGCGCTACTGAAATCGCAAACACCCGTCTGAACATTAAACCTCCTATAGGGGATTTGTAGTCACTATTAGTATTTATATATGTTTCACTTTAGTCCCAAGAACGATGAGAAAAGCAAGAAGAATGCCAGCACGATGAACGCTATGAATATCAACTTTTGTCTCTTTTGAGCGTCATTGTATTGCTTTTTACACTTATCAGAGCAGAACATCTCCTCGGGCACAATCGACTTTCCACACATTGTACAATGTCTATGGGGCAGGATCTTTACCATTAGATCACCTGACTGGAGATACATCATTTACCCATGCTCAGATAAACCTTTTCAAATCGAAACCCCTTAATACTTCAGGCAACAAGGGGGAATGCATGATAGTGGTGATATCAATCGGCGGCTCCATCCTCGCACCCAAGTTGGATTCAAGAAACTTTGGGAAATATGCGGAGGCGGTTAAGGAAGTCGCCAAGAAACACACAGTTTTCGTCGTCACTGGCGGTGGCGCCATCGCAAGAGAGTACATTCAAGTGGCGCGCCACCTAGGTGCAAACGAGGCGAACTGCGACACTGTTGGCATTGACGTGACGAGGTTAAATGCACGTCTGTTGATATCCGCTCTGGGGAAAGATGCACACCATGAGCCTCCATCTGATTATAAAGAGGCTGAACACGCTGCATCGTCCGGAAAAATAGTCGTGATGGGGGGTGTCGCGCCCGGGCAAACCACAGATGCGGTCGCGGCGATCTTGGCTGAATATGTTCAAGCGGATTTGCTCGTCAACGCGACATCCGTTGATGGCATTTATACCGCAGATCCGAAGAGTGCGGGCGCTAAAAAGTTGGACAGGATCACGCCAGGGCAGTTAGTGGACATCGTCATGAAAAGTGAAATGAGAGCGGGGGCCCAGTCAATCATGGATCCGCTGGCAGCAAAAATCATTGAAAGATCCAAGATTCGCACGATCGTACTGAATGGTTCTAATCCCAAGAGCATTGTAGATGCGATTCTTAAGGGAAAACATGGGGGAACAGAGGTAACACCTTAGGATTGGGCATACGATATAAATTGAGACTAAAAATTTAATTTGATGGGATGTGAGGCTTGATGATGAGAATACACGTGCTCGGCTGTGGGAATTTGCTCGTTGGTGATGATGGCTTTGGTGTACACGTTCTAAAGGAACTGGAGAAAAGGGATTTGCCAAGCAACATCGAGTTGATTGAGGCTGGCACAGGAGGATTGGACATCCTAAACCTGATCGAGAGTACTGACAAGGCCATCATTATCGATGCCGTAAAAAGCGGTGGGAAAATTGGAAATGTGTATCGCTTTACCGAAAAAGACCTGCCTCCTTCAAATATGTCACTGCTGTCCCTTCATGACCTTGGTCTGGCCGATGTCCTGAAAACTGGTAGAATCATCCAGCCAAAGAGGATGCCAAAGGAGATTATCATCATCGGCTGCGAGGTTCAACAGGCAGACGAAATCAGGTTGGAACTGAGTCCCGATGTAGCCAAGGCGGTACCAGTTGTCGTGGATATGGTCTTAAAAGAGGTTGGTAATTAGCACACCCTCGGCACAGGATCGCCCATGGGAGTTTCCACAAACCTGGTACCACCTATTTCCGTTCTCATTATCACCCGCTTCCCCTTTTGGACTTCGCCGATGATTGCAGCATCTTTGCCATAGCGCGTTTTTCTGATCGCGGCCAGCACATCCTCCGCAGACGTCTCCTCCACGCCGATGATGGCTTTGCCCTCATTGGCCATCTCAAGTGGGTCAATGCCAAGCATCTCGGATGCCGCCCTGACAGCGGGATTTATGGGAATTGTCCCCTCCTCTATGACGATTCGCACCCCGCTCTTTTTCGCCATCTCGTTGAGGGCATTCGCTACGCCCCCGCGCGTAGGATCTTTCATGGCCGTTATCCCCCCAACCTGCAACCCTGCTTGAATAGTGGACCAGATCGGTGATACGTCCGATATTAGATCGGTTTCAAAGTTGAATCCTTCCCTGTGCGCCAGTATGGCAAAACCATGATCACCGATTGTGCCGGTTGTAATGATTTTGTTGCCGGGGCGCAATCCAGAATCCATAATTGGCTTTTCTGCAATCCCAATCCCGGTAGTGTTGATCATGATCCCATCGAACGCACCTTTTTCAACGACTTTCGTATCACCCGTCACAATCGCTCCACCCACCTCGCACATCGTCTCGTCCATGGAGTTCACGATTTTTCTTAGGTCCTCTATGAAAAATCCATCCACCATCACCATCGCGCTCGAAAGTGCGAGGGGTTTAGCACCCATCACCGCCAAGTCGTTAATCGTGCCAGAAACTGCCAGACGCCCTATGTCGCCACCAGGAAAGAAGATTGGCTTGACCACATGGCTATCGGTCGTCAGCACGAGCGAGGTGTTATCTAAGGAGATGATCGCACCATCATCCAGTGCTTCTAATCCCATGCCGCCTGGCGTTTTTGTGTTTTTAAAACGCGCAAGAACGTTCACAATGAGTTCATGCATTAGCTCGCCACCTGCGCCATGAATGAGCGTTACCTCTTTCACTATCACACCTCAATTTCGACGTTTCTCACGTAGATCTCTCTTCCATGCAGGATCTTTGGGGGCGTCCCACACTTAGGGCATGTGAACCCTGCCGCGTTCCCTAGATGGCCGCAAGAGCAACTGACTTTGACTGGGATGGAATCAATCTCTAGCTTGGTGCCATCCAACTCGGTTTCGCTTGTAATGGCCTCGAATGAGAATTTGAGTTGCTCGGGATTGACAAACGTTAGCTCCCCTACTTCGACGTTAACCTTTAACACCTTCTTTGCATTGTTTTGTCTTGCAACCTCGCGCACGGTATTAACTATGTCGTAAGCGATGCCGTATTCGTGCATTTCACTCCTCTGTGCTTTCGGCCAGCTCATTGAACAACCTTATCGTCTCCTTGGCTTCCTCTTCATCAATCGTTTGAATCGCGTATCCTACATGCACCAATACATAATCGTTTTCCTTGGCATCCACCAGGTCGAGTAGGATCTCCTGCTCCAACCCGCCAAAATCGGCGATTGCCTTGTGCCCATCTATCTTGATTATTTTTGCTGGAATCGCAAGACACATGGTCTACCTCAGTTGCGCATAATTGTCCCCTCGTATACTAATATATCTTATGGTGTCCTTATTGGACAAACCATTTTAACCTATAAACCCATTTATGTGAGAGCACAAATGCTGGACGCTTATAAAAAATACGAATTTAAACGAAAATTAGAGGAGCTGAGGGAAAAGACCGGAAAAGGGACGGAGCTGGTCACGATTTACATCCCTCCAGATAAGCAGATTTCCGATGTCGTAGCGCAGCTGAGGGATGAGCGCGGCCAAGCTGCGAACATCAAGTCGAAATCCACCAGGATCAACGTTCAGAGCGCATTGGACTCCATCATGGCCAGGCTCAAGTATTTTAAGGCACCGCCTAAGAATGGGGTGGCAATCTTTTGCGGAACCATCTCCCTCGGAGGGGATAAGACTGAACTGGAGACGGCAATTCTCGAACCGCCAGAACCCATTACGACGTACATGTACCGCTGTGGCTCTGAATTCGTGCTCACACCATTAGAGGACATGCTCAGGGAGAAAAAGACGTTCGGCTTGCTCGTGTTAGATAGAAGGGAGAGCACCATAGGGTTGCTCAGAGGCAAGTATATTGAACCGATAAGGCATCTGACATCCAACGTGCCGGGCAAACAGAGAAAAGGCGGTCAGTCAGCACAGCGATTCCAGCGATTGCGATTGATTGCCATCAATGAGTTCTACGAGAGAATTGGCAAAGCAGCCAGCGAGGTGTTTCTCAACGTGGATAGGAAGGATTTTCAAGGTTTGTTGGTTGGAGGCACAAGTCCTACGAAAGAAGAATTCGTCAGTGGCGAGCATCTTCATCATGAATTGCAATCGAAGATCCTCGGATTGTTTGATGTATCATACACGGATGAGTCTGGGCTGTATGAATTGGTAGATGCCGCTTCTAACACGCTACAAGACTTGGACCTCGTCAAAGAAAAACGCATGATGGACAGATTCATGAAAGAGCTTGTGAGCGACCGAGGACTGACCGCCTATGGAGAGGAAGAGGTTAGAAGAAACCTCAAACTGGGTGCAGTTGACACGCTATTGCTCTCCGAGGATTTGCGCAGGATTAGAGTGCATATGCGTTGCACTAGCTGCGATTTTCAGCAGGAAAAAACGGTTCAAAAGCTGGATGTGGGAGCGTGTCCAAAATGTGGCGCTAACCTGGAAGTAGAAAAAAGTGCAGATATCGTTGCAGAGTTATCAGAGATAGCAGAACAAATGAACACCACCGTAGAATTCATCTCGACCGATTTCGAGGAAGGAGAGCAGCTAATGAACGCATTTGGAGGGATCGCCGCCATCCTGAGGTTCAGGACTGGTGCTTGATTCACCAATAAATTTAAATTAGGATAGGGTGAGTCTTTGCCATGGCTGAAAAAATGTTTTATGAATCACTGCGGCTAACCATAGACCACATATCCTCTCTTTACGATAAAATACATGAGGTGCAGGTCAAGGAGTTCGTCGAAAACCTACATAGATTAGATGATGAGGGGAAATACACATATGTTTACGGTGCAGGTCGCTCTGGCCTCATAGGAAAGGCGTTGGTAACGAGACTTACCAATCTAAAGTATAACGCCTTTTTCATAGGGAGTGAGTCGGCGCCGGCAATGAATGAAGGAGATGCGGTAATTTTGATTTCGGGTTCTGGTGAGACGGCGGATGTCGTCAATAGGGCCAAGACCTCTAAAGAGTTGCATGCAGTCGTCTTTGGAGTGACCTCCCGTCCAGAGTCCAGATTGGCAAAATACTGCGACCATATCTTAGAGGTACCAGGAAAAACAAAAATGGATGTGCCAACGGGTAATTACCTTGACAGGGAGCAAAAGGGATTGCATGCCCCACTCAGCCCACTCGGAAATCTCTTTGAGTGCAGCGCACTCATAGTCCTGGATTCGATCATTTCCGATCTTGCCAAAATGAAGGGGATCACCGAGGAGGAAATGAAAAAGGTACATTTTGAATAAATGGATTTTACATCAACACAAACTATAATTATCGAGCGCATCTAAGTGATATAGGCATGTTTCTCAAGTTTGAGAGCGAGGTGGGGTCTCTACTGCAAGATGCCATCAAAGCAGCTGGTTATGAAGTAGAGATGCTGTGCTTGGAAACGTCGGATTATGCCGATCTCGCATCGTCTGTTGCGTTCAAACTCGCGCCGAAGTATGAGAAGTCCCCCAAGCGCATCGCAGAAGATATATCGCGAAAAATTCGAATTCCCAAGAAGACGTTGATTGATAGGGTAGAGGTCAAAGGACCGTACATCAATTTTTACGTCAACAGGGAATTCCTGAATCAAACAATTCTACAGATTCTCAAAGAAGGCGAGAGATATGGGTCGCTCCCTAAGAAACGTCAGCGCATCATTCTAGAGCACACCTCTGCAAATCCAACTGGACCGTTGCATGTCGGCAGAGGGCGCAACCCCATAATAGGGGATACTCTCGTTAGGATGCTCAGGTGCGCCGGCTACGACGTCGAGGTGCAGTATTACGTGAATGATATGGGTAAACAGGTTGCTGCAATTGTTTGGGGCTATGATAACGTAGAGCGAAATGCATTGCCGAAATTGGAGAGGGACAAACCCGATCATGACGTTGTGCGATACTATCGGAAGGCGACCGAAATCATTGCCGAACGTCCTGACGTGGATTCTCAAATTGCCCAAATACTGAGCAGATATGAATTAGGCGATTCAAACACGATTGAGAGGTTCAAGAGGGTGGTGAATAAATGCATTGATGGGCAAAAACGAACCCTGGAGCGGCTCGATATCGCCTTTGACAGATATGTATGGGAATCCCAATTTGTGATGGACGGCTCTGTGGATAAGGTCCTTGGGAAATTGAAAAAGACCAAGTACATAAAACAGGAGGATGGTGCGCTAGTGCTTGACCTAACCTCATTCGGAGTGGAAAAGGACTTTGTATTGACACGCTTCGATGGGACCACGCTCTACACAACAAGAGACATTGCCTACCATCTCTGGAAGTTTGATCACGCAGATATCGTGATAAACGTGCTCGGTGAGGATCAGAAGTTATCGATGGAACAGCTTAGATGCGCTCTCAAGATACTCGGATTAAGGAAAGAGCCTAAGATGATATTCTATTCATTTGTCTCGCTGCCAGAGGGGAGGATGTCCACGCGCAAGGGCGTTGTAGTCGACCTGGATGATTTACTGGACGAGGCATGCGAGAGAGCATACATCGAAGTCCAGAAAAGAAGACCTGAGTTATCTGAAAAGGAGAAGCGAAGGATCGCTGAGATCGTCGGCATGGGCGCAGTTAGGTTCGATATCATCAAGGTTGCTCCGGAAAAAATGATGACGTTTAAATGGGAGGAGGCGCTGGACTTTGAGAAACAGGGGGCGCCGTTCATCCAGTATTCCCACGCAAGGGCGTGCAGCATTTTGAAAAAGGCGAGAAAAATCGGGCATGGATTCGATTCTTCTCTGCTTACAGCACCAGAGGAGGTAGAACTAATCAAGAAGATGGCACTTCTCCCGAGCATAGTGGATTCGGCGGCGCAAGACCTGAAACCGTACGTCGTGGCAACCTATGCAAGGGAGCTGGCTGAGACGTTTAATCAATTCTATCGCGCAGTGCCGGTGCTAAAGGCAGAGGAGGCACTGAGAGATGCAAGATTGTCCCTTGTGAACTGCACAAGGATCGTTTTAGCTAATGTGCTGAATCTGCTGGGCATTACGGCTCCAGAGTCGATGTAGAAACTCCCGCACCTGCGAACGTAGCCATTTCTTTCAATATCTTTGTGCTCGCTTCCACAATGCTTATCCCAAGAGCTGCTCCAGTCCCCTCC
The DNA here is from genome assembly GCA_030018435.1 of Methanocellales archaeon. Classification (GTDB taxonomy): domain Archaea; phylum Halobacteriota; class UBA148; order UBA148; family JAUWXC01; genus JAUWXC01. The sequence continues at coordinate 70,167 of JASEEY010000001.1, forward strand.
CCCAGTCGCATGCGTAGGTCGAGAAGTGGCCTCAAGCCCATTCTTTCTAACATGACCCTGTGACCTATCTCGACCGAATTGTGAGAGGCAATTATATACTGCTTTGCCAGAGGGGCGAGTTCTGTTGCAAGAAGGGCGCCAGCAGTGGAGATAAATCCATCTGTTACCACCGGTATCCTATGGGCCGCTGCACCCAAGACTACACCAGCCAATCCACCAATCTCAAAGCCTCCAACTTTTGCCAGAACATCTAAAGGGTCATTTTTGTCTGGAGAGTTGACCTTCAGTGCCTTTTTAATCACCCGTACCTTAGCCTCCAGCGCAGTATCATCAATTCCCGTTCCCCTGCCAGTAACTCTTTCAACTTTTTCCCCTGTGACGGCGGCCACGATTGCGCTGGATGGAGTTGTGTTTCCAATGCCCATGTCCCCTGTTCCCACGACATCCAGGCCTTTCTCCAACTCCTCTTCAAAGACTTCTATCCCTGCTTCAATCGACCTCACCGCTTGTTCGCTACTCATAGCCGGGCCCTTAGTCATGTTTTTCGTTCCATAGTCCACTTTTTTATTCACTAGATTCTGATGCTCCATGTCAGCAGCCACACCCATATCGACAACTACAACTCTGGCACCAACATGTCTAGCTAGAACATTTATACCCGCCCCGCCCCTAATGAAATTATAAACCATCTGAGGAGTCACTTCCTGAGGATATGCGCTTACTCCTTCTTCGACCACACCATGATCACCAGCCATCGTTATGATCACTTTATCACGTATTCTGGGCATGGAATTTCTTGTAATCCCTGCCACTTGAATTGATAAATCTTCTAGTATCCCTAAACTCTCCTTGGGCTTGGTCAGGAGGTCTTGCCTTTCCTTGGCAAGTCTCATTGCCCTTTCATCCAGCGACTCAATTTGATCAATCGTTTCTCTGATTTTCTGCATATTATCCTCTTAAGACTGCACCCTCTCCAGCACGGTATATGCCGCTGCCCATGCTGCCAGGTTTGCCTCCTCCTCGGTCTCACCGGTCCCTACTACCAAGACGTCGCCCTCTTTCATTTTCATGTCCTCGCAGAGTACTCTCATGCGCATCCGCATGCGTTCATCAGCGGTGATTGCAGGAATCCTTGGGCCGTCTTTGTCAAATACGAGCGTGGATGCACCCATGGTACCTGCTGAAATTGCGGCATCCCTCTGTTCCATTCCAGATTTTATGAGCCTAGCAACGTCTCTGATGAGGACTGCACTGTTCGCTTTTCCAAGCGTTATCATGCCCGTTTCTATCTTTGGCTGATATGAGACCATCTTTTTGAAATTTGCCAGCATTTCATTCCCTTTTTCGGTTAGCTGACATCCAGTTGGAGAGGCACAGACCAACCCTTGATCTTGCAACTTCCTGATCAGAGTGCGTACTGTTCCCTCACCCACGTCAAGACGTCCTGCCAATGTCTTTCTACCCATCGGATTTTCCCCAAGAATGAAGAAGGCCATGACCACGTGAAACTCCGAATAGTTAGGTGACAAACCCCTCTTTGGTGTGCCCAGCTCCTTTGCAATCTTTACGATCATATCATACTCACCTCGCCATTTTTTCGATGATTGGTAAAACCTCTTCTGGGCTATGCAGAACAATTGCACCGTTACTTTTTAGCCTAGTGTAGATTTTCTTTGCCTCGCCATGGGTAAAGTCTCTTTGCTCGATAGGCGTCTCCTCTATGAGAAGTACTGGCTTGTTTTCCAAAGCGAGTTCGGCTGCTTCTAGGTTTTTTAAGTTACCATAGCCAAATGGTATATTCGTCAACACAACTACATCTGCTTGATCAATTAGTCCTAGATTGGCTTCGTGCATCTCGCAAGAAATGGGAGAGAAAGGGGCCTCGCTAACTATGGGAATACCTAGACGCTGATGCGTTTCGTGATCGGTATCTATTGCATTAAGCACACCTGCGGTTACCTGGTGCCCTTTCTCGATGAGAAGATGCATCAACTGCGAGCCAGTACCAGCGCCACATATTATGTGAATGACAAATGGGCTTCGCCCTTTTGAAACCCCCTCATGGAAGGGGGTCGAGGGAAGTAAAGTAACATATATCGAATTGGTTGCAGGATGTCTTTTCACTAACACCTCTGCATCATATACCCTTTTGATGTTTTCAGCCGTCAGAACTTTTTCTGGCGAGCCAAGAGAAAATATCTTCCTCTGATGAAGTAACATGAGAAGATCGCAGTAGAGGGCAGCCAAATTAAGGTCATGGAAGACCGCTATGATGATCATCTTTTCTTCCCTGTTCAACCTTTTGATCAAGTTTAATATCTCTATCTGGTGGTTGATATCTAGATGCATGGTGGGTTCATCTAGAAGAAGGACTTTGGGTTCTTGTGCGAGAGCCCTAGCAATGACGATCCGTTGTCTTTCCCCTCCACTTAACTCAGTGATCGGTCTTTGGGAAAGGTGGCGTGTATTGGTTAACTTCATGGCCTTTTTGGCTATGGCTAAATCCTTAGCGCTTTCGATCTCAAATCTACCTAGGTGGGGGGTGCGCCCCATGAGCACGATCTCCAACGCCGTAAAGTCAAAACTTATTGGCGATTCCTGAGGTACAACAGCTAAATTTCTGGCCACCTCTTTGCTGGGCAGAGCATAAATATTTTTTTCGTTCAAAAGAACCGTTCCTATGTGGGGACGCATCGTCCTGCTAATACTCCTGAGCAAAGTCGTTTTGCCCGATCCGTTTGGTCCCAACACACCTACAAAGTCGCCTCCACTGGCGGAGAACTCAATGTTCTCCAGAATCTCGGCGCTCTCATAGCGACAAGCGATGTTATTAATTTTTAGCGTAATGAATGACATTATTATCACCACCTAGAACATCGACCTCTTTCTCCTGCGCAAAAGGTAAACGAAGAACGGAGCGCCAAAGAGCGCCGTGATGATGCCCACTGGTATCTCTGTAGGGGCGATGATCGTTCTAGCAAGGGTGTCTGCCCAGACCAAGAAAATTCCTCCTACAAGAGCAGAGCTAGGAAGAAGAATTCGGTGGTCCGGTCCAACTAAAATTCTCACAATGTGGGGAATTATCAGGCCAACGAACCCGATTATTCCACTAACAGCCACTGCCGCTGCGGTAATCAAAGAAGCTGAGACCATCATGACCTTTTTCAGGGCCTCCACCTCTATTCCCAGATGCTGAGCTGGCTCTTCGCCTAGAAGCATTACATTCAAATCCCGAGCGAAGATGTAGATGACCGACGTGCCAACACAGATCCAGGGAAGGACCATCCAAACACGATCCCATGAGCTGGCCCACAATCCCCCCATCAACCAAAAGACGATCCCATGTAATCTCTCGCCGGAGATGTACATCATAAATGAAGTGATGGCTGATAGAAAAAGGCTCACTGCTATCCCAGCAAGTAGTAATGTTCCTACAGGCAGCCTTCCTCCCACGCTTGCGATATTATAGACAAGAAAGATAGCACCCACGGCGAAGATAAAAGCCATCAAGGGCATGGTGTACACGCTCATGTGAGCAAGTCCAAGCATGGCTAAGGTCGCCCCCAGAGCGGCGCCAGAGGAGATTCCAATTATGTAGGGATCTGCCATGGGATTTTTGAATAGTCCTTGCATCGTCGCACCAGCGACGCTAAGTGCCCCTCCTACCAATATTCCCAAGAGGATCCTAGGTAGTCGAATCTGAAGAACTATGGTTTCCTCGGCAATAGACCTAGAGGGGGCAACCAAGCCATTTACCAAAGGCAATCTACTGATTAGTATCTTTAAAACAACTAGGGGGGCTATCTGCGCAGGACCCAAGGTTGTCGCTAGGACAATAGTCAACCCTAAGATCCCCGTTAGGTAAACTACAATTAATCTCCATTGTAGAACCTTTTCGAGATAATTTTTATACAATCCTCACAACCTCGTACTTTAAACTTTCATCGCCTTTTAAACAAGATACATTGCGCAGGTACTTTCTTGCTATGTTTACAGCGCTCTCTACTTCTTCTTTCATTGGAGCTCTCCAAGGGGTTTCTGGAACGGGGGTGTATGCGTCTATCCTATATGGAATGCTTGGGTCGACGCTGGCTATAAACCGAGCAATGTTTTCGATTTCATCGCAACCGATGTAGTTTGGTATAAGGATGCTTTCCGATCTTAGCCTGACACCGGACCGATAGAGATTCACAAAATTTTCCAATACTTTTTTATTCGATTTTCCTGTGAAGTCTTTGTGCAGGGTGTTGCTATGGGCTTTTAAACTTAGACACACCTCATCTATATCATCGAGCGACGGAAGAAAGAAACCATTCGTGAGTAAGATATTATATGCGTGGAGCTCACAATGAATTAACTCTGCCAACTCCTGCAATTGAGGGTCTATGGTGGGTTCCCCACCCATGAAAACAACTTTTTCGATTTCTAGATTTCTCAAGTTGTCGATTACCTCCTTTAAGTCAAGAAGCAGGGTTTTTGTCGCCAAATCTTTTTTACGGATGCATCCTCTGCAATCGAAGTTACAGCCCCAGAAATACAGACAAACCGTTTTAGTGGTAGGAGCATAAGTGATGTGGTAGATGTTCATTGATAACCGCCTCCCTCGAATAATTCTGGGTGTATATACCTAGCCATCTCCTCTAGCCCATCCACTATCCTAGGTCCGGCCCTAGCAACGAGATCTGTATCTATCCCATGGATTCGATCGCTCCTAGCAGCAGATATGTTTGTGTCTTGCAACAAAACCCTCATATTCTCAACCGTCGGTCCTCCAGCACCGTGCCTTGAAGAAACTATGATGATATCTGGATTGCGCTCAATCAGCATCTCCAAGCTGTAGACAGGATATTCTGTTTTAGCATCGCCAGCGATGTTACTGCCACCAGCTAACTGAATTAATTCGTGGGTAATTGTCCCTGGACCCGCGGTTTTCAATGGGTCATACCAAGTTACATAAAATACATTCAGCCTCTGAGCATTCTCCATCTTATCGGTTATCGCATTAATCCTATGCCCCATGCTGGCTGTTAGCTCTTCGGCAACTCCTACTTGCCCAGTAATTTTCCCAACTAGTATGATGTTCTCAAGTATATCGTCCACATTTTTCGGATCTAGAACTACCACGATTAGGCCAAGTCTCTCCAAGTCTCCCACGATCGATTCATGCATGCCAGCGGCTAGAATTAGATCTGGCTCCAATGCGACAACTTTTTCGATGTTAACTGTGGAGAAACCACCGACTTTGTCTTTCTCTTGTGCTGCTAGGGGATAGTTGCAGTAATCCGTCACGCCCACCACCCTCTCACTTAAGCCGATGGCAAAGAGTATCTCGGTATTGCTGGGCGCTAGAGATACGATTCTCTCCGGTTGCTTAAAAATCGTTACATTCCGTCCCAGACTATCTACGATTGTTAGTGGGTAATCCTCTGGTGTTGATTGTGTTGAGTCCTGTCCTGATTCAATGCAACCACTCAAGAATGCAATACACACCAGCGATATGCATAATACTAGTATCACCCTTTTTATTTTTATCATCTCTTTGTTCCTCTCAATCCTTTATCATCCAACTCCAATTTTGTTATCTCCAGAAACCATCTTCCATTTCTCAATACCTTGGCACTCTCAAGAATATTTATCCGCTTTCTGAAAATTGGACCATCTATAACAAAAGTATGATACTCGCCTGCCTCACCGCATAAGTCAATTTGTTTGTTGCTTAGTTCTCTCCTAAATTTCCTATCAACCCTGCATCCAAGCCATTCCTCACCCAAAAAATCTGCTTTTGTTGCAACCACTATAGCTTCAAATCCGGCCCTTATGAATTCTTCCAGAACCCTCTCCCGCTTCTTGGACCAAAGTGGCAGTATTGGCTTGATCCCTACTTCTGCGCATACCCTCTCCACCCAGTCTCTGTGCTCTTGTAAATCTATGTCACCAAAAATCCCTTCCTCAACACCAATTTGCTTCAGTTCAGATACAGTGTTTTTGAATACCTGCTCGTATGTTTCCCATGTTGTAGGTTTCAGAATAATAGGGATACCAATAGCATCCGACTGAAGCCGCAAAAGTTCGATTCTTAATCCATGGGCTCTGCTTCTCTCCCCATCCTTGTCCATAAAATTCAAAAGATACGAAACGACGAAATCATCCTGCATCGCTTTGTAGCAAGCCAAACAACTTTCTTTCCCTCCACTCCAGGATACAAATCGTTTCTTATGATAAGATTCTGTCTTTTCCACTGGCAACCCCCTCGCTTATCCTCATCCGATATGCGAAATGACCGTTTTAAAGCCCCTGCTCTTTCTATTTCCTTTGCCTCCAGCAAGCAGCACGATCACCAAGATCACTTCGATCTTTTTCCAGTTCATAAACATCAATCACCTTGGATAATATATCCATCAAACTGGTTAAGTTAACCATCTTTATATAGGTTATTCCCAATTATTCTATCAATGCCGGCGATCGCGATCCATGGAACCACCTCTAATGCAGGAAAGACGATCATAGCAACCGCTCTCTGCAGAATATTTGCAGACAAAGGGTATAGCATAGCTCCTTTCAAAGCCCAGAACATGTCGCTCAACTCGTACATCACCGAAAATGGAGGTGAGATTGCACAAGCGCAGGCATTGCAAGCACGTGCTGCTAGGATTGACCCCATCGCTGAGATGAATCCGATACTGTTGAAGCCAAAAGCAGAGCATATCTCTCAGGTGATCGTGCGCGGTAAACCTTACGCTGACATGAATGTTTGGGAGTATCACGAGTTCGTCGAGAGACAAGGACGAGGAATCATCAATACGTCCCTCAGGCGCCTATCATCAGAATACGATCTGATCATCCTTGAGGGGGCTGGCAGCCCTGCCGAGATCAATATTTTGCAGCACGACATCGTAAACACGTATCCAGCCAAATTAATGGATGCAAAATGCATACTTGTCCATAACATCGAGTATGGAGGATCATTCGCTTATTTGTTTGGCACGCTGAGTCTCCTGCGAGATGAAAAAGAGCGATATGAAGGAGTCATAATCAATAAATTTCATGGCGAATCGCTTGATGTATGCAAGGTTGAGAGCTTAATCGACAAACCAGTTCTGGGGGTAGTTCCACGTATAGAAAATTTACATATTCCAGCAGAGGACTCTCTCGGGCTTGAGGATGGGTATAACGATGGCTTGGATATTGACGATGTCACAGATCGAAGATCTGCGAGAGTTGTAATCCCTTCGGGATTTCAACAGTTAGATGATGAAATTGATAAATTAGCCAGAATCGTTTCTGCGAGTGTAGACATGGATAAAATAGAGGCGATGATCCATGAATAATCTGATGCTCCAAGGTGCAACGAGTAACTGTGGAAAAAGCATCGTAGCTAGGGCTTTATGTGGATTGCTCAGCAAAAAAGGTTATAAGGTCGCCACATTTCAACCCGATGTGAGATTTGATGAACATGGGATCAGAATGATGATCACGCAGTTACAATGCGAACATGATTGCATCATCCTAGAGGGTATTGGAAACCCAGTAGAATGGAGTTTAACAAATATGAAGATGGCAAACATGGCAAATGCCCCTGTTATTTTGATCGGAGACATTGAGAGGGGCGGAGTATTCGCAGGACTGTATGGCACATATGCATTGCTGAAAGAACAACATCGCATCTCCGGCTTTTTAATCAACAAATTCAGAGGTGATAGGGAGATTCTTAGCTCGGGATTGAGGTTTTTGGAAGAAAGAACCGGAAAACCGGTTGTTGGTGTCATCCCATACTCTGCAAGAGATGAGTTTGTCAAGATCTTCAAAGAGAGCGTTGATTGGGGTGTGATATCGGAAATACTAGGTGTGAATCTATGAGGGATCTCGTCAGAAAAGAAGTATTGGCGCTAGAGCGGTGCCCCCACGGTGGAGCGACGAGCAACAGAGTAATCGATTTTAGCACTAGCGTCAATCTGCTCAAGCTGGATGTGAAAGATGCATTGCTATCTGCATACGAACGAATTGATCGGTATCCAGATGATCAATATACGATGTTTAGAGAGGCGGCGGCAAGCTTCGTAGGCGTAGATGCAGCTAACATAGTTCCGGGAAACGGCTCAACAGAAATAATCAGACTATTCGCCGAAACGATTGTTGAAAGGGGCGATCAGGTGATCATTCCTCGTCCAACTTTTGGTGAATATGAATTTCAATCCAGATTGTTCGGCGCAGAGCCTATGTTTATCAAATTTGAGCTAGTCAAAGATGAACAAATAACCGATAAAATGTTAGAGGAGTCTAAGATTCTTTACGTATGCAACCCAAACAATCCAACTGGTGATCTACTTCCTCAGGAGACGTTAATAGAGCTGGCGAGGCGCTGCTCAAAAAATAAGGCTTTTCTTTTTGTGGATGAGACTTTTATCGAGCTTTCTGATCCAGAGCAAAGCATCGCTGACATAGCTGCAAAAAAAGACTTTATCTTTGTCTTGCGATCGCTGACAAAGTGCTTCGCCATCCCAGGAGTCAGGATTGGGTATGGTGTCGGCCCTGCCCAACTAATCGAGCTGCTCAATAGAGCACGACTCTCGTGGAACGTAAACACGTTTGCCGATGCAATTGGTACCTATCTCCTTCATGATCCTAAAACTTCAAAATACTTGGATAGATCGCGCAAATTGATAAAAACAGAACGGGAATGGTTGACAAATCAATTAAGCGATATAGCCGGCGTCCTACCTTTGCAAAGTGATGCAAACTTCATTCTGCTTGACATTAGCGGCACCGATTTTAGTTCTGGTGAGCTGACGCAGCGCATGCTTTATCATGGAATCTTGATTAGGGATTGTAATTCGTTCAAACCATTAGGGAGAAATTACGTCAGGGTGGCTGTGAGAACGAGGGAGGATAATGAGAAACTTGTTGCTGCATTAAAAATAGTCATTGATCCAAAGGCGAGAGAGAGTTGTGAGCATTATCCATGTCATTTTGAAGGACAGGATTGCACGTTCTGTTTCTGCCCTTTCTACCCCTGTGAGGATGAGCGCCTTGGAAAATATGTAGAAAAAACTACGGGCGGTGTCGCATGGAGCTGTGTTGACTGTAAGATAATACATCAAGCAGAGGTGGCGCAAGAAATACTGGATAGAATCTTAGCAGGCGATGAACTGCGCAGGATATGGAAGGTCATAGAGAGGCGATTATGAACTGGGAAATGGTATTGGCTCTCGCGATAGGGATGGATCTACTCCTTGGCGAGCCTCGTGAAACGTTCCACCCTGTAGTTTGGATCGGTAAATTGATAGATGCTGTACGAACTCATCTAAATAAATCAAAACTGCCTGGATGTGCGTTGGCTCTGATCATAACCAGCATCGCCGCATTGGGTGGATATTTGTGCACTCTCGTGCACGGTGTCACCGGCATACTCATATCGGCATACGTCTTGAAGTCGACATTTTCCATCACCTGTCTGGCAGACACAGCGAATATGATAGGAGCGCACCTAGAAAATGATGACCTCGAGGCTGCCAGAAAAGACCTTCCGATGTTGGTCGGAAGAGACCCAGAGCAGCTCTCAAAAAAGGAGATGAACTCTGCAGTCATAGAATCGGTTGCAGAAAACTTTGTAGATGGGATCATTTCGCCCTTATTTTACTTCGTGCTCTTTGGTTTACCGGGCGCTTTAGCGTATAAGGCGGTCAACACCCTTGACTCCATGGCTGGATATGAACACGAGGGAGGAGTAGGATATATCTCTGCAAGACTAGATGACCTAGCGAACTACATACCAGCAAGACTGTCCATGCTTTTCATCTTAGCCGGAGCTACTTTCTACGCCTCATCGCGAAGTGCTCTTAGAATATCAAAACGGGATCATGCTCTGGCGAAGGGTCCTAACCCTGGATGGCCAATGGCTGCGATGGCTGGTGCATTAGGCATATCCCTTAAGAAACCAGACCATTATATACTTGGCAAGGGTTTTAACCTACCAGAAACGTACCATATTAAAAAAGCCATCCACATCATGGAGATGGGGACGATGTTCGTGATAGCTATGTCTTTCGCAATGATTCATTTTATAGATCTGCCATTGTACTAGGGGGATAATTATTGACCAAAAATAAGAATATCAAAGACCTGCTCGAATCCTTTGGTGCATCATTTGAAAAAATCGTTTCTACTGCGATGCAAATGTACGTCCCACATCCAGGAGTTGAAACCGAAGAAGAAGCGAGAATGATTTTTAGAAGAGAGCTGGAACATGCGCTATCAGATCCAAACCTCGGCGTTTTGATATATGCTGGAGCAACACTTGAAAGAAATGGCGCGAAAGGATCGGTCCCACATCCGGGCATAGATGAAGATCTCACTTATCTGGTCGCTGATGAAGTGCTTGGAATGAGCATTGCGAAGTACATAGGCGGATATAAGGGCCTATTTGAGTACATCAGGTGTGATAAGGTCAAGCCAGGAATAGTTGCAGAGCTAGGTCCATTTATGGATGATGTAGTTGCAGGAATAATAGGCGGTGTCTCGGCGAACATGTACGATGCAGGGATGAGGGCTAAGAGGATGAAAAATGAGTGACGTTCTTTCTGCGATAAAAGCAGGCATCGGTTTTCTCACGACCGTCCCAGTTGGAATCGATATGGATGGTGTGCGGAAACTGAGCAAGCATGCATATTTGTTTCCCTTCATAGGGGCGTTTATCGGTCTGACAGTTGGAGGCGTCGGACTTATATTGCAGCGTCTGCCGACACATCTGTGCTCCGCTTTGATCATCGTTGCGCTATATTGCATCACCGGACTAAATCATCTAGACGGACTAGCCGATTTTGGAGACGGGCTTCTGGCATATGGAATCTCAGAGGAAAAAATTAGGGTGATGCACGATCCGAGCGTTGGCGTGGGCGGAATGTTCTTTGTGATCATGTCACTGCTGATCCTGTTCTCTGTTATAACCACAATAGGGAAAAACATACTATTCGCAATCCTAGTGGCAGAGATTAGCGCCAAACAATCCATGCTCACCGCAACGTTCGGAAAAAGCATGCATAAAGGACTGGGATCCATGTTCATCGAGAACGTCCATCGGCATGATTTTTTGATAGGATTAATTTTCTCGATGTCTGTCTGCTGGTATGTTTTAGATGTGAGTGGAGTCGTTGCCTTATTCTCTGCACTCCTATCTGCACTGGTCATTGTGCATATAGCAAATCGCAACTTTGGAGGCGTCAATGGCGATGTTCTTGGGGCAATCAATGAAGTAGGGCGCATGGTAGCACTGATATCCATAGGAGTGATGACATGGACGCTCTTGTAATGGCCGGCGGACCTGGAAATAGGCTAGGCAAAGGAGAAAAACCACTGATGGATCTGTGCGGAAAACCAATGATATCGTACGTATTGGATGCGCTTCACCAAAGCGAGAGACTTGATAAAATTTTTGTGGCAACCTCTCCACATACGCCGGAAACAGAGAAATATCTAGAAAATACGCGCATAAAAGTAATCAAAACAAAGGGTATTGGATACGTATCCGATTTAGTAGAAGCAACCGAGACTCTTGGACTTAAGACTCCGTTTCTCGTCGTGATGTCTGATTTGCCTCTTCTGTCCGCCAGATTAATTGATGAAATCATCGATGTATACTGGAAGATAAACAAGCCAGCGCTATCCGTTTACGTTCCCATCTCGGTCTGTAGGGAGATCGGCGTGCGACCAGATACGATATTTACCAAAAATGGGCAGTTGGTCGTACCTGCGGGTGTGAACATCTTGGATGGGCGCTTGATAAAAGAGGAACAGGAAGAACATAGACTTGTGCTAAAATATCAGGAATTAGCGGTCAACGTGAACACGATCGACGATTTGAGAATTTGCACGCAACTTTTACATTTATAAAGTTGATGAGGACATTAATGCCCCATGGGCGAATACAAGCTTAAAAAAGATGACGAGATGGAACTCAAAACCATCAAGGTGCGCTGATCAGCTAAACCTAACCTTTAGCAAGCCAAAAAACATCCGAGGAGCATACTTCAAGCTGAACCTTGATTCTCCTTTATGATGCCATGTTATCGGGACTTCCTTGATGATACGGCCACTTTTCTTGATCCTCCACAGCAACTCGACATCAAATTCATATCCTCGCGATATCATCTTCGGCAATATATCATCGACGATGTTTTTCTTTATGACTTTCGCTCCGCATTGTGTGTCCTTGAAAGGTAAACCAAACATCATCCTGACAAGTAGGTTGAAGCCCCTGCTTGCAGTCCGCCTCAGGAGCGATTGTTTGGCCAGTATTTTAGAAGTTGCTACATGCCGAGAGGCAATAGCACAATCCGCTCCGTTCAGCGCCTTTACCAATTTATCGAACTCTTCAGGCGAGACGGCACCATCAGCATCTACGAATCCGATTAAGTCTCCCTTAGCAACCTTGAAACCCTCCAATACGCCACCCCCTTTCCCTAATTTGTGAGGGAATTCAAGAATTTTTATGTGCGAATCTTGTCTACAGAATTCTTTTACGATTTCTGGCGTCCTATCCGTGCAACCGTCGCAAACCACGAGCAGTTCATAATCGCTATAGTTTTTTCCCGCAAACGCCTGATAATCGGTTAGCGATTTCTCGATCCTCTTCTCCTCGTTATATGCAGGGATGATGAGCGAAATGGGTTTCATTCTATTACCTTACAATCAGGCTGACGCCGAGAAGTACCAATCCAATGCCACCCCACCTAGCGAGGGTCATCGTCTCGCCCAAGAATATCACCGCCAGCAATGCTACCCAGATATAACTTGTGGCGATGATGGGGTAGAGTATGCTCAAATTTCCATGTTTCAAGGCAAAGATGAAGAGGATGCTCGATATCCCGTACAATGCGAATCCAGTGATTATTTTGAGATTGAATATCCACGAGGTGATGTCCATTGAAACCGCTGATGAACCTGTTTTGAAAAACAACTGCCCTATTGCACCGATGAAGGCGCAAACCGCAACAACCAATATCGCCCATGTTTCGGTTTGTTCGACCATAACAATCACGTCTCTATCTTAATCCCTTTGCACTTATAAATTGGATGGTAGATCAGATTGTAGAAACTTTTACGTATGCTGTTGCACACTCTAATTTGACATGAAGAGAGCTAGAAAAAATGCCCTTATTATAGCGATACTTTTCGTTTTGGTTATCGCCAGCATGGTGCAGGTGAAGAAACAGGCAGACCCATGGCTGGTACCCCTCGTTGCCAAAGGAGAAGTGGAGGCAACTATGTGGATAAAGGAAAACACCTCCTTAGAGGATAGGTTCGCGGCGGATATCTTCGGCGGCGAATTGATCATGGGTATGACGACAAGAATTCCACTTGTTGGAGGGGACTGGGCGAACGCTCCGAATGCTGCGCAGAATATGGCAGATGCGGAAAGGATATATCTCACCACATCCCCCGGCAAGGCATCCAGTCTATGCAAGGAACATAACTGCACCTATGTTTTCGTCCCGCTGCAAAGGCAAATTCACGCCGGATATGGATGGAAAAACGTCGAGACCACGAAATTTAGCGACGCAAATCACTTTGAATTGGCGTATGAAAACCAGGATGTCCAAATCTACAGGGTGATATATTGAAGATAAAAGACAGGCAGATTCTGTTGTTCGCCGTTATATGCGCAGCACTATGGTTTAGGTCTCCGATATTGGAGGGCTATATTATTCCGACATTCGGCAATACGATGTATCACGTCGGAATCATCAGAAAGACAATGGAAACGATGTACTATCCTTTGTATGAATTATCGTATGGCGGAGGATTCAGACATTTTTACGTTCCAGCATACAGGCTGCTAATCGCCTCTATGGCAATAACCTCGGGTATTGATCCGATGCCCCTTTCTGGCATGATGACCCTTGCCATTGCCCTTTTCATCGCCCTGATGCTCTACTCTCTTGGCCGTCGAATCTACGATAACCATTATGTTGGACTGTGTGCAGCCCTCTTCTTCGTGATATCTCCTGAGCTGACGATTTTTTCATCAAGAGCGCTGCCCCAGTCGTTGGGTCTCTTCATGATCCCCTTAACGCTGTACTTTGTGCTCAGGGAGCAGAGGTTACTTAGCGTGTTAGCAGCGATGGCAACGGCTTTGACGCACCAGATGACATTGCTCGTTCTCGTGCTAACATTGCTGATATATTCTGTACTCCAGCTTAGGGATAAGAACAAATTTCTATCGGCATTTGTGCCATTACTCGCTGCCTGTGCCACGTATGGAATCTGGCAAATGTACACCATGCAAACGTTAGATATTTTCAGCATATCACAGGTCAAGTATCATGAAGGTACAGTCGTCGACTGGAAGTTATTTGCCAGGGCTGGACTCGTCGTCATTCCGTTTTCCATAATCGGGTTTATTCGCACATTTCTTTCGGATCACATGCCGAGAGATCGCAAGCTTCTAATGCTATCTTGGTTCGCTGCAACTCTGTTGTTGACGAAGAACGAGTTGTTTGGCGTAAGCATATTCATGGACCGGTTCTTTACGTTCTGGGTGGAGTGTATGGTAATTTTTGCCGGTTTTGGTCTCTTTTATTCCTTGAATTACCTCGATGGACTGTTGAATAAGGTGGGTACGAAATGAGAAAATTAGGGATGGCTGGTATTCTAGCTGGCATATTGGTGATGATGCCCCTTGGCTTCGTATCGCTACCTCTCCTAGTATTCTTCCCAGGGTTTTGCGTGTATGCGCATATGAAAAAGCGGTTTAGCATCATCGAGATGCTCGCAGCGTCCATCACGTTGTCTTTGGTGATGATTCCTCTTATCACTGTGCCCATGCGTTTTATCGGCCTAGATATGATGCAAGTAGTTCTGGGTCTATTCATTATTGGATCGTCAGCTGGCTTGTTAAACAAAGAATTCGCAGTGCAATCCAGCAAACGTGACTACATCATCATTTTACTCGCGATAGTTGCAGCCCTGATCGTATTCTTCCCGCTTCTAAACTGCTTCACGTTCACCGCCGAAGGTCTCATGGCCAATCCAACCCATGCATCGGATTTGAATTACCATCTGTCCATCATACAGCGATACATCAATGCGCCCCAAATACCTCCAGAAGATGCCTATCTTCCAGGATATCACATTCCATACAATTGGTTCGTGCACGTTTTTATGGGCGAGATGTGTAAGTTGACCGATATTCACCCATTCTCGATGGTTAAGATCATTTTTCCACTACTGCTATTCGCCTTGTTCCTGAACGTGTATCTTCTCGCAGAGTACATATTTGATAAACAAGCAGCATTGTGTGCGTCTCTGATCTACATCTTCACTGGTGGTTTATCATGGCTGTACATAGCGCTATATTTTGGACGAACCGGCCTGTTCCAGGCGCTTATATACAATTTCAAGGACATGACCACGCTAAAATACGACCCGACCTTGTTATTCTATCTCATGCCTCAGACACAGGCATTTGCCCTGGTCATAATGGCCTTTATTTTGTATATCTGGCTCGTTTCTACTACTGAAAACTCAAGAGGACTGGCTGTATTGGCAGGTGTATCCTTGGGCATTCTGGTATACTATCATCTCATATCGGCGTTTCCGCTTTTCGTTTTAGTTGTCCTGTATATGTTATGGAGCTTAAGGGTGAGAGAAAAGTTGGAGATCAATGCGATTGTATTGATGCTCGCCTCCTTCATTGCAGCATTCCAATTGATGCTGCTTCCACAAAACGCACCATCGCAACTTATGATTGCACACCACCCGAATGTCCTCCTTTCTACCATCATGGCGCTAGGGGTGCTAGTGCCATTTGGCATTCTTGGAGCTTGGAAATCGCTGGGCAACAAAAAAGCGCGTGGCATATTGATTTTTGGCCTGGTGCTATTCATAATGCTGAACGTAATCACCCTGCCGCTCACCCAGAATACCTACCGCTTTCTCGTGTATCTGACCATGCCCGCTTCGATATTTTCAGGCTACTGGATACATGACCTGTACAACAGACTGTCGCCACCGAGGAGGTATCTCCCATTGCTGGCAGTACTTCTCATACTGCCTTCTACCATGATACTTGTCGGATTTTACGCAGTTGGCACATACACCCATGCAGATGCAAATGAGGTCCGAGCATTGAACTGGATTTGTGAGAATACACCAGATGATGCAGTATTCCTCGAGGAGCCATCTCACTTTCCGAGAATCCCTCTGGTGACGGGCAGGCGCATAGCATATGCAGGCCAGTTGTATATGACACAATATCACGGAGTTGATGATTGGTCAAACGTAAATAGTCTCTTTTATGAAACAGATGCTTCCCAATTGAACAAAGACCTGCACTTAAGAGATGTTTCATATGTGTTCGTCGGGCACAGAGAGGCAAAATATCCAATCAGCAATACCCTGCGCGATGCAAATTATTTCAAAAACGCATACGATTACGATGATGTCCAAATCTACAGGGTGATTTAATGGAAATAACGGCGCTCGATGCACTGAAATTCTCGATGTCGTTTGTGTACCTGCTCATACTTCCGGGCTTCAACCTATTGCGCACAGCGAATATGCTGAGCGATCTTGAAATCGAGGAAAAGATCATGGTGAGTTTTGGTCTCAGCGCCATTGTGCTGGTCTTTATATCCCTTCTTTTAAGTCTGCACCACAGCATAGGTCTGAACTTCCGCACATTGGTCACATTTATGACTCTGTTCATCGTACTCTCAACCAAGGAAGTGATAGACTGCCCAAGGAAATTGCTGAACCGTTTGCGATACTGAAGAAACAAGGATATCACATCGTTGGCAGGCATAGCGCAGTCAAGCCCTGCCTCTGGCTTAAGAAATCACTCAGGAGTGAAGGTGCCTGCTATAAATCCAGGTTTTATGGCATCTCCTCTCATAGATGCGTGCAGATGACTCCTTCGCTGAGGTGCACGCATCGCTGCGTATTCTGCTGGCGTCCTATAGAGCTGCCCATTCCAGAACATGGGTGGGATGCGCCTGCTCAAATCGTTGAAGGCTGCCTAGCAGAACACATGCGATTGCTGTCAGGATATGGTGGCGCTACTACGACTGACCTTCAAAAACTGGATGAGGCGAAGAGACCAAAGCATGTAGCAATATCGCTTGCTGGCGAGCCGACGCTGTATCCCTTATTGCCAGAGTTGATAGAGGCATTTCACGAGCAGGGCATGACCACATTCGTCGTGACGAACGGAACAAATCCAGAGATGCTCACAAAGATAAAGCCAACACAACTTTACATCTCGCTTAATGCACCAGATGAAGAGATGCATAAAAAGGTGTGCAATCCCGTTGGAGATACGTGGAGTGACATCAATAAGTCGCTTGAACTCATGAATAATATAAACACTAGAACGGCAATCAGAGTCACGCTCGTCAACGGCTTGAATATGGTGAGTCCTGAGGGATACGCGAAATTGATAGAGAGGGCAGAGCCGGATTACGTGGAAGCGAAGTCCTACATGCACCTGGGCTTTTCAAGACGAAGGCTTCCAAGAAGTGCGATGCCCTCCCATGAAATCGTGCGCTCATTTGCAGAGCGGTTGGCAGATGAACTGGGATACAAAATCGCTGATGAAGCGGAGATAAGCAGGGTCGTGCTCTTATCTAAAAATGGCAAAGTTGAGAGGATAAAATAGCAAGGCATCAAGACTCTTTTTGCCCCTTCATATAGACCGTTCGTATCGGGAATGGTATCACGATGCCCTCTTTATTGTACCTCTTGTGCAACTCCTTCATGAACTCATGAGTCACCAGATACTTGTCCACGTATTCCCTTACCCTTAGAATGACGGTGAAGTTTATGCTGAAGTCGCCGAATTTGTTGTACCTTATGAACGGCTCAAACGTCTCCACACCCCCGCTCACTTTCTTCAAGACTTTCTTTGCCACATCAATCGTAACTTTCTCCACCTTCTCGAGATCGCTATCGTAACTCACACCCACATCTACAAGGCAAGACATCTCCTTCTCCGGCAGATAATAATTCGTGACTATGGCTTGAGTAAGTCTTTTATTCGGTATGACGATGACGTTGTTTGGCAGACTTCTTATCCTGGAGGTCCTCCATCCAACGTCGACCACGTAGCCTTCCTCGCCGCTATCCAGTTTTATGTAGTCGCCAACCCTGACAGGACGGTCGGTCATGATGTAGAAGCCGGAAAAAAAGTTTGATAATGTCTCTTGCAGTGCCAGCGCGACCGCAACGCCTCCGATGCCCAGCGTTGTTAATAATGGTGTAATCGAAACACCTAAAACATCGAATATGATCATCAAACCGATGAGATATATTACTACTTGCACAACCCTCTGAATGATGGGAGCAACGGGTTTCGTACCCTCGTGCTTCTTGGCATAGTGCTTGATGAATCCCATCAGAATCCTGGAAACGCAAAATACCGCCGCTAATACGATGAATACAAGCAGCAGGGGGTCAACGTAAACCTCAATTTCAGGGGGCAACGCCATGTAATGAAGTACGGTCCCAACACCTATGACTACGAAAATAAATATTAAAGGCATCCTAACCGTCCTGACGATTATGTCATCCAATTTCGTCCTCGTCTTCTCAGCCAGTCTAGCGATATAGCGGTCGATTATGAGGACTAGTACATAGCCAAAAACGACGAACGATATTATAATCAGTAGGGGCACCATGTACGATGCCAAAAGTGATGATATGGCTTCTTCCAAAACTCCTGCCATTTTATCGACCATCTTTAATAATGTAGAGGTATTCTATGATATATCTTTCTTAATTTGAGAGCGCTATTAGAAAAAGCATATAAAACAAAACATCCAGATGGTTATTTACCATGTATTCTCCAGAGAGCATTCAAAAATTGGTAAAATCCAAGCTGAGGGGGTACAAATTTTTCATCGTTTCTAACAGGGAGCCGTACATTCATATGCACACCCCCGAGGGCATAAAGTGCAAGACTCCCACTGGCGGTCTGACCGCAGCATTAGATCCGCTGATGCAGGCATGTAAGGGCACATGGATTGCAGGGGGTAGCGGAGATGCAGATCGGGAAAACGTCGATGAGCATGACAAAACGCTAGTTCCGCCCGATGATCCAAAGTATGTACTGAGAAGAGTATGGATGAGCAAAGACGAGGTGGATAAGTATTACTTTGGCTTCTCCAACCAAGTGCTCTGGCCCCTGTGTCACAATGTTTTCCATAAGCCGACCTTTGACAAATCGTTCTGGGATGGCTACAAACATTCAAACAAGTTGTTTGCGAGAGCGGTCCTGGATGAGGTAAAAGGGGAGAAGGCGTTTGTGTGGTTTCATGATTATCATCTCGCCTTAACGCCTCGAATGGTTAGAAGTAAGGCAAAAGGACAAATCGTATCTGCACATTTCTGGCACATTCCCTGGCCTTCATGGGATGTGTTCATGACCTGCCCATGGGCAAAAGAAATATTAGAAGGGTTATTGGCAAATGACCTGATTGGATTTCATCTCAAAAGGTACTGTATAAACTTCATGGCAAGTGTCGAGAGGGCTCTTGGGGCATCAGTGGACTACAAGTCCTTTGCGATTCAATATGGCGGCAGGACAATTCTCGTAAGACCTTTTCCAATTAGTATAGACTTTGATGCCATAGAAAAGTCCGCGAAAAAGCCCATCATAAAGAGGAAAATCAAGGAAATCAGATCTCCGCACTATATTCCATATGAATTCATCGGCGTTGGCGTTGACAGACTTGATTATACAAAGGGCATCATAGAGAGATTTCATGCCATAGACAGGTTTCTGGAGAAATATCCAAAATACCAGAACAACTTCGTGTACATCGAGGCCGGTGCACCGAGCAGGAGAAAAGTACCCGCATACATGAAACTGGGCGAGGATATAACAAAGCTCGTCGAGGGTATCAACTGGAAGTATCAAAGGGGTTACTGGAAACCCATTATATACATAGAAGGAAAACTGGAATACAACAAACTTTTAGCACTGTATAGAACGGCAGATGTGTGTATAGTGAGTCCTCTCCAGGATGGAATGAATTTAGTGGCAAAGGAGTTTGTCGCCGCCAACGTTGATCGCAACGGTGTTTTAATCCTCAGTCAGTTTGCAGGAGCTACGGAGGAGCTAAAAGATGCGGTCGTCGTTAATCCGTATGATGTCGAGGGTTTCGCAGATGCGATAAAAAATGCTTTAGAAATGAGGGGCGAGGAAAAGCGAAAAAGGATGGAGAGATTGAGGGGGGTTGTGAGGGAGAATAACGTGTACAAGTGGCTGGGAGATTTTGTCTCCGAAGCCGCTAAACTCATTTAGTGATCCTATGGAATACCTATTTGATTGCTGGGCTTCGATCGAGTATACGCTCGGTCGTTGGAAAAGAGTGGGAGTGTTACCGAAAATTTTGCTGTTAATGGATTATGATGGCACGCTGACGCCCATCGTTGACAGGCCCGAACTGGCGGTTTTATCAGATGATGTAAGGGATGTGCTAAAGCAGACATCAAAGCGCTATCCAACAGCCATCATAAGCGGAAGATCGCTGAAGGATATCAAAAATATGGTAAAGGTGAAAGAGATATACTATGCCGGAAACCATGGCTTTGAGATCTCCGGACCCGAAATAGAGCTCATAAAAGATGAGGCAAAGTTAGCAAAACCAGTAATACTAAAAATATGCAACGAACTGCAAGAAAAATTATCCCATATGAACGGTGCTATCGTCGAGAACAAGGGGCTAACCGCAAGCGTTCATTACAGACTGGTTTCAAAAAATGATTTTCCGGAGTTGAAAAAGGTATTCGAGGAGTTGACAAAACCATACCTCGAGAGAGGAGACATCAAGATTACCAGTGGCAAAAAGGTGTTTGAGATCAGGCCAAACGTCGACTGGGATAAGGGGCGAGCGGTGTTGTGGATAATGAATGCCCTCAACATTAAAGATGGCCTGGCAATCTATATGGGCGATGACAAAACAGATGAGGATGCATTTCTTGCCCTGAAAAATAAGGGGATAACCATTTTGATTTCAGAGAGGACAAAAAAATCGAATGCAAAATACTTTTTGAGAGATGTATCTGACGTCAAGGCGTTTCTGGGAAGGTTGATTTCGTTATCCTAATACTTCTGAAAATATATCCCATATTGGTTTTGTGCCCTCCGCATATTCTTTCGTTACCGTATCGAAGCCCATTTCTCCGATTGCCACCCCCTTCTCAGGATGTGAGAGCACACCAATGGCCTTCTCGGCAAGCTCTTCTGGATTTTTTGGGTCAAAAACATAGCCGTTCTCTCCTTCCACGATTAACTCTGAAACACCTGCGCCAGAGCTAATGACGGCGGGTTTCTTGTACAGCCAGGCTTCGATCACGACCAGCCCAAAGCCTTCTTGAATCGATGGCAACACCACTACATCAGACCGCGCATATGCAGCCCTAAGCTCTTTATCGGGCAGATAACCCGTGAATATCACGTTTTCCTCTATACCGAGCCCTTTGACCAATTCTTCGAGCTTGCTCTGCCATATGGCCCCCTTATGATATCCGAGGCCCCCTCTTTTAGCACTTGTAAAGCTCCCATCACCGATCAGAAGCAGTTTCGTTTTCGGAAAACGCTTGAGAATGGCAGGCAAGGCCTTTATCGCAACATCCTGAGCCTTCATCGGCACGATTCTAGCTACGACGGATATGACGTTCTCATCTCCTATCCCGAACTCATCGCAGAATTTGTGGACCTCTGATTCTGATGGCGTGGTGAAGGCGCTCTGGTCGGTGTAGGGATATACCTGGTATGCTCTGCCTTTATAACCTGCTTTTTGGAGACTATCAAGATACTTCTTGCAACTGACGATTAGTGCATCATGATTTTGCATATGTCTGAGCACGAACTTGCGCAGATCGTCTGAGAACGATTCCACGTTCAAGGGGATGTGCCATCTGAATATCTTAGGAAATGGGGCAAGCATCGATCCCACGAGCAATTGCTGAAAGTCGTGTATATAAAACAAATCAAAGTCAATTCAAAGTCAATTTCACTATTCAGTTCCAGCATTTCCCATGCGCACAGCCAGTTGTAGAGAGAGAAATAACGGAAATGGTCCATTTGCATCTGCTTTGGCTCGAGGTTATGCACAGCACGCCACAGTGACTCCTTGAACCTGGCAAAGCCGGAGAGCATGTGCGGATTTATCATAACGTGATGCAGGGTTATTCCATCTGCCGTAATTGATCTCGGAGCCATCGGATTCAACACAACCCAATGGGGGTCTTTGATGATGCCCGCGGCAATGGAGTCCCTCAGAAACGGATAAACGATTCTCGACACGCCGCCAGGCGTATATTCATAATCCTCTCCCTCAGTGAACATGCTGAGCGGCGCGGGCTCGGAAAATTCACCATACTTGCCGTACAAATCGTTAGAGTCCAGTTTGAATCTCACCAATGGCGTCTGGGAATTCACGCAGATTTTTAATTCGTGCATGATTTAAAGGAGGATTTGATATTTTAAATCACCTTTTGCAAAACAGTTTCTTAATCTTCCCTACAATCCCCTCTGGCTTTCTGGTTTCTAATTTCTCCTCCGCCTTCACTGCCTTTGGTTTCGCGACTTTCTTCCTCTTGGTAGCTTTCTTTGCCATAAATCCTCACCCAATTTGCATTGTGTTGTTCTTGATATATAAAGACGTGAGTCAACGGCAATCAGCATAGATAAGTTAAATAAAGGCCTCAACATTCTTATGATAGGCATGAAATTTAACCCAGCTGAAATTAAAGAGAGGGCAAGAAAGGATTTTGAGAGCACATGGAAAGAGACGGCCAGTTTTGTTGATAGAGAGGTCAGAAAATTCAACCTACCAAAGAAGAAGGGGAAGACGCATCCATTGACAACATATTCAGAGAAAGCACGTAACATACTTCTCGATATGGGCTTTGATGAAGTCATGCTGAAGCCTATCTGGGATGAGCAACATGTTAAGCTCCAGTATGGTCCTGAGGCGCCAGCTATCTTAGACAGACTTTATTATCTTGCAACGCTTCCTAGACCGGATATCGGTCTATCTGATGAGAAGAAGAAATTAATAGGGCGTAGAATCAAGGGCTTCAACAACTTCGAAAAACTCCAAGACATCTTGAAGGATTACAAAAGGGGCAAGATAGAATCTGGAGAGGATTTTACGGAAGCGCTGGTTACCGGATTAAACATAAAGACCGAGGATGCGCACTTTTTGATTAACGATGTCTTTTCTGAACTAAAAGAGGTCAAACCAGAGCCGTCTACTCTAACACTGGTCTCGCATTTGACCACGGCGTGGTTCCCAACGCTTCAAGCGATCCAAGGTAAAAGAGAATTGCCAATAATGTTATTCACTCTCGGATGGCGCTTCAGGAGGGAGCAGAGAGAGGACCCAACGCATATGAGGGCGCATTACAACCTGAGCACGGTCGTCATGGATGAAGATTTTACAATAGCAGACGGGAGATACATTACCGAGGAGTTTTTCAAAAGGATGGGATACGACAAAATAGAATTTCGGAAGAAGCCGAGCACGCCTGCCTACTATGCCCCTGGCACCAACTATGAGGTATTCGTAAAACATCCAGAGCAGGGATGGATTGAGGTTACCGAGATTGGCATGTATTCACCGGTTGCGCTTGCCAATTATGATATTACATACCCCGTCTTTAACTCTGGTCCTGGTTTAGGCAGAATAATCATGTTATCCGAAGGTATCGGGGATATCAGGGAGGTTCATTTCCCGGAATTCTATACAGAGCTGACCCTGAGCGATGAGAGAATCGCTGCCATGATCAGTATTGACAAAAAGCCGGAGACGCCTGCAGGAAAGGAGATTATAGAGGCAATCATCAAGACGTGCGAGAAATACGGCAATGTACTCTCTCCATGCAGATTCGAGGCATGGAAAGGCAATGTCGGGGGCAGACACATAGGAGTGTACGTAGTAGAGGAGGAGAAAAACACAAAACTCTGCGGACCGGCATTTCTCAATGAGATAGTGGTATATCGCGGCGATGTCATCGGTGTTCCGCCAACGAAAAGATTTGAGGAAATCCGCAACAAGGGTATTCGCACTGGCATCAAGTTCATCGACGGATTTGCCGCACTGGCGGCGCATGAAATCGAGCGCGGAGAGAGGACCATCAAGATAAAGATAGCAGAGGCACTGAGCGATGTAAATGTGAAGATAGATCCTGTCGCGATTAGGTATATCCAGAGCAATAACAAAAAACTCGACATAAGAGGTCCTGTGTTCACCACTGTCAAGGTTGAGTGAGATGAAGTTGCTCCTTTTGTTGCCAACTCTAAATGAAGAAGGAGCGCTAAAGGCGCTGGCAAATGAAATTCCCAATGAATTTGAAGTTCTGGTGGTGGATGGATGCTCGACGGATGGAACGAAGGATGTTGTACTCAAGCACAATTGGCAATTCATCACCCAGAGGTATGGCAGGGGCAAGGGATGTGGCATCAGGACGGGCATGGAAGAGTTTCTGAAGACAGATTGTGATTATCTTGGTATCATCGATGCGGATTACACATGCGACCCCAAGGAAGTGGCAAGAATACTGCAGGCGCTGAAGGATGATGACTTCGAGGTGATGCTGGGCAGTCGCGATAAGGCGAATCAACTGCAGTATTTAGGAGAGTTTTCAGTATTCGTCAACTGGCTCATATCTAGCATGGTATCACACGTATATAAGCAGAAACTATCCGACGTCCAGACTAGCTATTGGCTGTTTACCAGAGATGCAGTCGATAGAATCTTGCCATGCTTAGCGGCGAGTGGTTTTGAAATCGAATATGATTTGCTATACAATGCGTGGCGACTGGGATTAAAAATAGGGGAAACACCCGTAAGTATCAGAAGAAGGATAGGGAAGAGCAAATTTAGTACATATCACAGGTTCAAGCAGATAGTATATGGACTGAAATATCTATTTCTGAGCCTGGGGCACCTACATGGAAAGCGATATTTTTTGCAAAAAGCGTGATATTATATCACTGCTTGAGACTCAAAAAATCGTGGCCGATCAAGCAATCGTTGAAGATCGATTTGAAACGCTGAAAGGCGTTGCTGGCGTAGATCAGGCATTTTTTGATGACAAGGTCATCTCTGGAATTGTCGTTCTTGATTATGAGACGATGGATGCTCTGGAGAAGATACACTCAATTGAAGAAGTCGATTTTCCCTACATCCCCACTTTTCTGTCATTCAGAGAAGGACCTGCAATCGTATCTGCATTTCGCACCCTAAAAAACAAACCTGACCTACTGATGGTCGATGGATGTGGCATCAATCATCCCCGCAGGGCAGGGCTGGCAACCCATGTCGGCGTTGCGCTGGACACGCCAACGATAGGCGTCGCGAAGAGACTATTGTGCGGGGTCGTCAAGACGCCTACGAAAGTCGACGAGTGTAATCCTATACTCTTAGATGGCAAGCACGTAGGCGCATCCCTCCTCTCAAAGAGTGGTTGTAATCCCATCTACATCGCACCAGGGCATAGGGTTTCTCTGCGCACTACGATCAAGATTGTAAAACATTGCCTGCGCGGATACAAGCTTCCGGAGCCGATACGAGTTGCGCATGAGTATGTTGGCAGGGTCTCGAAACGTTTAAACAGTGGGACGTAGAGGGTAAGGTGGGTTTAACGTGGATAAGAGAACAAAAGCCCCACGGCAATGGACACTTCTCGCTGCAACAGCAGGTCCAGAGCCGGCATCCAGAAAAGTGAACTTGATAATTGATATCGCCAAACAGTTAAATGCAAGATTGGTGGTTTTGTATGTCATCTTAGCTCTGGGTTCAGTTCCTCCATCCTACTGGGTAGAAGATGGAAGAAAGGCCATTGAAATTTTTAAACAGGCGGGTAAGAGAGAGAGTGTTGATGTCAGAGGTGTGCTGGTGGAGAGTGAACATATTGATAGTGCGATTCTAAGCACTGCCGAAGATGTTGGTGCGAATATGATCATATTAGGTGTAGGGCGTCACAGCGTTTTGAGACATCTCTTAGGTGGTGATTTCATAGAACACATCATATATCGTTCCCAGCGGCCTGTAATAATAATCCCTACACTTTAGCAGTGTTGTAGATATACCATGCGATGCCTGTGCTCAATACGCCAAATCCTATGATTAAATCTTTCGCGCCAAACTGCGCTATTAAAATTAAGCAGGAAGCAGCACCAAGCATTGGAGTTACAGGATATCCAGGTGTTTTAAAGGCAGGCATTTTCTTCTTCACTTGCCTGTTGTATATCACCGCAAAGTCAACGAGCATAAACGCAAATAGAACCAGAACGTTAGCAGCCTTCGCAAGTTTTTCGATATCCGCGATTATGGCTCCTGCAATCACCACAATTCCAATGAGGAAGACGGATATGTGCGGCGTCTTAAACGTCGGGTGAACCCTAGAAAGGATGAAGGGCAGATTTCTGTCCCGCCCCATCGCCAAGGATATCCGAGATGCAGCTAGGATGCACATGTTGATGGTGGATATCATCGCGAGAAATCCAATAATCGTTATCAAAATTATTCCAGCATCACCCATAACCACCTCAGCTACGTCAACTATGGCCTTTGTTGGGTGAAGCTCATCATAGGCTACAATGCCGGTCATAGCGAGCGCGACCAACATATACACGCAGGTCACCACCCCGATCGAAAGCACCATTGCGCGCGGGGCATTGCGCTCTGGTTCCTTCAACTCCTCCACCATGGTTGCGATTATAGCGAAACCTATGAAGGTCACGTAGAGAAGTCCGGCGGCTTTAAAGACGTTGCTCCAGCCATAAGGCGCAAAGGGCCAGTATAAAGCTGGATTGATGCTTGGAATGCAAATCGCTGAAAAAATGCCCAACGTGACGAGTAGTATGAGCGTGATGATGTTCTGTAGTTTGGACGATATGCGTACACCAACGTAGTTGACGAACGTTATTGCAATGCCAATTGTGACTATGCCTAACGTTCTCGGTATGTGTTGAAAGAAAACGCTGGCAAACACGATCAACCCCAATAGGCTGAACCCAGATTTAACCACCAAGCTGAACCATTTTCCCCAACCGGCAAGGAATCCCCAGATGCCTCCTACAGTTTCGTTGACGAGGACGTATGCTCCGCCCGCCTTGGGTATTGCCGTAGCTAACTCGGCGTGACAAAGAGCAGTCAGCATAGAAGCGATACCAGCAATAAGGAAGGAGATGATGATAGCAGGTCCAGCCATATTTGCAGCGAGACCAGGTAGCACGAAGATACCTGCACCGACCATTGCCCCGATGCCAATCATCGATGCATCTAAAAACCCAAGGATGGGGGGTAGTTTATCATATTGTTTTACCATGTTTTGCACCTTACCCCAGCTTCTTGAGAACTTTGGTGTGTTTTGGTACAGACTCGTTATATATCTGTCGAACTTGGCTTGTGAGTTTATGTAACGTTTTTGTACGGAGCTGGCAATATACAAATCAAATGCATCCGCACTGTGATACCAATGATCAAATATCAACTTATGCACGCAAAATCGATGTTGGTCGGCTCGCCAGACGAGTGGTTTAGGAGCGGATGGAATCTGAACACATATCGCGGGTGCGAGCACGCCTGCAATTACTGTTACGCGAGATCCCACAAATACCTGATACATTCAACCGAGGAGGCTTTTGATCGAACCATATTTGTTAAAATAAACGCGCCTCAGGTTCTGCGAAGAGAACTGGAAAAACTTTCGAAAAAAGGAAAGAAGGGCATCATTTGCTTTAATTCGGCATCTGACCCCTATCAGCCTTGCGAGGTGAAATACAAAATCTCGAGAAAAGTGTTAGGAGTCATAAAAGATTACCACTTCCCGTGTCACATAATGATGAAATCCGACCTAATCTTAAGAGACCTGGACCTGCTCAGAGAAGTCTCAGAAAGAGCTTGGTGCACCGTCTCCTTCACCATAACGACCTTTGAGCTAGCGGAGCTATTGGAGCCAAAAGCACCAGAGCCAGAGAGGAGGTTGAACGCGATGAAGAAACTATCCGAGGAAGGGGTTTCAACTGGTATTCTCCTGATGCCCATCATTCCTTACCTAACTGATAATAAAGAGAACATCGAGGAAATCGTCGAGAGGGGTGCTGAGAGCGGCGCCGAGTACGTGATCCCGGGAGAGATGACTTTGCGGGACGCGCAAAAGGAGAGATTTATGAAATTGCTGGAAGAGACATTTCCTGAACTAGTGGAGAAATATGAGGCCCTGTATAAAAACTCAATCCCCGGCGAGGAATATAGGTCGAAGGTCACTGAAATCATCAAGAGCGTCTGCCATAAGCATAAAATGCCCATGAGAATACCAGAGCCAAGGATTAAGAGATATGTGCAGAGCGAGCTGCTGCCCTAGCAAAAGCCTTAAAATACTATTATTCAATATTGAGAAGTATATCAATATTGAGGAGATATATGGCAGATATCAATGCGCTCAAAAAACTGGCATTATTGGGTGCCATCAAAGGTCCAATTCAACTATCGTCATCCAGCTTCGCCAAGCACATATCATCGAGCACCCAGACTGCATCACGGCGACTGCAAGCACTTGAGCGAGAGGGATTGATTTCCAGAAGCATTCTCCCGGCAGGAGGACAACATATTACGATCACCAAAAGCGGGAAGGATGCGTTGAGAAACGAATGCTATGAGTACCAAAAGATTTTCGAACCGATCAAGAACGAAGTTATGCTAAGGGGCGAGGTGATCACCGGTCTCGGAGAAGGACAATACTATATGTCGCTGGAAGGATACAGAACGCAATTCAAAGATAAATTAGGATTTATACCATATCCGGGCACGCTAAACCTCATACTGGATGATAAGAGTACTGTCCTCAGGAAGAAATTGGATGAAGATGAGGGCATCCCAATTCATGGTTTTAGCTCCCAGCAAAGGACGTTTGGTGGTGGCAAGTGCTTCAGGGCTGCGATTGAAGGAATAGAGGGTGCAGCCATACTTCCGGACAGGTCACACTACCCTAATAATGTATTAGAGGTCATTGCACCAAAAAATCTTAGAAAAATGCTCAGGCTGAAGGATGGGGGTGAAATTAGCGTGAGGGTCGTCTTATGAAACGTAAAATTGAGAACGTATGCAAAGCGATTGCATCCGTGAAAAGGGGCAATGTCGTCCTGATATACGACTCTGATAATAGGGAGGGAGAAACCGATATCGTGATGTCTGCGTGTGCGGTCACCCCGAAACACGTAGCACTGATGCGAAGGGATGCGGGTGGGCTGATATGCGTTGCGATACATCCCATCGCAGCGGAGCGACTTAGGCTACCATTCGTGTCAGACCTTTTGAGATATGCAAGCGGCAGTGGCCTTGATGTCGCGGAAGTAGTAGAGAGGCCGGGTGATGTTCCATATGACAGAAGTTCGTCATTCTCGCTCTGGGTCAATCACAGGAAGACCTTTACGGGAATAACAGACATCGATAGGGCGCTGACCATCAACGAGATTGGCAAGGCCGTCCGCTTATCGATGAACGGTGCTGGGATCGATTTTGGCAAGGAGTTTCGCTCGCCGGGACATGTTCCGTTGCTGAGAGCAGCGAACAATCTGCTTCGCGAGAGAAGAGGTCAGACCGAGCTGTCGATTGCCCTAGCTGAGCTTGCAGGAATTACACCTGCAATGGTCATGTGTGAGATGTTAGATGAAGGGAGCGGAAGGGCGCTTTCTAAAGAAGGTGCCAAGCGCTACGCAGACGTCCGCGGACTCGTTTTCCTCGAGGGTGACGAGATCATAGATGCGTGCGACCGCTGATTTAAAAATCATAACACATATATTCCTTTGAAGATAGTGTACAGAGGTGGCATTCATATGTCTGGGCTTATCTACATAAATGGTGATTATGTTCCAACGGAGGAGGCCAAGATATCGATTTTCGATCACGGGTTCCTTTACGGCGATGGTGTGTTTGAGGGAATACGAGCATACAACGGCAAGGTCTTCAAATTGGATGAGCACATCGATCGCCTGTACAATTCTGCCAGCGCAATATGTCTGAAGATACCCCTATCAAAGGAGGAAATGAAGGCAACCATCCTAGAATGTCTCAGAAAGAACGATTTAAAAGATGCGTACATCAGGCCAATCGTGTCGAGGGGTATCGGCGATCTAGGACTTGATCCAAGAAAATGTCCAAAGCCGAACATAATCATTATCACCCAAGAGTGGGGTGCGTTGTATGGAGATTTGTATGAAAAGGGGCTAGCAGCGGTGACTGTGGGTGTGCGTCGCAACCCGCCAGAAGCCCTCCCGCCAAACATCAAGTCATTGAACTACCTCAACAACATTCTCGCGAAGCTCGAGGCGAATGAGAAGGGCGGAGACGAGGCGATCATGTTCGATGTTCATGGTAATCTTTCGGAAGGTACTGGTGACAATATTTTTTTGGTCAATAACGAGCACATCGTAACGCCACCCACGATAAACAATCTTGAAGGAATTACGAGGGCTACCGTAATCGATATCGCGAAGAAGTTGGGCTACGTCGTCGAGGAAAAGAACTGTGGATTGTACGACCTTTACACCGCTGACGAAGTATTCGTTACCGGTACGGCGGCAGAGGTGGCACCCATGACAAAAATCGATGGACGAGTTATAGGAGATGGTAAGCCCGGCAAGATAACAAAGCAACTCATGGCAGAGTTCAAGAAACTGACCGAAAGAGATGGGACACCTATATAAAGCCGTGCATTCCATGCATCAGGTAAGGTCCTATAAACAGGAATATGAACGATGCGAGAATTAATAATGCCAGTCCGTTAACTACGACATTCGATATTCTCTCTTGTTTATCTTTATTTTTCGTAATGTGGCTCACCGCGGATATGGCCATCTCCCTGAACACATGTCCACCATCCAGGGGCACTGCAGGCAGGCAGTTGAACAATCCGACATAGAAATTGATCCACGCAACCCAAAGTACGAGATTCGCAATCCAGAAAATTCCATTTCCCAATGGCAATGCCCATCCAACTGGCTGGTAGAATTGAATAACCGGGAACGTAAATCCAACAAGCTTTGACCCCATCACTCCCATGAAAGGAAGCCCAACTAGAATCAACCATCCAGACAGCGTACCCAGCATCGAGGGTATCGACTGCAAGAATGAAAGAACATCGGCAGCTGGGTACTCGCTAAGTTTAGCTCCCAGGAGATCAACAGAAGGTGCGACGGTAACGCCAAGAAATCCTTTTTTCATGCCTTCATGTGGGGGCTCAGCCAGCGTCACGTTAAAGACTTTTTCTGTGCCATTGTCAATGACCCGAACATTAACGGTCTGAGCAGGATGGGTGGCGTTCATAGAAGTCATAAATAAATCCAAAGTAGGAGTGGGCATATTATTTATTCTGACGATCCTCATACCTGGCGTTATACCTGCATCTTTGGCAGGATATCCATCGATCACATCCATGATCTCCACTCCAAAGATGATATTTTGCGGGGTCACATCTACATTGAACGTCTTTTTTATTCCATTATCCACGGCATGAACCGCGATAGGACCTCTTGGCTGGATGGAGTGCATGAAGGAGTAGACATCGTGGATGCTCGTTATTTCGACCTTGTCCAGCTGGGTTATGATTACTCCCTGTTGAATTCCAACTAAGTCAGCAGGCGATCCAGGTGTTACGCTGGCAACCATCACGTTGCCGGTAGGCACAATCGCTCCCAGAATGGGGCCAAAGAATAGTATGAATGCGATAAGCGCTATGACAAAATTGGCCATGACGCCAGCGATAAGAATGCGAACTCTTTCATCTTTCGTGGCAAGCGGTTTGACCTTCTCGCCAGTTTCTTTTATCCCGAACAGTTGCTCATCATCAAGCTCGGTAAAAAATGCGACTGGTATCAGCGCCAGCACGATGCCCATGGATTTTACCCTGATGTTTTCCACCTTGCCCAAGATGGCATGAGAGAATTCGTGGACAACTATGGCAACGATTAACCCAACCAAGCCCCATATGAGTGGAATGAACTCATTTATGCCCGGCAAAAGGAGGATGTTCCTGGGTTCGGTGAGCGCCGAAGGATAGATTGGGTGGACCAACATGAGATAATCTGCGTAAAGCAACACTGCAAACATAAAGCACATCGCAATCAACATCAGCGGTTGCCCCGCACCTGCGAACGTTCTCCAGAACCGTCTGGGCTTAGCTAAGCGTTCTAGCAGTTTCTGCCCCTTTTTCGTGCCGATCATGAGTAGCGGACCGTGCGCGCGGATGTTATGCCGCTCCAGCACGCCTTTTTTGTCAAGGGCTGATATGATGGCCCAGTATATGCCGAAAATCGCCAGCACCAGCAGCGTAGAGTTCAATCAATGCCCCCATAAAGTTATTTTAGGTCCATCCATATTATAGGTGGTGACTGAAATTGTTCTCGGTGGTATATATAACCGCGAACGATCTGGATGAGGCGAAGCGCATTTCGCGTGTTTTGGTAGAGGAAAGGCTGGCTGCATGTGTGAACGTGTTTCCGATAACCTCAATGTATCACTGGGATGGGCTACGAGAGGAAAAGGAGGTTGCGCTGATCGCAAAAACGAAGACCGCGAATGTTAAAAAAGTGGAGAACAGGGTGAAGGAGTTGCACAGTTATGACGTTCCGTGCATCATTTCGTTCCAAATTGATGGTTCTGAGGAGTTTTTGAAATGGATAGGAGATGAGGTTAAATGAAGATTGACACAGATGCGAAAGCGAATCGTTTGTACAGCCCGCAGCTGGTGGGTTTGATTACTACAATAGACCCCAGCGGAAAGCCGAACGTTGCGACGTTTGCATGGATTACGAGTGTCTCATCCAATCCTGAGATGATTGCCGTTTGTCTCGCGCCAAAGAGGTATACATACGAGTGCATTGCTCAGAGCGGAGAGTTTGTGGTAAACCTGCCAACCGTCGATATCATCGATAGTGTCTGGTTCTGTGGAAAGCACTCTGGAAGAGATGTCGACAAATTTAAAGAGACGGGGTTAACGCCTCTCGACTCAATAAAAGTCAAGCCCCCAAGAATTAAAGAGTGTGCCGCACATCTGGAGTGTAGGTTGGCAAATACGTTTGAGGTCGGTGATCACATCATCGTCATCGGCGAGGTTGTCGCCAAATCGTGTGACGAAAGTGCGATAGTAGATGAAACCCTAAATATTACAAAAGTCAAGCCCCTGCTTCATGCAGGAGGCTCTAAATTCGTGGTTGCAAAGGAGATCATGGATGTGAAATGAGGATGAAGGAGAATATCACTCACTGGGCGGATGTCATCGCAGCAGGTGTGCTGGAAAGAGGAAAAAAGCACGTAGTTGCAACTGGCATCACGCCCTCTGGACACATACACATTGGAAACATGAGAGAGGTGGTCATAGCGGATGCGGTGCATAGAGCACTAAAGGATATGGGCGCGGATGCGCGTGTAATATACGTAGCAGATACCTATGATCCTCTTCGCAGGATATATCCCTTCCTTCCAGACGAGTATGCATTACATGTTGGGAGGCCCATCTCAGAGATACCGGACCCAGAGGGGTGCTGTGCGAATTATGCAGAGCATTTTCTGCGTCCTTTCCTGGGTGCATTAGAAAGACTGGGCATTGCAACAGAAGTCTACAGAGCAGACCAAATGTATAAGAGGGGAGACTATGCTGACGTCATTAAAATAGCGCTGAAGAACAGGGATAAGATTGCGCAAATACTCGACGAGGTTACCGGAAAAACAACCTCCCCGACCTGGAGTCCCTTTAATCCATTGTGCAAAGGCTGCGGCAGAATAACGATGACCACAGTTACAGGATACAAGGAAAACGAGGTGTATTACAGATGTCAGTGCGGATACGTTGGCACTGCAGATATAACCAAAGGAGAAGGGAAACTCACGTGGAGAGTGGATTGGCCTGCGAGGTGGAAGATGCTTGGCATCACTGTAGAGCCATTCGGCAAGGATCATGCCGTTGCAGGAGGGTCTTATGATACAGGTGTGCGCATTTCCAAGGAGGTTTACGATTACGAGCCCCCATATCCCATCCCATTTGAGCACATCTTCCTCAAAGGGAAGGGCAAGATGTCATCCTCCATGGGTGTTGCTATACCAATTCAAGACATGCTTGATGTGGTTCCTCCTGAGGTATTGCGCTACCTGGTTATCAGGACTAAACCTGAGAGGCACATCGATTTTGATCCTGGGCTGACACTCTTAAACCTCATAGATGAATACGACGGAATGGGGAAGGATGACAGGTCATATGAATTATCGCAACTTCCAACCTCGGTGTCCACGAAGGTTCCATTCCGGCACATGGTCACAATCGTGCAAATCGCCAAGGAGTTCGATCAGGTCATAGAGGTGCTCAAACGCAGTGGATACGAAATTGATAACATAAATGCAATCAAGCAGAGGGTTCTTAACGCAAGAAACTGGCTAGACAAATTTGCCCCTCCCTCGGTCAAATTCAAGGTGCAGGAACGCCTTCCTTCTACAGTTAAGGGATTATCCTCTAAACAAAAAAAGGTGTTAGCCACTCTGGCGACGCAAATCGGGCGCAAATGGACTGCAGAAGCGCTGCATGAGGAGATTTACAGAATCGCCGGGGATGTCAGCATAGACCCAAAAGAGGCTTTCAGAGCCATTTATATTGCGCTGCTCGGCACATCCTCAGGACCGAGAGCGGGTTGGTTCCTGATATCGTTGGATCCTGCATTCGTCAAGGGGAGATTTGAGCGGGTTTCCCAAGTGTAAACTGTTGGCTGAGATACAATAAAGCGAATAGCGCTACTCTGGAAAAGAATAGTTTTATAATCGTTGTAATATGATACAGGTGTGCAAGGGTGGTGTAGGACCTGTATAATCCAGACGACATAATTAAAGAAAGACTAAGAAAGTATCTGGAGAGGGATGAGACTGGGATACGAAAAGCAGTCCTCAAACTTTTCCTGCAAGACGAAGGCTACACCACAGAAAATATATACAATAGGCTGATGGAGCTGGGATTTGACGTGAGTTATAGGGGCATCTCTGCCATGGTGGGTTTGATGAACACCAGATTGGGCATCCTTTCAATCGATGTAACTGGAGACCACAATATATATTCTCTAAAAGAAGGGTACAAGCAACTCGTCAAATCCATTTTGGAAAACTATTAGGTTGTGTATGCGTTGAAGCAGATCATACACTCTATCTATGATGGATACGAACGCCTACTTGCCAAGGAGGTTATGGAAGGTCCTATTCCGTCGCATATCGCAATTATTCAGGATGGAAATAGGAGATATGCCGCAAAACTTGGTGAACCTCTACATCATGGTCATATATCTGGGGCTCACACTACTGAGAAGGTCTTGGAGTGGTGCATAGAGATTGGAGTTAGGCAACTGACCGTTTATACTTTTTCCACCGAAAATTTTCACAGGTCGTATACCGAGAAGGTACAACTCTACAAACTGTTTAAACAGAAATTTGAAGAAATGTGCACCGATGATAGAGTCCATAATCACAGGGCAAGGGTAAGAGCTGTGGGCAATGTAGAACTATTTCCATGGTGGGTGAGAAAGGCGATCAAAAAGGTTGAAGAGGTTACTAAGGATTATGATGAATTTTACCTTAACGTAGCGCTGGCGTATGGTGGGCGGCAGGAGATTGTGGACGTGGCAAGGGTAATAGCCAGAAAAGTTGCTGCTGGAGAATTGAAGGCTGAGAACATCGATGAGAAAACCATATCTGCCCACCTATACCAGGGCAATCCCATCAACGTAGATTTAATCATACGCACGGGCGGAGAAAGACGCATGTCTAATTTCCTTCCCTGGCAGGCGAGCGGCAATGAATGCGCTGCCTATTTCTGCGCACCGTACTGGCCGGAGTTCAGGAAAATCGATTTCCTCAGGGCCATCAGGACATACCAGATGAGAGAACAGGAAAGGCGGCACAACACCGTGCTGAGGGTCGTCAAACTGTTAAGCGAATGCGGACGTGCTGAGGTTGGAGAGGTAATTGCCATTTCCAAGCGCATACTGAATACGACGAGAGACGATATAATGATGATTTTAAGGTCACTTCCCAAATCTTCTCTGCCGCCTCTGGAAGTCCCTGATCGCCCTCAATAAGTCCACTTTTCTAAAACCAGACCAGTTAACGTCTGTGAAATAGAGCTCTGAGTAGACGGATTGCCATATCAGGAAATCCGTTAGTCGAACTCCTCCGGTTTTGATGATCAGATCCGGCGCCGATTTAAATATTAAATGTGATTCTATCAGCGCTTCATTGATGTCGTCGGGTGTCATCTCGCCGCTTTCAACCTCTTGCGCAATTTTCTTTATCGCTTGCGTAAGTTCATATCTCCCGCCATAGCCAATTGAGATTTCAAGCGATGCACCTGGTTTATCGTGCCTCATTCTCACTTTTTCATTCCCGGTATAAATCGTGATTTCGGCTGGTAGACCGTCCATCATCTTAATCAATCGTTCCCTCAATTTTGAGCAGAACTGCCTGCCAATTTCCCCAGCATCAATAACGCTGACGTGCATCGTGATCCGCATAATTCCCATCTCGGCACACCAGGAGGTGATTGCCCTGAGCTTTTTAATATCATCATCCGTTTGCAAATCGTCATCTGCGATAACAAGAAGTATGTGTTGTGGAAGCTCTTCTTTCTTAATCTGGCTGATAATTCTCCGTTCGTATGGGTCTAGAATAGCACCACTCATCTTGACTAAATATAAGTAAGTAAAGAGATAAAGTGTTTTTGTGGGAGGATACTTGGAAAAAGAAAAACACGAGGGGTTGCTACTAGTCTTATTTGGTTGCATAGCCCTAATGCTGCCCTTTTTTAGGGAATATCAGTTAACGCTCATCGTTTTAGCCCTGACTGTTGGTGTACTCATCAAACGCAAACGTCCATCAAGATCATTACATCTCTGTTTTGCCGTTTTGACGTTGGCAATACTATCATGGGTGTTGCACCTGCCAATGTATATCGTTGGCGCATCGATTGCCATCAGCGTTTTCGGCTCTTTCGCATCCAGCACCGTTGAACAGGCACATCACATAAAGACGATTCCGGGCAGCATCTTGTTTCTCATTTTCGGCATCATATCTGCATTTCTCGTTGGCAGTTGGACCGCCGCATTCTCAGATCCCGGAGAGACGTTCTACCAATTCATGTTCTTCTTGGCAACAATAGGCGCAGTGACAGGAGCACTACTCAAATCCATTCAACATACAACTGACAATTTAACCATACCCTTTGGATCAGCGATGGCGATGTGGTTATTTGCAGGATTTGAATACTGGGTTTCTCCCCCCCAGGTCATGCTTGCGCTTGCGCTCACACTCACGATCGGATATATATCATACATGGTAAACACGGCAGATATCACAGGAGTACTAAGTGGAACGTTGCTCGGCGTCCTGATCATCATTTTCGGAAGCGTTAAATGGTTCACAATCCTTCTGGCATTTTTCGTGCTAGGAGGGGTGTTCACAAGATATAAGTACGGATATAAGGAGTCGTTGGGAATTGCGCAGGCAGAAGGCGGGGCGCGTGGGTATAAAAACGTGTTCGGCAACGGGCTGGTTGCCCTGATTTTGGCCGTCGCTGAGGGTGTGTGGGGCTGGCACGTGCTGTTAATCGCTTATCTGGGAGCTGTGGCCACTACTACAGGAGACACGCTTGCCAGTGAGATCGGCGAAACGTCAAAGACGCAACCAAGGATGATCACGTCCTTTGAGAGGGTCAAGCCTGGCACCAGCGGCGCCATATCGCCTCTTGGCGAGGTCTCCGCGCTGGTAGGCACAATCCTCATAGGAGCGCTCGCCGTATTGTTGGGGATGACGAAATTGCAGATGATCGTCATCGCCCCCATTCTCGGGGGGTTCATAGGCGTTCACGTTGATAGCCTGCTTGGCGCAACCCTAGAAAACAAAGGATATCTGACGAATCACTCCGTCAATCTTCTTGCAACGGCGTCTGGGGCGATTGTATCTATGGGTTTGTATTATGCGCTTGTTTGATTGTAGTTACCTTCATAGCTACTGATAATAATACTCTCCTTTCGCCTTCTGCTCCCTATCTAGGCGCGAATCGGGTTTGTTCACCCTGGGTCTCTTCGTATCCTCGTCTCTCCTGAATGTTATGTCTGCGCTTTTGAGAAACCTATTCATGCCATCGCGCATATCGAACGGTCCTAAGGCTTCTCCTCTTTTCCCCGGCTCGCCCTCAAAAACCATCAACCTATCGCTGAGTAAATCGATCATGTAAATATCATGGTCCACCACAAGGATGCTCACTTCATTGTTCTCGGCAAATCGCCGCATCATTCTCGTCGCCAGCGTTCTCTGCTCCACATCTAAATGAGCAGAAGGCTCATCTAATATATACAGATCTGCCTCCCTGCTCAGGCATGTAGCAATCGCAACCCTCTGCAGCTCACCACCGCTAAGTTCTGCAACACTTTGATCTAATAGGCGCTCCAGTTGCAATGGCACGATTACCTCTGTATTGTAATGACTTGTGCCAAGCTCCTTTGTAGCAGAACGCAACAACGTTTCAACCGTTACATCTACACCTCTGAGATACTGCGGCTTATAGGAGATTTTCACCTTGAGATCGATGCTACCAACATCCGGCATTATGACACCAGCCAATACCTTTGCAAACGTGCTTTTCCCGATTGCATTTGGGCCCACAATGCCCAAAACCTCACCTTTCAAAATCTCACCGCCTTTCGCATCGAGCACAAAACCGGGGTATTTTTTCGTGAACGCATCAAATTTTACAAGAGGGGGAATGCCCTTCTGCACCCTGGGTGCATGTACCTCGAATTTTATCTCTCTTGGGCGAATCCTGATGTTCTCCTCTGGCAGAAAACCTCGGAGATATTCATTTATGCCTACTCTGATGCCTTTTGGATGGGTAATGACACCATACGCTCCTGGAGTGCCGTATGCGATGTGCACCGCATCCGCCAGCAAATCCAGAATGGCGAGATCGTGCTCCACGATTACTATGGTGCGCTTCTCAGCAAGCTCTTGAATGAGCCTAGCTGCCTTAATGCGCTGGTGGATGTCCAGATAGGGCGTGATCTCGTCAAAGAAGTAGAAGTCAGCATCCCTCGCAGCGCATGCTACAATGGCAAGCCTCTGCAATTCTCCGCCACTTAACTCACTGAGACGTCTGTCCAACACATGCTCTATATCAAGTCTGGTGAGCAATTCGTTCAGCATACCACGTTCATCGACGCCCTTAAGAAATTCGCTGACCTTGCTGCTCCTGCTCGCAAGCAAATCTATATCTTGCGGTTTTTGTACCGCCAGGAGTTTGTCCTTAGAGAGTTTTCGCATGTATTCCTGCAACTCTGAACCCCTGTAGCGCCCTATAATCTCATCCCAGGATGGGTTTTCTTCGCCAAGATTTGGTTTGAGCGCACCAGCCAGTATTCTGACGGCAGTACTTTTTCCAATGCCATTTGGACCCAGTATGCCAGTGACTTTTCCTTTTTGCGGAATTGGCAAGCCGTATAGCGCAAAGCCATTTGCGCCATATCTGTGCGTTTCCATTTCTCTAAGCTCTTCTGGCAATCCGATGATCGTTATCGCGCCGAATG
Source organism: Methanocellales archaeon (assembly GCA_030018435.1). Classification (GTDB taxonomy): domain Archaea; phylum Halobacteriota; class UBA148; order UBA148; family JAUWXC01; genus JAUWXC01. The sequence continues at coordinate 109,783 of JASEEY010000001.1, forward strand.
GGCACTTCTTGATGCAAATGCCGCACCCAACACATAGTTCCTCGGATATGATGGGTTTTCCGTCATCCCCGATAATTACGGTCGCGTCTCCTGTCCTCACCCTGGGACAGAATCGCTGGCATTCATATGTGCATTTCTTAGGCTGGCACCTGTCCCGGTTCAAAACAGCAATTCTCATAGTCGTTCACTTCAGATATTTGCAGGTAAGGAGAAAAGTCCAGCTTACAAACCAAAAAGCCAGGGTCATAAACCCAATATAGAGCCAATCCTTCGCCCCCAGCTCTTCCGCGCGTACGCTAACCAGCGGAAATACGTATTTTTGTATGAATATGACGAAAACAAGTATTATCAGTCCAAAACCGGCCCTGGGCTGCACTCCACCAATGCCATTGCCAGCGAGATAAAACGATATGAAACCTCCGATAATACCGAAGATTCCAGGTATGATCGTCTTCTTGATGCCATCCACATATTCCTTTTTTCGCTCTTCCCCGCTCTTCTCTGGGATTCTCATACTTGGGTTCATGCTTGGCAACATATATCACCAACACTTATGTTAATGTTTGCGCTATTTATACAGTGCACATGAAAGAGCAGATGACAAGCGTGGATGTGGCAGCCGTCGTGGCGGAATTGCAACGCCTCATCGACGCAAAGCTGAACAAGGCATATCAGCATGGAGATGAGATACGATTGAGGTTACACTCCAAGAGCGAACGCTATGACCTCGTCATAGAGGCGGGCAAGCGAATTCATCTGACAAAATACCCTCGCTCTGGTCCAAAGATCGCTTCTAGTTTCTCGATGCTGCTGAGAAAGCATCTGACGGGCGGACGAGTTGCGGCGATAGAGCAATACGATTTTGATAGAATCGTCGAGATTCACATCCAACGCGGTGATGCAAAGAGGGTACTCGTAGCCGAATTGTTCTCAAAAGGAAACGTCGTGCTGCTGGATGAAAACAGGAAGATAATCCTGCCGCTAAAATCGATGAGTTTTCGCGATAGGAAAATCAAGCGGGGCGAGCAGTACGAGTATCCACCATCCCAGATGAATCCGATGGAGATCAATAAAGAAGAGCTGCGCACCTTATTCGATAAATCTGAAAAGGACGTCGTCAGGACGCTTGCCTCTGGACTGAATATGGGCGGAATATATGCAGAGGAAGTATGCACCAGGACCGGTATTGAAAAGAGCGTTCCGGCGAAGAGCCTGGATCGCAAGCAGTTTGAATCGGTTTATACCACGTTGCATACGCTATTCGAGCCGATTAAATCTGGTGCACTGAAACCGCACATAGTCGTTGCGGAAGAAATGGTTGACGTGCTCCCGTTTGAGTTAAGGCCATACGAGACGTATGAAAGAAGATATTTTGACACGTTTAACGACGCATTGGACGAATTTTTCTCGGTAAAGGAGATAAAGAAGGTAGAAGAGGAGGGGCGGGAGATCAAAGAGGTGCAACTGGACACCATAAAGCGGACGCTGAAACAGCAGGAAGAAGCACTACAACGTTTTAGACAGAAAGAGAGGGAGTGCATTCAGAAGGCCGAACGCCTTTATGCCCTGTACCAGCGCATCGACAAAGTTCTCCGCAACATTAAAGAAGCGAGAGAGAAGGACGTTTCATGGGACCAGATTGCCGCCATGAAAGGAGTCCTGAGCGTTGACCCCAGCAAAGGAGAAGTGGTGGTAGATGCTAATGGAATCCTAATCGCATTGGATGTTAATTTGAATATCTCGCAGAATGCTGAGAGGTATTATCAGCGCGCTAAGGAATATAAGAAGAAGTTGGAGGGAGCGCAAAAAGCGCTGGAGAAGAGCAAAAAGAGACTCGAAGAGGTTGAAGCCCTGAGAGTCGAGGTCGCATACGAAAAAGCGCCGCAGCGGAGGGTTAGGCAGAGAAAGCACTGGTATGACAAATTCAGATGGTTCTTTTCGTCCGATGGTCTTCTTGTGGTGGGCGGGCGAGATGCCGACACGAATGAGGAAATTGTCAAGAAATACATGACGTCTGGAGACGTATTTTTCCATGCAGACGTGCATGGTGCCCCCGTCCTAATCGTCAAAGCTGAAGGCAAAGACGTACCAGAAACTACACTTAAAGAGACAGCACAGTTCGCAATTTCATATTCAAGTATCTGGAAGGCCAGAGCTTATGAAGGAAAATGCTACTGGGTTAGGCCGGAACAAGTTTCAAAGACCCCTCCGTCGGGGGAATATCTGCCAAAGGGGAGTTTTGTGATCAGGGGCAGGCGAAATTATATGGATGCTTTCGTAGGGATAACAATTGGTATAGAGATAAATGATGAGACCAGAGTCGTTAGCGGACCTCCCAGCGCAATCGAGAAAAGGGCAAAATATCTTGTGGAGATAGAACCGGGTGACAAAACGCAGAACGAGGTGGCAAAGGAGATGTTGAAGATGTTTCTTTTAAGGGCATCAGCAGAGGATAGGCGCTTGATCAAGCAGATCGCCTCGCCAGACAAAATTATGCCATTTCTGCCTCCAGGCAAGTCAAGGATGAAGGTGAGATCGTGAGGGTCGTAAAACAAAAATTGAGGAGGCAAGAGGGCGAGATAACACTCGTTCCTGATTCGTTGGATGACCTGTGGCATCTCAAGTACATCATAGAACCTAATGATTTGGTGTTCGCGTTCACGAAGAGGCAGGCCGAGGTCCCGAAAGACAAACTTCGTCCTGAAAAGGTGGAGAAGAAGCCCGTGCGATTGGGCATAAGGGTTGAAGAGGCTACGTTTCACAGATTTTCCAACCGTTTAAGAGTGAAGGGTGTCATCGAGCACGGCATAGACATAGGAACGCATCATACGCTTAACGTAGCACCTAGCGTAGAGGTTTCAATCATCAAGCGCTGGAGAGGTGATCAGCTGCAAAGGATCAAAGAGGCCGTTCGAGCTTCTATGCACCCAAAGGTGGCAATCGTCACCATCGAGGAGGGTGAAGCCTGCATCGGTGTTGTTCGGCAATATGGCGTGGAGACGCTGGCTACTATCAGGGGAACTTCCCTAAAAAGGACAGGTGAAAAAAGCGAGTTCTTCAGCAGTATCGCTCGCCAGCTTGGGCACATGGAGGATGTGCGGTTCATCATTGCAGGCCCGGGCTTCATCAAGGAGGATTTTTTGGGATTTCTCAAGCAGCATCATTCTGAAATTGCAAAAAGAGCAGGGTTAGAGACCACCTCATCCATAGGCATGTCCGGTTTTCAGGAGGTGCTCCGCAGGGGCGCTGTGGATAGAATAATAGAGGAGGCGCATATCGCTAAAGAGGCGAAACTGATGGAGATGTTACTTGTGGAAATTGCCAAAGATGGAAAAGCAACGTATGGCATGGATGATGTGAGAAAAGCAATGGAGTACGGTGCAATAGAGACGTTGTTAATTGCAGATGAGATGTTGAGGAGCGCAAAGGAACGTGACTATCTTGATACGTTTCTAAAGGATGTGGAGAAGGCTAGGGGCAAAATCGTGGTCTTCAGCACGGAATTTGAGCCTGGAAAAAAACTGCAATCGCTGGGAGGTATTGCAGCGCTGCTGCGCTTTTCAATCGAGTACGCGTAGCTTAAACTAACGTGTACGCGTAGCTTAAACTAACGTGTACGCCGATGAATTTATGAAAACTTACATCATTATTCCCTAACAGATAACATCGCGAGGGATGTGAATGGTTAACGTGGCAATAAATGGTTATGGTACCATAGGCAAAAGGGTAGCGGACGCTGTAGCAGCGCAGGATGACATGCACGTTGTGGGCGTCACAAAGACAAAGCCCGACTTCGAGGCAAAATTGGCAATCGAAAAGGGATATGACTTATATGCTGCGATTCCTGAAAAGCAAGACGATTTTAAGAGCGCTGGTGTCAACATAGTTGGAACGATTCACGATTTGTTGAAACGTGCGGACATCGTTGTGGACTGCTCGCCTGGTGGCATCGGTGCGGAGAACAAGCCGATGTATGAAAAAGCAGGAGTAAAAGCAATTTTTGAGGGCGGCGAAAAGCACGATGTCGCAGGATTCTCATTCAATGCAATGTGTAATTATGACAAGGCCATAGGGCGGGATTTTGTCAGGGTGGTGTCCTGTAACACCACCGGCATTTGCAGGGTTCTTCACCCCTTGGACAAGGCGTTTGGTGTGGAGAAGGCAAGAGTAGTTCTGGCCAGGCGTGCAACCGATCCTGCTGACATCAAGAAAGGTCCTATTAATGCAATCGTTCCAGACCCTGTGAAATTGCCATCGCATCACGGGCCTGATGTGCAGACAGTTCTACCGCGCATAAACATCACGACGCTTGCCATAAAAGTGCCGACAACGATCATGCATCTGCACATGCTGAATATGAAGCTTAAGAACACCCCAGAGCCAGATGACGTTCGAGATATCTTGGGGAAGGCGCCCAGGATACGATTTGTAAGGGCATCAGATGGGATAACATCAACCGCATCCGTCATCGAGTTGGGCAGAGACTTATGCCGCCCTAGATACGATTTGTGGGAGAACTGCATCTGGGAAGATTCGATCAGCATAAACGATGGCGAGCTGTACTTCTTCCAGGCGATTCACCAGGAATCGATTGTGATACCAGAGAACGTTGATGCCATCAGGGCGATGATGACGCTGGAGAAAGATGCGCAGAAATCGATTCAAAAAACGAACAAAGCGATGGGCATCGCATGAAGACATTGGTGGTCGCGCACTGCTTGCTCAATCCAACGGTGCGAATTGGTGAGGGTGCTAAGCTCAAGGTTAGTGGGCCAGTAATACAGTTACCGTGCCCGGAAACGATATATCTCGGGCTGAGCCGCTGGGAGGTGACGAAAAATCAGCTGGACATCCCAGAGTACAGGGAGTTCTGTCGCAAGTTGTTCAAACCATATGCGGATATGATACAGCAACTGGTCGAAAGAGGTGCAGACGTTGAACTCATCGGAGTGGCAAAAAGCCCTTCTTGTGGCGCCGAGCTAACAAGCACAGGATATCCTGGTGGGAAAATTGCGATCCACAAACACGAGCATGTGAGCGGTAAAGGCATCTTTTTCGAAGAGATAGAGGCGGAGCTGAACAGGAGAGGCATCGAACTAAAGTTCAGGGATTTTAAATGACCAAAATACGCGCTGAGATTCTCATCTCAGGAGCGGTTCAAATGGTGGGTTTTCGCTCCTTCACAGCACGACACGCGTCTGCTTTGGGCCTGACGGGATATGTCAGAAATCTGAATGATGGATGTGTTGAAGTCATTGTGGAGGGAGATGAAGGTAGGGTTGACGACTTAATCTCATTGTTGCGGGAGGGGCCACCGATGGCGCGTGTTACGGATGTGAAAGCCATAAAGAGGGCATATACTGGCGAATTTCATCGTTTTGATATCAAGTTTTAATATGTGCGCTGGATAGAATATGATGAGCACATCATGAAAACAAAGGTATATACCATCGCTTCTGGCAAGGGTGGCACAGGAAAAACGACGACCGTGATAAATCTCGGTGTTGCCCTTGCAGCATTGTATTCTCGTTATTTTGAGAGGGCAAAAGTCATCATGGTAGACGCCGATGTCGGCATGGCTAATATGGGACTGGCACTTGGGTTGGAGGAGTGCCTGCCTACGTTGCACGAAGTGTTAGCTGGAAAGGCGAATGTAAAAGGTGCGATATATGATGGACCTAGTGGGGTAAAAGTCGTGCCAAGCGGCATCTCATTGCAGGGGTCTCAAATATCGTTCAAGAGATTCCCAGATGTTGTCAAGCAACTTCGCAAGGTGGCTGATTTTGTACTGATTGATGCGCCGCCAGGAATGAGCAAGGAGTGCATGGCGCCGTTAAGGGTGGCAGACGGTATATTCTTGGTCGTGAATCCAGACCTGGCATCCGTTGTGGACGCCCTGAAAATCAAAACGTTGGCAGAGAGGTATGATAGGGGGGTAGAAGGCGCAATCATCAATAGGGTTGGCAACAGGAGCGAACTGTCGGTCGAGAAGGTAGAAGAACTGCTGGATCTTGATATTTTACAGGTGGTTCCCGAGGATTCAAAGGTCAGAAAGGCATCCATGCTCAGGGTGCCTGTGGTGAGCGATGCACCGAATTCGCCCGCAGCTAAAGCATTTAAGAGATTAGCCACATCTTTGTTTGAAGAGAGATTTGGCAATGTTGAAACCCCTTCGGGATTACAACTCTTCCAGTTCTTTAAACTGGAACAGTTGGAGGAAAAGAGTTTTGTCGAAAAACTCAAAGATTTGTTCGTGCGACGCTCATAGTATGTGGTGGTGAAGGTGGCAAAGAAAAAAAAGAAAGGACGCAAAAAGGCAGCGGAGATCTCGCGGGAGACGTTGGAGAGGTTGATAGCGCCGAAGGTCGAGGTTTCAAAAAGGGCTAAGGTGAGCGAAGAGATTGAGACTATATGGAAAAAGGCGTTGAAAGAAGGCAAAATGGCCAAAAAAGGACCGATCGCGCCCCATGCCAAAGTGGCAAGGGTCAAGACAGTAGAGCGCAAACCGTGGCTGTGGCGCATACGCGAGCGCATATCCAGAAGACCGGTGGAGGAGACGTACGATTCAAAAAAACACGGTCCACTGGTCGACTTGGGTATGCCAAAAGATGTTTCGTATGAAGCGATTGATGTGTACCCTGTTAACGAGCCCTATGCCTATATAAGGGTCGCATGTGAGCCGGCTACACATGAACATCATTACCAAGTTCTTGAGCCAAAGTTGAGCAGGAGCGAGCAAAAATTGCTCGAGGATATACGAACCAAGTTAGTCGAGGCGTTGGACGTTGATCTAAGAACGCTCGAAGAAGAAGGTGCTCGCTTATACCTGAAAAATAGCACGAACAAGACCCTGGATGAGTATCGCATAGAGCTCGGCCCAGTCTCAAGGGAGAAGATCATGTATTACATAATGCGCGAGTTCCTGGGTTATGGTAAAATCGATGCCATAATGAGAGACCCCGGGATAGAGGATATCTCCTGCGATGGTCCGGGCATCCCCATTTTCGTGTATCATAAAAAGTACGAGTCCGTCAAAACCAATGTGATATTTGAGGACGAGGATGAATTGGATTCCTTCATCATCAAGGTAGCCCAGGTCTGCGGGAGACACATATCCATCGCCGATCCGCTGATGGAAGGAACGCTGCCAGGCGGCTCACGGGTACAGTTAACGCTGGGCAAAGAAATCACCACTAAAGGAAGCACGTTTACCGTCAGGAAATTCAGGGAAAGTCCTTTTACACCGCCAGACCTCATCGATTTCAATACTTTTCCAGTTGGAGCGATTGCATATCTCTGGCTGGCTGTGGAAAACAATAAAAGCATCATCTTCGCTGGCGGCACCGCCTCAGGCAAAACATCTACGCTCAATGCTGTAGCGTTGTTCATTCCTCCTGAGATGAAGATCGTCTCGATTGAAGATACCAGGGAATTAAATTTACCACATCCGAACTGGATTCCAGGCGTTACGAGGGAGACAGCAGGGGAGGTGGTTGGTGCAATCGATATGTATGAACTACTTCGCTCTGCATTGCGACAGAGACCGGAGTTCTTGATCCTTGGCGAGGTCAGAGGCAAGGAGGCATACGTGCTATTTCAGGCGATGGCCACCGGCCATACCACATTCTCGACGATGCACGCAGATTCTGTATCCTCGGTAGTACATAGGCTGGAGAATCCACCGATCAATATTCCACGGATACTGCTCAAATCGCTGGACATAATCAGCGTTCAGGCTCAGGCTAGAGTAGGTGGCAAGAGGGTGCGGAGAATGAAAACGCTAACTGAGATCATTGGCGTGGACGCAAGAACCGGCGAGTTGCTAACCAACGAAGTCTTCCGATGGATTCCTTCATCTGATGAGTTCGAATATACTGGTCGCTCCTATGTTTTGGAGGACATAATGAAGGAGCACTCCTGGGATGAAAAAGAGTTGATGGAGGAGTTAAAAAGGCGCCAAGACATATTGGAATGGATAAGGAAAAAGGGCATAACGCACTATGAAGATGTGGCGAAGATAGTGGTCACGTATTACGGGGAGCCCGAAAAACTGATGAAAACGATCAGGCGGGATGTGCGTGGTTAATGTCCTTCAAACGTTTGCATATGGTATATTGGGCGACCGGCTCAAGTCGCATAGGGAAAAGTACTACGGACTTCGGCTGGACATATTAAAAGCAAGGATGAAAACCACGTTCGAAATGTATCTCGCCACCACTTTAGTATGCGCCGTTCTGATTGGAGCTGTGAGCACCGTCATCACAATTACAATTGTATACGGCTTCGCCTCCCTCAACATAATTACTGCCAGCCTCTCCATCCTCGTCGGCATCGGATTTTCCATGTTAACATATCTCGGCTTTTTGATATATCCTTCTTTAGTGGCCGCTAGACGTGGAAGACATATTGATGCAACGCTGCCATACGCCATCAACTACATCGCCGCCATGGCAGGGGCAAAGGTCATACCTGCAGATGTCTTTCGCTCGCTGGCAAGGGCAGACATATATGGGGACATCGCCGTCGAAGCGAGATATATCGTCAGGGACATCGACCTGTTCGGGCGTGATTTGAATACCGCTATAAAGAACATCGCTGCGACCACACCATCTCTACGCTTACAGGAGTTTTTGTATGGTGTGATCACGACGAGTACGTCTGGCGGCGAGCTTGAGCCATATTTTAGGATCAAGGCTGAGGTGTATACCAGCGAGAACAGGCGGGCACAGAAGGAGTTCATCGAAACCCTGGGCTTCATCGGCGAGATGTATGTGGCAGCATTCGTAGCCGGACCCCTACTTCTCATCATCATGTTGTCCGTCATTTTGATGTTGAGTGGTGCCCCCCCTACGCTTTTATATCTAATCGCATATCTCCTCATCCCATTGGGGGCGCTCATTACAATATTTGCGACCAAGATGGCCGCTCCGAGTGCGTGATAAGATGAACTTCAATCTTGTTAAAAAGATCAAGGCGATTCCTACGGAAAATCCCCTCTATGCGATGATTCTCAGCATACCCGCTGCCATAATATTCCTTCTCTCTGGCTTGCACGCGTACTGGAATACGCCTCTCGTCGACGATGTGGTCATTTTTACCGTGCTCATTGCAGTTACGCCGCCCGGTTTTGCGCAATATTATCGATATGTGCGCATAGGGAGAATCGAAGAATGCTTCCCGGATTTCATAAGAGATCTAGCTGAGATCAAGCGATCCGGAACGATGCTTCCCAGGGGCTTGAGGGCTGTGGCAAAGGGCGAATATGGTGCTCTAACCCCCGAGATAAAGAAAATGGATGCGATGGTGTCATGGGGCATCCCGTTTGAAGAGGCGCTGAAGGACTTTGCCAAAAGGGTAAAAACGCCGTTGGTCACGCGAACCGTTTCGCTAATCATCCAAGCCGAGAGAGCAGGGGCAAACGTTCCAGACATACTGGAGGTGGCTGCGAAAGATGCCAGGGAGATCAAGGCATTGGAAGATGAACGGCGCGGTAGTATGGCCATATACGTTGCGATATGTTATCTAGCGTCTTTCGTCTTTCTTTTTGTCATCATGATTCTATCGGCTTTTTTCTTGCCAGTAATGTCCGAAGCAGGGGCATCTATCGGGGGGGCCGGGGGAATTTTCCTCAGGGAGTTTGATCCAATGGTGTATACGAGGCTGTTCTTCCACACAGCAATCATTCAAGCGTTCGCATCAGGACTCGTTGCTGGCCAGATGGGCGAGGGCGAGATCACTGCTGGGTTAAAACATTCTGTAATTCTCATACTTATCGTATATGGAGCATTTGTGTTCATGCAATACGTTTGATGACCTCGCTCAGTGTCAATAACTCCTGTTCGCCCGTCTTCATGTCTTTGAGCGTTACCCTTCCCGCTTGCAGTTCTTTTGGTCCCACGATGACTGCATGCGAAGCTCCAATTGCGTTGGCATATGATAGCTGGGCGGTGATGCTCCGCCCCATCACATCGACGTATGTCGGTATATGCTCTCTCAGGGAAAGTGCAATCTTGAGCGCATCCTTTCTCGTCTCATCTCTTGTTATGACGACGACTCTCTTTTGAGCCCCCATCTTTACATCCAGCGCCTCGACGACCCTGTCAAAACCGAAGGCGAAGCCCGTAGCGGGTACATCCTCTCCATCCAGCAGATGCGCCAGGCGATACGCCCCTCCACCGCATATCTGATTCTGCGCACCCAGATTTTTCGCGTATATTTCGAACACCATGCCGGTATAATATTCCAGACCTCTGGCGATGCCAAAATCGGTCTTGTATCTGACACCGAGCGCATTCAGTATCTCCAACACATTTTCAAACTGTCGCAACTCAGAAACATCTCCGACGATCTCGCGCGCCTCATCGACATTCTTGCTCTTTATCAGAGCTAGAAGCGCATCCTTTAATGTGGCATCCCTGTCTTTCAAGAGTTTCACAAGCCCCTGCCTATCCTTTTTATCGATGCACCTCATGGCTGCGCGTTGCACTTCCGGCGCTAACGAGCGCATGAGTCCTCTGAGCACGCCCAAGTGCCCAATGTGCAAATCTCCCTTGAGCCCTATTTCATCCAGCATGGTGGACGCAAGTGCGATGACCTCGGCATCTGCCTCCGGCCTATCGCTGCCTATGAGCTCAACCCCGAAATGCCAGAACTCCCTGAAGCGGGCCTTCTGGGGTCGCTCGTATCTGAAGCAGTTTCCAAAATAATAAAATCTGAGCGGCTTTGGCTTTTTCTGAAGCTTGTTTACATACATTCTAATTACGGGCGCGGTCAATTCCGGGCGGAGCGCCAGCGCCCTTCCGCCTTTATCCTTGAACTCGTAAATCTCCTCCACGATTGCCTCGCCGGACTTGATGGTGAACAATTTCAGGTCCTCAAAGGTCGGCGTTTGAATCTCCTGGTACCCCCAGCGTTCTGCAATCTCTCGCATTTTGCATTCAATCAAACGCCTCTTTGCCATGTCCAGGGGTAAAAAATCGCGTGTCCCTCTCGGTCTCTGGACCTTCATTTCTTGCCCTCTCGAACCCGCCTCAGGTACTCGTTTATCATCGCCGGAAATGATGTTGCATCGACGTATCTCAGTCCCAGCCGCTCGGCCCATTTTCTGATGCCGTGGTCGGCTGCCACCACGGCTGCATCCAGTTCTTTTGCCAGAAGCAGAACGTCGATGTCAGGTGTGCTGTCCAGGATTCCATAGCGCAGCGCGTTCCTGTACTTGTTCCTGAACTTGGAAATGTTACCGCCGATGACCTCGCGCTCGATTTTTTCTTCTATATCCTTTTTGCTCTTGGCCTTCGTTTTCGCGAGCAGGCATTCTCTGGCTGCGTCCCTTATCGCCTCTTCGGCGACGACCATGCCCTTGTTAATCCTGCTCCGCATGTAGTCGACATAATCGTGAAATATCTCGGCGGGAATCTTCACCTCAAAACGGTCAGGGGTCTTCTTGACCAGCCAGGTATCGATCTTCGACAATAACTCTTCTCCCGCATCCTGCCGCCTGGCGATGTCCCTTATCTCGCTGTACACGGTGGGATATGGCACGTAGCAGCTTATCTCCAGGTGCAGCCTGGCCTCGGCGATGATATCCAGAATGGCGCTCATGCCATCATACAGGGAGGCGTAACCTTCTTTCTTTCGCGTCTGAACATCGGTCAGCGCTGTCGTGTCCAGCACAAATCGCTGTCGCATGTTTGTTACCCCTATGACGTTATTTATAACTACGCGTATATCATTTAATACTTCTTCCAAAGAAGATATTAGTGAGTCGAACATAGTAGGTAGCGATGTGTCTAAGGGACATACTCAGCAGGGTAAAAAACGGCGACATGGACCTCATCGAGGCAGAGAAACAGATAAGGCTCTATGGGTATCAGAGCGTTGGCAAAATCGCCAAACTTGACGCGTGTAGAATGGCAAGGATTGGCGTACCAGAGGTAATTTTGGCAGAGGGGAAGAACGCAGAAGACCTCATGGACATAGCCATGGCTCAATTGAAGTCAGAGGGAAGGGCTATCATCACGAGGGTATCGGACGAGCAGCTGGGCGCGCTACGAAAAGCATCCAAGGTGGAATGGCATCCACATGCAAGGGTAGCAATTCTTCGGAAAAAGAAGAAGTCCTCTACAGACGGGGTTGTAGGCATCATCGCTGCGGGAACCGCCGACATCCCGGTCGCCGAAGAAGCCAGGATCATCGCGGAAGAGATGGGCTGTAAAGTCATCACCGCATACGATGTGGGTGTTGCGGGCATTCATCGACTCTTTTCAGAGTTGAGTAAAATGATCGACGCCGGTGTGGACGCGCTCGTGGTCGCGGCCGGCAGGGAAGGGGCGCTGCCGGCGGTGGTGGCAGGTCTTGTGGACGTGCCGGTTATCGGTCTTCCTGTATCTACGGGATATGGCGCTGGCGGTAGTGGCGAAGCCGCTTTACTATCAATGCTCCAGTCGTGCTCGGTACTTTCAGTGGTGAACATCGACGCTGGCTTTGTCGCAGGAGCGTTCGCCGCGAAAATCGCCAACAAGGCAAGAGAGGACAAAAAATGAGGCCTACTGTGGATGAATACTTCATGGAGATAGCATCTGTGGTGGCAAAAAGGTCCACATGTTTAAGAAATCAGGTTGGGGCGGTGATCGTAAGAGACAAACGAATCCTTGCAACCGGCTACAATGGCGCTCCCAGAGGACTGGCACACTGCCTCGACATTGGATGCATCAGGGAGCTGAACGAGATTCCGTCCGGAGAGCGCCATGAATTGTGCAGGGCGGTCCACGCAGAGCAGAACGCGATACTGCAGGCGGCCATCCACGGCGTGAGCACGGAGGATGCAACCATCTACTGCACCCACCAGCCGTGCATCCTGTGCGCCAAGATGATGATAAACGCGGGAATAAAGAAGGTCGTCTTCGCAAACCAGTATCCAGACACGGAGGCGCTTGAATTTTTAAAACAGGCCCATGTTGATGTTGTGAGGTTTGGGTAGGTCAGCTGTCCGGCTGTCCTTTACGACAAGGTTTTTATGCTCCCGGACACACATAATCATGTCTGCAGGAACGTGGGTGCTGCAAGGTGATGACATGAAGTTCAAGGTTGTGATCAGAGAAGGGGAGGATGGCTGGTATGTCGTTGAGTGTCCATCTCTACCCGGCTGTATTTCTCAAGGAAAAACTAAGAAAGAAGCCCTGGAGAACATCAAAGAGGCCATCGAGCTTTATCTGGAGCCAGAAGAAGTTCAGGTGACGCAGAAAGGAGAGCGAATAGTAGAGGTAACAGTGTGACAAGACTGCCGGTTATCTCTGGGGAAGAAGCGATTAAGGTGTTGAATAAGGCTGGTTTTGTTTTCGTTAGGCAGAAAGGAAGTCATGTCAGGATGAAGAAGGTCACATCTGAGCGGACCATTAATGTGACCATACCACTTCATGATGTTTTAGATAGGGGCACGCTGAGGAGCATTATTAGAAGTGCTGGCTTGACCGTTGAAGAGTTCGTTGAATTGTTGTAAGAAACAGGTTGCGGGTATCAAAAGGGTCGTCTTCGCAAACCAGTATCCAGACACGGAGGCGCTTGAATTTTTAAAGCAGGCCCATGTTGATGTTGTGAGGTTTGGGTAGGATGAAGCGTTGTAAAGATGAAGATTAGTCAAATACCTCACGCTTCGGGCTGGACGATCATCTTCTTGTTTTCGACCATTATCCTTACATCTTCGCCCTTCTCTAAATTTAGTGCCTCTTCCACAGACCGGGGTATTCGAAGTACCAGACTGCCGCCTACCTGCCCGATTTTTCTCGTCACAGCGATTTTCAAGAGTTTTTCTTTTTGTGCCAGCATTTTTCTCATCTGTTTCTCTGTAAACTCGACCTCTCCACATTTTGGGCATTTATAGCCCTCGCTGATTATGCCTGCCACTTCAACCTTCTTTTTCTCCATAATTTCTCCACATTCGCACTTCATTTTAATCTCCTATCGTTATGACCCTGAATCTGTCCGGGAGCTCCTTTACGACAAGGGTTATCTTCCTTTTCTTAAACTTTTTTGAGACTTTGTACATGTTCTTGCCAAACGGTTTCCATTTGCCTGTTAACAACACCTCGTTGACCATGTCCAGATCTGTTACGCGAAACAATCTGTCGAACATGTGTTTCGTATAGGTGACTTTCTTCCCTCTGACAATCATTCATATCTTCTTGATATCATTTTAATATCTTTTTGTATTTAAGAGTTTGGTGTGCGTCAGAATAAATATCCAGACACGGAGGCGCTTGAATTTTTAAAACAGGCCCATGTTGATGTTGTGAGGTTTGGGTAGGTCAAAGCCGTTGGTATAGGAAAAGAGAATGTAGAAAAGATAAGACAAGTTACATCCGAACTTGAGAATAAATACTCCAATATGACAAAAAATCGATGAAGAGAGAAGCGTTTATATCTGCTAAACTACCTTTTTATCGTCCTCAATTTTCAGACCACCAACTTATCCCTGACCTTTGCATAGAACCCCCTGTCGGTTTTGACGAAGAGCGCCGGCGTCTTTGCCTTGGTGAATCTGATGACGTCCTTCTTCGTGATTTTTTGAGTGTACTGCCCGTCTACGACGAGTAGCGCCTCCTTGCCGGCTTTCAGCAGCTCCACCCTTATCTCGCTGTCCGCCGGCACGACCCAGGGGCGGGCTGAAAGCTTGAATGGTGCCAGAGGAACGACGACGAATGCATCTATCTTGCGGTCAACGATTGGGCCACCCGCGCTCATGGCATATGCAGTCGAGCCGGTGGGCGTTGCCAATACCAAACCGTCTGCTCTCGTGGTCTCGAGCTCCTTTTCGTCGACCAAAACCCTGAAATGAAGCATCTTCGCGGGTCTGGATGTTACTATTACCGCTTCGTTGGTCGCAGGAGGAAGTTCTTCTTCATTGACAGATACGGCAAGTCGCGTTCTCTGCTCCACTTCAAATCCATCAAGCACTTTTTTGATGATGTCTTTCGCACTCTTCGCGCTTACATCTGCAAGAAATCCTATCTTGCCCATATCGATGCCCAGGATGGGAGTTGGCTTGCTCAATAGCTGAAGGGCTCTCAATATGGTGCCGTCCCCTCCCACGGTGATGAGTACATCCACATCCATATTGGCGATAGGAGTTGATTCACGCTTGCCGACCTTTGTAGCGGTCCTCGGGTCCAGGACGATTTTAACGGCATCCCCGATCTCATCCATGATCTCCTTCACCATTTGCACATCGCCCGCCTCGCACCTCGAGACGATTCCAACCTTCTTCGGTCTCATTTGTTCCACTCTCTCAGCCTAGCAAGCAGGTCATCGTGGATGCGCCCATTGGATGCCATGATATTGACCCTTTCTTTGATCGTGAGCGGATTGTTTAATTGTACGCCAAAATCGTCCGTCACCACTCCCCCCGCCTCTTCAACGATGAGTTTTCCAGCCGCTACGTCTGTCACCCTTAGGCGGCTTCGCACATCTAAGAACGCATCCAGTTTTTGAGATGCCACATAGCATAATTCCAGTGCCGCGCTGCCCAGAAGCCTGACCTTCTTGCCGTTTTGATTCAAAAAATCCCGTGCAAACGCACACCCATATATAGAGGCGCAATACGCGTCTGTGTCTTTTCTAGTAGACACGCGAATCTTCTCTCCGTTTAAAAATGCGCCCCTGTCCCTTTCTGCCGCATATACATCGCCCGTTACGAGGTTTTTCACATAGCCATAGTATATCTGAGAAAGATCATTCTTGCCAATTGCAATCGATACTGAGTAGAACGGTATACCTCTGAGGGCGTTATACGTACCGTCCAAAGGGTCGAGCACGATGTCGAATTCAGGATTGGTTCCAAGGATGACATCACCCATCTCTTCGCTCACCAGCCTGAGAGATCGTCCATCGTTCTTCAAAACATGAAGGGCAGCCCTCTCGGCCACATCGTCTATCATGGCGGTGGGTGTGCCATCCGCCCCCATATAAAGAATCCTTTCGCCCCCATCGGCGCCGATGTATCCACGAATAGCGTTGCCGATTGCGTTTGCGATATCCTCGCACAGCTTCTTCATCGTATCATCTTATGTTATCGAAATACATTTAAATTGTGGTGATATGTATCTCAAGGTATCATACAAATGGAGGCTTTTTGATGAAAGAACAAACCGAAGTTAGGGCTCTCAAAGAAGGGCGTTATGTCGTTATAGATGATGAGCCGTGTACGATCATCAGCATTGCCACATCCAAACCAGGCAAACACGGTTCCGCTAAAGCCAGAATAGATGCCATCGGCGTATTTGACGGGCAGAAAAGGTCGATTGTGCAGCCCGTTAGCGCAAAGATATACGTGCCCATTCTAGAGCGGAAGACTGCGCAGGTGCTCTCCTTCTCTGGAAAAAACGTCGTGCAACTGATGTCCATGGACGATTATTCTACGTTTGAACTCGTCATTCCAAACGAGCTGAGGACTAAACTAAAAGAAGGGCAAACTATCACCTATGTCGAGAGCATGGGGAAGAGGAAAATAATGCGGTGATGCTATTTGTTCATCAAACCCACTTTTGCAGATGCCAATGCCGGCTATGAGGACGCAGAGTTTGTGATATTTGGAGTGCCATTTGACGGGACCTCGTGCTTCAGGTCTGGCTCAAGAAGGGCCCCTTCAGCGGTAAGAGGCGCATCTTACAATTTTGAGTCATACGATCCCGAGCACGATGTCGACCTGTGTGATGTGCCATTTTGCGATATGGGAGATGTCGAGGTGAGCGTTTCAGTGGATGAAACGCTTGCTGACGTACAATCCAAAACGAAGCGCATCATCGATGATAACAAGATACCAATCATGATTGGCGGTGAACACTCTCTTACGTATGCATGTATCAGGGCATTTGGCGATGTGGGCGCAATCATCTTGGATGCGCATCTTGACCTGAGAGATGAGTATGCTGGCAGCAGGCAGAGTCATGCCTGTGTTTCGCGGCGAATACTCGAGGAAGTAGGCATCAAGAATTACGTTTCTATTGGCGTCAGGAGCGGTGCCAGGGAAGAATACGACTTTGCGAGACAAAACGGGGTTCGATTCTATGGTGTGGATCAAATTCAATCGAAAGGCGTTGTTAGCATCACGCAGGATAGCATCAAATATCTAGGCACAGGCAAAATCTATTTATCGATAGATATGGACGTAATCGACCCTGGATATGCGCCCGCCGTGGGAACGCCGGAGCCGTTTGGGTTGGCTCCGGCTGATATTGCGTGCGTCATCAAGGCACTTGCACCACGTGTTGTTGGATTTGACCTGGTTGAGATTTCACCGGATTACGACCATGGGCAAACGTCTTTATTAGGGGCAAAACTGATTAGGGAGTTTATCGCAGCAAAGAAGGGTGTCGGAAAATGAGCGAACTGCGGCGACCGATCAAACAGATGCGTATTAAAGACGGGATGACCGCTGGCGAGTTGATTGAAGAGATGAGCGACGCAGCTTTTGGCGCGGGAAGATTAGCGGAAGCGGTGGACATTTACGAGGAGATGTTGCGCAATGATACGACGAAGTTTTTTGGGCTTGCTGGAGCCATGGTGCCTGCAGGAATGCGCCTAATCGTCAAGGATTTAATCGAGGACGGTTACATCGACGTGCTCGTCACCACCGGCGCGAATCTCGTGCACGATTTAATAGAGGTATGGGGAGGCTATCATTACAGAGGCACGAGTTGTGCAGATGACATAGAATTGCATCATCAACAAATTAACAGGATATTTGACGTGTTCTTGCCAGAGGACCATTTCACCGCCTTTGAAAAGAAGCTCTTGGACCTTTTTGTTGAGTTGAATAAAAAAGACATGAGCATCAGGGAATTGCTGATGGAGATCGGGCGCAGGGTAGATGCAGATTCGATTATGGGCGTTGCAGCGAGAAAGGACGTCCCCATTTTTTGCCCAGCCATAGCAGACTCTGCCATCGGACTGCAGGCATGGCTGCACACCCAGACCCAGAAGCTGAATGTTGACACCTTTAAGGACATGCATGAATTCATGGATATTTGTTATAAAGCCAAGAAGACCGGGGCGGTGTTCATTGGCGGTGGCGTTCCCAAGAATTTCATACTCCAGTCCATGATCGTAACGCCAAAAGGCGGGTTTGACTATGCAATACAGCTCACCATGGACAGGCCTGAAACCGGCGGTCTTTCTGGAGCGACGTTGGATGAGGCGAAGTCATGGGGCAAGGTTGGTGCAGGCGCTAGGGCGGTCACCGTCTATGCTGACGCGACGATAACGTTGCCAATTCTAGTTGCGGCTGTGCGTGAACGCCTGGAGAGGAAATGAAGATCAAAGGGATAGCAAGGGATACACTGCATTTTATACTGGGAGCCAGCAGGTCTTCATATCCAAAAGAATTTGCTGCTTTGCTGAGGGCTAACGAGGATATTATCACGGATGTGCTCCTGCTGCCGGGTACGGAGTCATCTGAGGTCAGCGCAGTTATGCGATTGTATATGATGCCCATGAGCGTGGACAGTGCTGGCTCCGTTCACAGCCATCCTTCCTCGGACATAACTCCATCAAAGGAGGATTTGATGATGTTTGGACGCACCGGCGATTATCACGTGATTGTAGGACATCCCTACACGGAGCAGAGCTGGGCATGCTATGACGCTGCTGGGAAAAGAAGAAACTTGCCGGTGTTAGATGTGCAGATTGAGGACGATTTAGATGCATGGGATGATTAGATGACAAAGGTGCTTGCCACAGGAACCTTTGAGATACTGCATCCTGGGCACCTTACGTACTTGCAAAAGGCAAAGGAGTTGGGTGACGAGCTCATCGTAATCGTTGCTCGGGATAAGATGATCAAGCACAAGCGAAAGCCGCTCATCCCTGAAAAGCAGCGATTGGAGATGGTGCGGGCACTTAAAATTGTGGATAAGGCCATTCTTGGTAGCGAGAAGGACATTTTTGAGCCCTTACAGGAGATTGAGCCCGACATCATCACATTGGGGTATGACCAGCGGTTTGATGAAGAGACGTTAATGAAAGAGTTGCGCAAGAGGGGGCTAATGGCAGAAGTGGTGCGCATAGAGTCCATCAACCCTGGTCAACTGTGTGGCAGTGGTAAGATTATAAAAAAGATCGTGGATGAATTTAGGGACTAAGCTCTACGAGTCTTCTCCTCAACTTCTCCTTCGGTGACCACCAAAACGGGGCAGGTTGCTAGGTTGATTACATCCTGGGCCGTACTCTGGTGAATGAACCTGTACATCTTGTCAAATCCATAATGTCCCATGATGATCATATCATATCCCTTGGCTACGTCAACGATTTTTGGGGGCAATTCATCCGCTCCGCCACCGAAATCTATCAACTCACAAGTAGTTTTTATGCCCCTTTTGCGATGCTTTTCAGCATATTCGTCCAACGCTCTTCGTTTCGCGTCTTTGGTTTCTTTGGTATCATCCTTCAGGGTGCAAACGACGAGATGTACGCTTGCATCTAATTGCTTTGCAATCCCAATTGACGTTTCGATGAGCCCCCCACTCTCCTTTAAAGGATTTATTGGAACCAGTACTTTCTTCACCATTACAATAACCCCTTGATCTTGTCGGCTGCCTTCTCCATGTTCACGAGGATCAATCCCAATCCCGCCTCAGGAGGCGTCATGACCACCAATAATGCCTTAGGACCAGCACCAATGGTGATGACCTTTCCCTTCCTTGATTCAACGATGACCCTGTCCGGGATGCCCTTCTTCAACTCCAGTATCGCAGTCTCTGCGGCGCCAAGCATGGTAGCAGACATCGCGGCAAACGTATCGGCATGAACGCTCTTGGGAATATCAGATGCCATCAGCAGCCCGTCTCGTGATACTATAGCGGAGGCCTCTATGTCGCCGGTGCGTCCTAGGTCAGTTAGCACTTTTTCCAGCATCTCTACGGTTGTCATGCCCACTCTGCCTATTAATGTGATGATACTTAAATTGTATTATTTTATGTTCCATGCTTCCATCCAGACATATATCTCTCTTGCTCTTCGCTCATTCTATCGATATAAACGTTCATAAATTTCAACTTTAGGCGTGCAACCAGCTCATCAACCTCTTGCGGGACGCTATACACTTCGTTCTCAAGCTCTCCTTCATGCTCAATGATGTGCTTAACGCATAGCGCTTGATTGGCAAAGCTCATATCCATGACTTCGACGGGATGACCGTCGCCTGTTACAAGATTGACCAATCTCCCTTTACCGAGAACATAGAGTTTCTTATCTCGTAGCACATATTCATCGACATTTGTTCTGATCTTTCTGATATCAGCTGCCATCTCCTTGAGCTGGTTCAGATTGATTTCCACGTCAAAATGGCCTGCGTTGGCCAATACGGCTCCGCCTTTCATGAGCTTGAAATGCTCTTTTGTGATGACGTCTATATCACCAGTGGTGGTGATGAAAATATCGCCGATTTTTGCGGCTTCTTTCATCGGCATCACCCTGTATCCATCCATTCTTGCTTCCAGTGCCCTGATTGGGTCGACCTCGGTCACTATCACATTTGCGCCATGCCCCTTAGCCCTCATTGCAACACCTCTACCGCACCACCCATATCCTGCTATGACGATGTTTTTCCCGGCGATCAACAAATTCGTCGTCCTGATGATTCCATCCCACGTTGACTGGCCAGTGCCATACCGGTTATCAAACAGGTACTTCGTCCTGGCATCGTTTACTGCAATTACTGGAAATTTCAGCGCACCCTCAGCCTGCATTGCCCTCAGGCGACGTACCCCAGTCGTCGTTTCTTCGCATGCACCGATTATGTCTGGGATTAATTCTTTGCGATTGCTATGAATCTTGAAGATGAGATCAGCGCCATCATCGATGGTGATATCCGGCCTGTGATTCAGCACCGCATCAATGGCATGGTAATATTCCTTCGTAGAACAGTCGTGTTTTGCATAGCATGGTATACCCCTCTTGCGCAGCGATAGCGATACATCATCCTGCGTGCTCAGAGGATTGCAACCTGTGATGGCGACTTTCGCGCCACCCGCTATTAGGGTTTCAACCAGCACGGCGGTCTTAGCCTCAACGTGAAGCGCCATTCCAATGGTATGTCCTATAAGGGGTTTGTCTTTATCAAACTGCTTACGTATCTCTCCGAGAACGGGCATGTGCTCTCTTGCCCACTCTATTTTTAGGTCGCCTTGTCTGGCTTCACTTTTCATGTTTCGTCTCTTCCTTTGCAGATTGGATTGCCTCGATTAGTTTTAACACCGCAACTATCACAGCCAAAGCCGAGATTATGATTGAAACCAACGAACTCACCCTTTTGCACAATATGATTGTGCGTTCAAGGAACGTTAACATCTAACCACCTTTAGGAAGTATGGTGACAGTATATAAAACCTAAGCGATCAGCGACCCATCAAGTCTTTTGCTCTTTCTTCTGCTCTGGCCATTATCTCCGCCTCATCGAACATCTTGACCTCGTAGTCCTCCATCAATATTTTTCCATCGACGATGGTTGTAGACACATCGCTGCCTTTAGCGCAGTAGACCAAGTGCGAAATCAAATCATGCTTTGGCGTTAAATGGGGCTTGTTTATATCCACGATGATGACATCGGCTTTTCTACCCTCTGCGATGATGCCCGTATCGAGTCCCATAGAGATGGCACCGTCAACCGTTGCCATCTCCAGTGCTTTTTGCGCTGGTATTGCAGTAGGCTCGAGTTTGTGAACCTTATGGAGCAGTGCCACCATCTTCATTTCATGAAACATGTCGAGGGTATTATTCGATGCGCATCCATCTGTCCCCAATCCTACGGTAATCCCTGCATTGTGGAGCTCAGGAACCGGCGCAACCCCGGACGCGAGTTTCATATTGCTGGTCGGATTGTGCGCCACCTTGACATCGTTCTCCTTCAGAATGCGGATATCCTCTGGCGAGAGCCAGACGCAGTGCGCAGCCAGAACATCGGGTCCCAGGAAACCCAGGACATCCAGCAATTTAACCGGACTCATGTCGTACTGCACCTCTATCTGATCCACTTCTGCCTTTGTCTCAGATACATGGATGTGAATTCCCACATCACCTTTGTCGGCCTGTTTCCTTACGCGCACCAAGAATTCTGAAGAGCATGTGTTAGGCGCATGCGGACCATACATAGCAGTTATCCTGCCATTAGAAGCGCCGTTCCACTTCTTGACGAACTCCTTGCCGATCTTGAGTTCCTTCTCACCTTTTTCTTCATCCCCCAGTTCGATCATGCCATAGGATAGTACGCCTCTAAGCCCAGACGCCTCTACTGCCTTGGCAGTTCCATCCATTCTGATGTACATGTCTGCAAAGGCAGCTGTGCCTGATTTGATCATTTCAAGGCAACCTAGCAACGTTCCAACATGTACGTCATCCTCTGTCAGCTTGGCCTCGATCGGCCATATGTGTTCATTGAGCCACTCTTTCAGCGGAAGATCATCCGCATAGCCCCTGAACAATGTCATGCCAAGATGTGTGTGCGCATTGATCAATCCGGGCATCACGATATTGCCATTCGCATCTATTACGTGCTCTGCAGCATCTTTTCCACCAATGTTCGTGATAATTTCGTCTTCGATTAATAGCGACTTTTCAACAAAACCCTTCGGCGTTAGGATGCGTCCATTCTTGATCAGTATGTCTGCCATGCGAACCCTACTTAGCTATAGTGTAGGATTATATAAAGATAACAAAACTTCATATGTGATTAAAGGTTACATTGAGGATAATATGAAAATCGCACTGCCCAATAAAGGACGGCTGTATGAGCCATGCATCCAGCTATTCGAACGGGCTGGATTGCGTGCCATCGATGCAGGCATGAGAAGGTTATTTGCGAAGACGCCCGACTCAGAGGTGGACATACTGTTTGCGAGGGCGCAGGACATTCCTGAATATGTGCAGGACGGCGCTGCAGACATGGGCGTGACTGGTTATGATTTGATAATGGAAACGCGTGCCAACGTGGAGGTGCTGCTCGACCTCAAATTTGGGGTAGCGGAGCTGGTGCTGGCTGTGCCAAGTGCCTCCAAAATAAAAGCGGCGGGCGATTTAAGAGGCAAGAGAGTTGCAACCGAATTCCCCAATCTTGCCAGTCAATTTTTCAAGGAGAAAGGGATCGATGTCAAGATTGTGGAAGTATCCGGCGCTGCCGAGATGACACCTTATGTCGGCATTGCGGAGGCCATTGTCGATTTAACGAGTTCCGGCACGACCTTAGCGGTCAATCGACTAACGATAGTTGAGCGCATACTGTCGACTTCAGCCAGACTGATTGCCAACAAGGAGAGTATGAAGCAAAATAGGAAGAAAATAGAGGAGATTCGAACGGCTCTGGAAAGCGTGATTCAGGCGGAAGGTAAACGATATATCATGATGAACCTGCCAAAAGAAGCGCTCAAAAAAGTGAAGGAGGTAATGCCTGGACTGGCAGGACCGACCGTGATGGATGTAGTGGCGAGTACACCGACAGTGGCAGTGCATGCGGTCGTCGATGAGGAGGACGTATTCACCATCATAAATGAGCTTAAGAGGGTTGGCGCAAAGGACATTCTAGTTGTGCCAATAGAGAGGATGGTGCGGTGAGTTTCGAGGTGATCCCCGCTGTTGACATAAAGGGTGGCAAATGCGTGCAACTCGTTCAGGGCGTGCCCGGTACGGAGACGGTTTCCTTGGAGGATCCAGTGGGGGTGGCGATGCGCTGGGCTGAAGAGGGTGCCAAACGTCTGCACCTGGTGGATTTGGATGGCGCATTTGAAGGGACGCGAAAAAATGCACATCTGATCGAACAAATCGTGGAAACATGTCCTTTGGCGATACAGGTTGGAGGGGGCATACGCTCCTATGAGGAGGCGGTAGCCCTTCTTAATCTGGGCGTTGACAGAATCATCATGGGAACTGCAGCAGTGAGAGACGCGATGCTTGTCAAAAGATTGGTAGATGAGCATGGAAGCAAACGCATCATGACCGCTCTGGATGTAAAAGGTGGGCATGTCATGATCGAGGGTTGGAAAAGAAGTGCTGGCAAGGATCCAGTGGAGTTAGGTGTAAAACTGGAAAAATTGGGCGCTGGCTTCATACTCTTCACCAATGTGAACGTCGAGGGATTGTTGCGCGGAATAGACCCAGAGCCAATCAGGGCGCTAGTTCAGGCGGTGCACATCCCTGTGATCGCATCTGGTGGTGTCACATCCCTGGACGATTTGATTGCCATCAGAGATGCTGGTGCGGCTGGTGCGGTCGTAGGAACGGCACTATATAAAGGCAATTTTACGCTGAGAGAAGCGATGAAGGTGGTGGGATGAGAACTGCTGAGGTGGAAAGAAGGACAAAGGAAACCGGCATCAAAATCTCTTTGAACGTAGATGGAAAAGGGGATTACGACATAAACACGGGCATAAAATTCTTTGACCATCTACTTTCAAGTTTTGCCAAGCACGGATTGTTTGATTTGAACATAAAAGCGTCTGGAGACAATGAGCACCACATAGTGGAAGACGTTGCTCTTTCGCTTGGAAAGGCTTTTAAGGATGCTCTGGGGGATAAAGCGGGCATAAGGCGGTTTGGATTTGCCATGACTCCCATGGATGACGCGCTCGTATTGGTTTCAGTTGACATCAGCGGCAGAAGTCATTGCGCTCTGGACATGGATTTCAAGAGAAAGAACATTGAAGGTCTGAGCGTTGAGATGATCCCTCACTTCATTGAAACGTTTGTTTCCGAGTTCAAGATAAATCTCCATGCAAAACTGCTGGATGGAAAGAACGACCATCATAAGAGCGAGGCGTTATTCAAGGCGCTGGCGATAGCCTTGGATAATGCCACCCAGATAGACCCACGAAGAAAAGGTGTGCCCAGTATAAAAGGGATGTTGTGAGGTCCAGGATTTTCCAAAAGGGTTTCACATCTGCGATTTCACTATCTCTTTTGTCCCTCTAATGGCCTCTTTTGCATCCTCTATCGCAAGCTCTGCATCCTTCATGGTTATCGCAAGGGGATCGTCGTAGGTATCTCTATGGATTCTCCTTAGGTCATTATAAATACCCAGAAGTACTGTCTCAGATGGATAATAGCGTAGTAGTAATTCACCAATTCGCTTATGGTCAAAAATCTTTTGTATTCCTTTCTCTTCTGGCAGGGCTTGGATGCATTCTGATACTGCAAGCCAGCATTGGGAGATCATACCGGCAGGCCATCCTCCATGCTGGCGAAGTCTAATGGCATCGTCTAAGTACGCATCGGCCGCTCTGATATATCTATTCTCCATACAATATCTTCCCCTTCAGCAGAAACCTCCTAGAACGGTCAACATCCTTCTTGGGAATCACCTCTAGGTGGATATCTCTGTTTATCATTTTCTCAAGTTCAGACAAAATATTGATAATTTTCTTGTAAGTAGCATATTTTGATAATTTCGATATAACAGAAATGTCTATATCGCTGTTTGGCCTGGCCGTTCCTTTGTAAGTACTTCCAAACCAGATGATCTTTTCGATATACTCCTTGGGCAATCTTTCTGCAATGAACCTCGCTGTTATTTCCTCCTCCTTCTTCATAGTAGAGGTGATGAGAGCAGCTGCTGGGTGCTTCCTGTTTATCCTTATCCTCCAGTTTTTCATACTTTTATCAATTGAAACAACACCAAGTTTTTCTAATTCAAGCAACCCTTCATAAATCACTTTTTTAGACATGCCACATAGCTCAGCTAACCTTGAAAGTGACTCGACATCATTTTCAGCTAAAGATTTGAGTATTCTAATCCTAGATTTATTGCCTAAGACATTTTCTAATATCATCGTTTACTTTAGTAAACAAAATAGTATAAATAAGTTTTGAAACAAAGTTATATGTCAAACCGCACCTACTAAGAAGTGAGTTCCAATGAACAAAAAAGTTCTCGTAACGACTGCATGGCCCTATGCCAACGGACCTTTACATTTAGGACATTTGGCCGGCTCTTATCTACCGGCAGACATCTTTGCCAGATATAACAGGATGATCGGAAACGAGACGCTGATGGTGTCGGGAACGGATGAACATGGAACGCCAATATCGGTGCAGGCGGATAAGGAGGGATGCGCACCCAAAGAAATTGTCGACAAATATCACAAGGTCATCAAGCGCTCATTGGAAGACATTGGCTGCTCCTATGATTTGTTCACACGGACTACGACGGATAACCACCGCAAAACGGTACAGGAGTTCTTTCTGACGTTATTCGAGAACGGCTACATCTATGAAAAAGATATGGAGTTATACTACTGCCCTAAGTGCAGGAGATTTTTGCCAGACAGGTATGTAGAAGGCACATGTCCAAAATGTGGCGCTGAAGAGGCAAGAGGTGATCAGTGCGATGCATGCGGCAGGACGCTTGAATCTACAGAGCTTATAAACCCGCGCTGTAAACATTGCGGGTCTGCTCCAGAAATACGAGAGAGAACACATTACTTCTTTAAACTCTCCGCGTTTCAAGATAGACTCATAAAATGGATAGAATCAAAGAGGGATGTGTGGCGTCCTAACGTATATCAATTCACCATCAACTGGCTAAAAGAGGGGTTGCGAGATCGGCCTATAACACGTGACCTAGAGTGGGGCATCCCTATGCCGATTAAGGGGGCCGAAGACAAGGTTATATATGTGTGGTTCGAAGCGGTCATCGGTTATCTCTCTGCGACGAAGGAATATTTCATCAACAAAGGCTGTCCAGATGGATGGATTGATTGGTGGAAAACTCCTGATACCGAGACATACTACTTCATCGGAAAGGACAACATTCCTTTTCATACGATCATATGGCCAGCGATGTTGTTAGCTCATGGTGGACTAAATCTCCCGACAAATGTGCCCGCAAACGAATTCTTAAACCTTGAAGGGGAAAAGTTCTCTACCAGCAAGGGCTATGCAGTCTGGCTTGATGAATATCTAGAACATTTTGCTCCAGACCCGCTGCGATATTGTTTGTCGATCAACATGCCAGAGTCCAAGGATGCAGACTTCTCTTGGGATGAGTTTCAACGAAGAAATAATGAAGAGCTCGTGTCGACATTGGGCAACTTCGTGCACAGGGTGCTGACGTTTATCGACCGCTTCTATGATGGCATCATACCAAGACCAAGTACTCTGGACCCAAGGGATAAATCCGTACTAAGGGACATCAGCAAAACGGTGGACGTCGTTGGAAAGCACATCCAAAACTGTGAGTTCAAGAAGGCCATGGCAAGTGTGATGAGTTTGGCATCGCTTGGCAACCAGTACTTCAACGAGAAGGAGCCCTGGAAAACTGATAAAAAAGCTGGTGCGAGCACGCTTTACGTGAGTGCATGCGTCGTGAGGTCTTTATCCATCCTGATGGTACCATTCCTGCCTTTTTCAGCGCAAAAACTTTGGAACATGCTGGGCTACGGCGACTCTGTTCACGAACAGCAGTGGAGCTCTGCAAAAGAACCTGTTACATCGCAACCCATAAAAGATGTAGCGCCGCTGTTCAAAATGCTTGGAGACGAAGATATCGCAGAACAAAAAGCCAAGTTAGAAGCCATAAAATGAAGTGGCAAGACTCGGCCCTGGGAGTACTCATCGAGTAGATACGAGATCTGTCGGTTTTCGTCCTTTGGGTCTTTTTCCTGCGTGTTTCGCCTCAACGCCTTACTGCCAAAGTGTTTAGTTGTGCCCTCCCTTGGTTGTTAACCCAAGTTTCTGCACGACAGCTGCCATCCGTAGATGACAGGTTAGCTTTCTTCGCAGGCTTCATCTCGCCAATCATCCATAGTCTTATCCCATTAAAAAAATTTTGGTAAAGATTCTGGTATAGAATCTGATAACAAAAGAATTAGATATGTTTTATTACACACTCAATACAAGATGTTGATTATGTTGGTGTCCATAGAGTTCGGTGACAGCTATCCAGATATCGCCAAGTTTGATATCTCCAAGGCCGACCAAGTGGTATCCTCGATAGAGATGGGCACAGATGACATCACCATGACCTGTACCCAAGGCAAAATCGCGATATGGTTTGGGAAAAAGACACCAGAGAATTTGATCAAGCACATTTTAACTGGAATCTCCAACGTCGACTCTTCTGTGACGCATGAAATGGAGGTCATCTGCGATTTTAACGATATTGAGAAATACGAAGGCAAAGAATACATCCTGGTCTCATATGCAAAGACCAGGGGGGGATATAGGGCGATATTTAACATACCGTTCTCAAAAAGAGAGGCATTAGACCATCTTGCTGACGCCATCTTGGAGCAGCTTCAGCAGAGGCCCGTTCATAAGGATTTATTCTGGAATAGCGGTGCCGCAAAGATCATGCTGCTCTTCGACGAGTTAAGCGATATAGATGGTTGGCGAATCAAAAAGGTCGATTTCAGAAAAGACATAATGGCATCTGACGAGTGATGGGTTTGATCAGGATAGGCATAGCGGGGATTCCATTGGCAAAGAAGGGAAAAGGAGTGGAAGCTGGAATCCAGTACTTATCTGACGTTGGACTGGATGCAATGGAAGTTCAGTTTGTCAGGGGCATTTTTATGGATAGCGTTTCTGCGAAGAAGGCCGGTCAGCTGGCGAAGAAGGTGGGAATCGAGTTATCGGTGCATGCTCCCTACTACATAAATCTCGCATCCAAGAAAAAAGAAACGATCGAAAAGAGCAAGAGATTTATCATTAATTCGGCAAAAATAGCAAGTGAGATGGGCGCAACCATCGTCGTATTCCATGCTGCTTATTACTTGAACGATACATTTGCATTGGTTAGAGATGCCTGTGCAGAGATACGGAATGAGGTAAGCGACGACGTCTATCTTGGTATTGAGACGACAGGCAGACAAAACCAGTTTGGCACCCTTGATGAGATTGCAAGAATCATAACTGAGGTGGACAGAGTTGTTCCTGTGCTTGATTTTGCCCACATCCATGCCAGAGGTAACGGCTCATTGAGGCGGAAGGGAGACTTTGGTGCTATATTTGACAATTTTGGTCAAGCGAGGTTCCATATCCATTTCACCGGGGTGGAGTATTCAAAAGGCAATGAGAAAAAACACGCACCGTTAAACGACGAACCAAACTTTAGGCATCTGGCCGAGGTATTGGTCGATAGAGGATATGATGCCACGGTAATCTGTGAATCACCTTTATTAGAGAGAGATGCATTAAAGATGAAGGAGATCGTTACCGATGTCCGAGGATGAGAGCAAGGCGACGAGAAGCGTCAGATTGGCGATGAAGATGATAGGGACGCATATCATCAAGACAGCAGAAACCGTCCAGGATGCCAAGGTAGATGAGATGATCGACCAGATTCTTCATGCTAAAAAGATCTTTGTGATGGGCGCCGGCAGATCTGGTCTGGTTGGCAGGGCGTTTGCCATGCGATTGATGCATCTCGACCTGCCGGTATTTGTGGTCGGTGAGACTGTAACACCGGCTATAGAGGACGGTGACGTTCTGATCACGATCTCTGGATCTGGAGAGACAAAATCCGTTGTTGAGCTTGCCATGGTTGGTAAGCAGTGCGGAGCCAAATTGATTTCGATTGTATCGAACCCAAGCTCTTCGCTGGCTAAAGTGTCCGATATAGTGGTCGAAGTGAAGGGACGGAGCAAAGCAGAGAAGATCGATTATTTGGAGCGCCAGGTGAGAGGTGAGCATTATACCCTGGCACCTTTAGGAACGCTCTTTGAAACCACGAGCTTGGTATTTCTGGACGGAGTGATCTCAGAGCTGATGAAGGTTACCAAAAGGGATGAGACATATCTCAGATTGCGGCACACCAGTTTGGAGTGAGTACTATGAAAGAAATGAGAAATTTGCTGGAAAAGTTGTCAAATGCCCATGGGATCTCAGGATATGAGGGTGACATTAGCGCGCTGGTTAGGGATGAATTGAAATCGTACGTCGATGAGGTGAGGGTAGATTCGCTCGGGAATCTCATCGCCGCGAAAAAGGGATCGCGCCCCTCAGTCATGCTCGCTGCCCATATGGATGAGATTGGTCTAATGGTCAAGTGTGTTGAAGACTCTGGTTTTATCAGGTTTGCCAAGGTTGGCGGATGGTTTGACCAGACGTTGCTTAATCAGAGGGTAATTCTGCATGCGGAGAAGGGACCTTTGATTGGCGTCATCGGGTCCAAGCCGCCACACAGAATGGAAGAAGAAGAGAGGAAGAAGGTGGTAAAAGCAGATGACATGTTTATCGATGTTGGCGCCTCCAGTAAAAAAGATGCCGAGAAACTGGGTATCATCCCAGGAGTGCCAATAACCATCGATAGGGAGTTCCGCCCTTTGGCAAATGATTTAGTTACAGGCAAGGCATTCG
Source organism: Methanocellales archaeon (assembly GCA_030018435.1). GTDB lineage: Archaea > Halobacteriota > UBA148 > UBA148 > JAUWXC01 > JAUWXC01. The sequence continues at coordinate 140,116 of JASEEY010000001.1, forward strand.
ACAACAGGGCAGGATTGGTCATGATGATAGGGGCACTAAAGCGGACGAAGACGAAGTCAACGATATATGCTGTTGGTACCGTTCAAGAAGAGGTTGGGCTAAAAGGTGCAAAGACGTCTGCATTCGAGCTGAGCCCGGATGTGGCGCTGGCAGCGGAAATTACGATCGCTGGCAATCACCCGGGCATCGAGAAGAAGGATTCTGCCATCGAGATCGGCAAGGGGCCTTCGCTAACGGTGATGGATGCTGCCGGACGAGGCATCATCACACCAGCGCCCGTTTTGAGATGGTTGGAAGAGACGGCAAAGAGGCACGAGATTCCTTACCAATTAGACGTTTCCGAAGGAGGCACGACGGACGCGACCGCGATTCAGCTTACGAAGGCAGGTATCCCCTCTGGAACGGTGAGCCTGCCGATGAGGTATGCACACTCTCCGGTCGAGGTGCTCAGTCTGAAGGACCTGGACAGGTGTGCAGAACTGATAGCGCGTGCACTTGAGACCGTGGGCGGGTACTTTACGCGTTAGCTTAAACGGAGTGCAAGGCTTAAAGATAAATGTTATAAACGAACAGCGTGGAATGAGGTAAGGAGGTGGCAACTTGGCTAAAATTTCAGTCGTAAAGAGGGACGGGCGCTTAGAGGACTTCCAATTGAAGAAAATCATAAATGGATGTGTGCGTGCTGGTGCCCCTAAAGAGGTTGCCGAGAAGATCGCTGGCGAAATCCAACAGAAGGCATACGATAGAATTCCCGCATCTGAAATAGGAAGGATGGTAGTGGACAAACTCAGGGCGAGGAGTCCAGCGGCGGCAAAAGCCTTTGAAAAGTACACGAAAGCGAAACACAAGAAAGCGAGATAATCTTTTAACCTTTAAGAGGAACACATCATGCAACTAACGTTATTCGCACCCATTATTAGCATAGCTGGCCTGATATTCGCTGCATTGTTAGCGCTGCGCGTTCTTAAAGAAGACATAGGAACGCCCAAGATGAAGGAGATTTCTGAAGCGATCCAGGAAGGGGCGATGGCGTTTTTAAACAGAGAGTACAAGACCATAGCGATCTTTGTCGTTGTGGTGGTAGCGGCAATCTTTGCAATAATAGATGCCAAGACGGCACTGGCGTTCGCCATTGGTGCACTCCTCTCGGCGTTGGCGGGAAACGTAGGCATGAGAGTCGCCACCAAGTCTAATGCGAGAACTGTCAATGCATGCAAGAAGAGTCTGAACGACGGGTTGAGGGTTGCATTTTCAAGTGGTGCGGTAATGGGACTATCGGTTGTGGGCCTTGGGCTACTGGGTGTCAGCGTTTTATATTACGTTTTCAGGGACCCTGGCATACTTTTCGGCTTCGGTTTTGGTGCCAGCTCCATTGCGCTTTTCGCCAGGGTAGGGGGCGGGATATACACCAAGGCCGCCGACGTAGGAGCGGATTTGGTTGGAAAAATCGAAGTGGGTATTCCCGAGGACGATCCTAGGAACCCAGCAGTCATTGCGGATAACGTTGGAGATAACGTCGGCGACGTAGCCGGCATGGGTGCAGATCTGTTCGAATCATACGTGGATTCCATCATCGCGGCGATGGCGATAGGCATCGTCGCGTACACTTCGTTTAAGCCTATGGCGTACACTGCAGAACTTCCGCTAGTGTTAGCAGCTGTGGGAATTTTTGCATCGATTGTTGGAACGTTCTTCGTGGGGGTTGGCAAGAGAGCGAACCTGCACGCTGCACTTAACAAGGGCATATTTGCGAGCACCATTCTAATGGCGATCATGGCATACTTTGTGATCAAGATCATCATTGGCGACGTTGGCGTATTTTATGCAACGCTTGCCGGTTTGATTACAGGGATTTTAATCGGGCTAATCACGGAGTACTACACCTCCTCCGAAAACGCGCCGACGAGAGCAATTGCACACTCCTCGCAAACGGGTGCTGCAACTAACATCATCAGCGGACTGTCGATCGGCATGCAGAGTACAGTGGTGCCAATTGTTGCTGTATGCGTTGCCATCTTGCTTGCGCACCACTTCGCTGGATTGTATGGAATTGCGATTGCTGCTGTGGGAATGCTCTCCACATTGGGAATAACGCTCGCTGCCGATACATACGGGCCGGTGGCGGACAATGCCGCAGGAATTGCAGAGATGGCGCATATGGGAAAAGAGATAAGGGAGAGGGCTGAAGCACTGGATGCGGTGGGAAATACAACCGCTGCTATTGGAAAGGGCTTTGCCATTGGCTCTGCTGCTCTTACTGCTCTAGCGCTATTTGTGACGTATTGTGCTGCCACCAATCTTCGGGGCATCGACATAATGAATCCAAGGGTTATAGTGGGCCTGTTCATAGGAGGTCTGCTGCCATTTTTGTTCTCCTCCATTACGATGAGGGCCGTCGGGAGAGCGGCATTTCAAATCGTTAACGAGGTGCGCAGGCAATTTAATGAAATCCCCGGTCTGATGGAGGGAAGGGCAAAACCAGATTATGCGAGATGTGTTGATATAAGTACGAGTGCGGCGCTGAAGGAAATGGTTGCTCCTGGCATATTGGCTGTTATAGCACCGATTGCCATAGGATTGACGCTTGGTGCAGAAGCGCTTGGCGGTCTGTTGACTGGCGCGATAGTCACGGGGTTTTTGCTTGCAGTCACGATGGCTAATGCTGGTGGCGCCTGGGATAACGCGAAAAAATACATTGAGGCTGGAAATTTGGGCGGCAAGGGCTCTCAGACGCATAAAGCTGCGGTAGTAGGTGATACGGTGGGCGATCCATTCAAAGACACATCCGGTCCATCACTGAACATCTTAATCAAGCTGATGTCTATTGTCGCATTAGTCTTCGCTCCGTTGTTCATCTGAGTACCCAAAACTTGATATTTAGTAAAATCGATTTAGGTGCGGGTACGCATTCGCTTTGCGAATGCTTAAGCCAAAGGCGTATGCGCAGCTTAAACGGAGTGTGTGAATAGAGATGGTCGCCTTATTCAAGGGTATAAGGTTTTTTGACACCACACTCAGGGATGGAGAGCAGACACCCGGTGTTTCGCTGACAGCAGAGGAGAAGCTCTGGATTGCCAGGAAACTCGATGAGTTAGGAGTTCATGTCATCGAAGCCGGCTCTGCGATTACATCTGAGGGTGAGAGGGCATCGATCAAAGCCATTGCAAATGAAGGTCTGCATGCAGAGATATGCAGTTTTACTAGAGTCTTGAAAAACGATATAGACCTAGCCCTGGAATGTGACGTGGATTCCGTGCACCTTGTCGTGCCGGTTTCGGACCTGCACATCAAGCGAAAGCTGAAGAAGGACAGGAAAACGGTAAAACAAATGGCTGTTGATGTTACGGAATATGCCAAGGATCATGGTTTGATCGTTGAGTTAAGCGGAGAGGATGCATCGAGGGCGGATTTGGACTACCTCATGTCATTATACAAAGAGGGAATATCTGCTGGCGCAGATAGGATATGCTTCTGTGATACTGTCGGCGTACTGATCCCGGAGCAGACTGAAAAGATATTTACCAGGCTGAAAACTTTGTCTGTACCAACAGGCATACACTGTCATGATGATTTCGGGCTGGCGACGGCAAATTCGATTGCGGCGTTGCGTGCCGGAGCGCAACAAGTGCATGTAACCATCAACGGCCTTGGCGAACGCGCAGGAAATGCTTCCCTAGAAGAGGTTGTGATGACGTTGGAAGCGCTGTACAACTATAAAACGGGCATAAGTACCAAAGCCCTATATACCACCTCCAGGTTAGTAAGCAGACTGACCGGTGTGCCGGTTGCGCGTAACAAAGCCATCGTTGGAGATTATGCATTCACGCATGAATCCGGCATTCACACACACGGGATATTGGCATCTCCAAAGACATACGAGCCCATAGCACCGGAAAAAGTTGGCAGAACGAGGAAGATCATACTCGGTAAGCATACAGGAAAAAGCTCTGTTAGGATGGCGTTAAAGGAACTTGGACTAGGGGCGAGCGAAGAGCAGGTAAGCGAGATCGCAAACAGAATCAAAGAACTGGGCGACAAAGGGAAAAGGGTTACGGATACAGACTTACAAGCAATCGCTGAAGCGGTGTTGGGAATCTATAGAGAGGCCAAGGTGAAACTGGACGAGCTGACCGTCGTATCTGGAAACAAGGTCACGCCAACTGCATCGGTTAAGTTGGTGGTGAATAATAAGGATGTGACGGAGTCTGGCACCGGTGTCGGTCCCGTTGATGCGGCGATAAATGCGCTGCGTAGAGCGATAGCTGGCATAGCGGATATACAATTGGAGGAGTATAGGGTCGAAGCCATCACTGGTGGCACAGATGCATTGGTGGAGGTGTGGGTCAAACTGAGCAAGGATGGGAAGATGATCACTGCAAGGGGGGCAAGAGAGGACATCATCATGGCATCTGTGGAAGCCGTACTCGAAGGAATTAATCGATTGATGGAGTGAAATTCGATGGAAGTGATTAAGTTATGAGCCTATGTAATCGATGCAATCTAAAAGACAGTTCATGTACTTTACATAAGGATATAATCGTTGTAACATGCGGTCGGTTCGTTCAAAATCCTCAAGATATTGTAGCTGTTACAGATGTCAGTGAACCACACAAGATAGTAGAAGAAAGTGAAGAATCCTCACAATACCTCGTTACAGGTGTCAAACCAATCGGCTTAATACAAATACCCAAAATCGACGAGTCTGAACTTCGAAAAAGAGAGAAAAAAGAATATTAGATGACATCGAAAAAGGACGAGGAGGTCCAGATATCGTAGGGCTTAAAAAGATGTATGGTCAGGAAGATTCTCAATTGATAAAAGATGCAAAGAAAGAGTTAATGAAGGGGTAAAAGCAGTGGCAAAGAAGCAAAAAATGAGCGGTGCAGAGGCGTTCATCGAGTGTCTGCATGAGGAGCGCGTTGAGGTGATCTTTGGATTGCCAGGAGGGGCGATACTGCCGATATACGATGAGCTGTATGATTCGGACATAAGGCACATCCTCGTGAGACATGAACAGGCGGCGGCACATGCTGCGGATGGATATGCAAGGGCGACGGGACGAGTTGGGGTATGCATGGCAACCTCTGGCCCAGGTGCTACGAATCTGGTTACGGGGATAGCGAATGCGTACATGGATTCCGTGCCCATAGTCGCATTCACAGGACAGGTTCCCACAAGTATGGTAGGTAATGACGCGTTTCAAGAGGCCAACATCACAGGCATCACACTTCCAATCACCAAACACAATTATCTCGTGAAAGATGCTAAGATGCTGCCTGATATCATAAAGGAGGCATTCTATATCGCCTCAACAGGGCGGCCAGGTCCTGTGCTGGTGGATTTGCCAAAGAACGTTCAAACAGAGGAAACTGAATTCGAATACCCCAAGAGCATCCAGTTGAGAGGGTATAAGCCAACATCAAAAGGACATCCACTGCAGATTAAGAGAGCTGCCAAGGCTATAACGGAGGCCGAACGACCGATCATCTACGCAGGAGGAGGAGTTGTGATTTCTGGAGCCCACGCGGAGCTTCGCTCCTTGGCGGAGACTCTCATGGCTCCGGTGACTACAACGTTGCTAGGCATCGGTACATTTCCAGGTACACATCCCCTGTCGCTTGGAATGGTTGGAATGCACGGCACGAAATATGCAAATTACGCGATGATGGAATCGGATTTGATCATAGCTATCGGAGCAAGATTTGATGACAGGGTGACTGGCCGATTAGATAGCTTCGCGCCTAATGCGAAGGTCATTCACATCGATATAGACCCAGCCGAGATCAGCAAGAACGTTGCTGCACACATACCGATCGTCGGAGATGCCCAGAACATCCTAAAGGAGCTGATTAAAGAGCTAAAGCCGAAGCCTAAATCAAAGTGGAGCGAAAAAATCGAAAAATGGAAAAAGGAGTTTCCGTTGGAGTATGACAGGAAGAGCAAGGAGCTTAAGCCCCAATATGTGGTCGAGCAAATTTATGATCTCTGTCCGGACGCCATCATCACCACCGAAGTAGGTCAGAATCAGATGTGGGCAGCTCAGTACTTCAAATTTACCAAGCCGCGCACGCTCATATCATCGGGCGGATTGGGCACGATGGGGTATGGATTCCCAGCCGCCATAGGCGCAAAAGTGGGCTGTCCAGATAAGACGGTCATTGACATCGCAGGGGATGGTAGCTTCTTGATGAATTCCCAGGAACTAGCGACCGCAGTCATCAATGACATTCCGGTCAAGGTGGCAATTCTGAACAACAAGTTTTTGGGAATGGTCAGACAGTGGCAGGAATTGTTCTATGATAAGCGATATTCTGCCACACGTTTGGATACGAGCCCGAACTTCACGAAGTTGGCAGAAGCATATGGAGCACTTGGCATAGAGGTCACCAAGCCAGGTGAAGTGAGGTCTGCGATTGAAGATGCAATCGATTCTGACAAGCCCGCAGTGATCGACTTCCAGATTACTCCAGAGGAGAACGTATTTCCCATGGTGCCTGCAGGGGCAGCTATAAATGAGATCATAGATTATGGGGAGAAGACATGAAACACACACTTTCCATCTTGGTTGAAAATAAGCCTGGCGTGCTCGCACGAGTTTCTGGTCTATTCTCCAGAAGGGGTTTCAACATTGACAGCTTGGCGGTAGGCATCACGGAAAATCCTGAGATATCAAGAATGACCATCGTTGTGGAAGGAGATGATCGCATCTTGGAGCAGGTGACCAAGCAGCTGAATAAGCTCGTGGATGTGATCAAGGTTTCAGATATTAAGCCAGAATCGTCGATTGACAGGGAGCTTGCGTTGATTAAAGTAGAAGCGGGGCCGAAAGAGAGGTCTGAGGTCATGCAGATTGCCGACATCTTCCGGGCAAGGATCATCGATGTTGGTACGAGAACCCTCGTGATCGAGATCACTGGTGACGTGTCCAAGATAAACGCAATGACAGATCTATTGCGACGGTTTGGGATCAAGGAAATGGTGCGAACTGGTAAAGTTTCGATGCTCAGGGGTGCAAAGGCGGTCAAGGAGGAGTGAGCATGGCAAAGGTTTACTACGACAAAGACACGGATTTGACGCCGCTGCGGAATAAGAGGATTGCAGTCATTGGTTATGGTAGCCAGGGACATGCACAGGCGCAGAATTTAAGTGATTCGGGATTGGATGTGGTGGTTGGAGCTCGCAAGGGAAAATCCTGGGATAAGGCAAAGGGGGATGGCTTAGAAGTTTTATCAGTCAAGGATGCTGCCGCAGAGGCAGATGTTGTACAAATCCTTGTACCAGATCACGTACAATCTGCAATCTATAAGGATGACATCTCACCGGGTTTGGAAAGTGGTAATGCGCTTGGCTTTTCCCATGGGTTCAGCATTCATTTCAAGCAAATCGTACCGCCAGGGGATGTGGATGTATTTATGGTTGCGCCAAAGAGCCCCGGTCACCTGCTGAGGAGAATGTATCTAGAGGGAAAGGGTGTGCCAGGATTGCTTGCGGTTCACCAAGATTTTACAGGAGCGGTGAAGCGAGTAGGACTCGCGTATGCCAGGGGGATTGGATGTACCAGGGCAGGTGTCATAGAAACCACGTTTGCAGAGGAAACGGAAACTGATTTGTTCGGCGAGCAAGTGGACTTATGCGGCGGTGTCACCGAGATGATCAAGGCGACGTTTGAGACACTAGTAGAGGCTGGATATCAGCCGGAGGTTGCGTATTTTGAATCATTACACGAGCTCAAATTGATCGTGGATTTGATCCAAGAGGGCGGGCTAACTCATATGTGGAGGTCCGTATCAGACACCGCAGAATATGGCGGCTTGACCAGGGGGAAGAGGATCATAAATCGCCAGTCCAGAGGGGCCATGTGGGAGATTCTAAGAGAGATTCAAGAGGGCGAATTTGCCAAGGAATGGATTAAGGAGAATGAATCCGGGCGTCCGGTATTTAGTACACTGGTCGAGCGGGAATCCCAGCACCAAATCGAAAAGGTCGGCAAAAAACTCAGGGCCATGATGCCCTGGTTGAAGAAGTGATTTTGATCTGCTATTCACTCACCTTCATAACTGTCGTGACAAATATGTCCATCATGATGGCCACGATCCCGGCAACGAATATCGCATCAAATATGCCAGCGCCGCCTATCGTTACATAGGTCGTGATGAGCGATGGATACGAAAGAATTTCCCTTAAGCGTAGTAGGTCGCAACCGATCAAGATGCCCATCGAGCTCGAAACGTAGGATACAGGTCCTATGCGTTCCCATTTCCTTGATAGCGCGATGCTGATTAAACAGGCTGCCAGCGAGGGTATGTATATATTGTTGATGATCACCCCCTTTCCAGGCACGAAGGACGAGAGGTGATTTGCCATGATTGACACGATGACGACTCCGATGATGCACGCCCCTAGTGGTGCCCTGCCAGTTTTCAGCACCTGCCATGAAATGATCAATGGTATCAAACAGCCAGCCACGTTAAAACAAAGGACTATGTTTCCCTGTGGAAAGATCGGGATGTTGGGAATGAATCTGAATGCGACGATCGAGCCGGGCAGCAGTACGAGCGTCTCATAAACGGTAAACCCCACGCTCTTGAACGCTTCGATGAGCAGGTACAAAATGAGCGCTATAGCTAAAACGGTTAGCCCGATCATCATCAAAACTGGATGTATCAGCATGTCTATTCCGCTGCGGATTCCGCAGGCTCTGTAGGTTTCACAGGTCTCCTGGAGATAACTTTAGACCCAAGTATGGCCTTTTCAGATCGTCTAAGTTGCCTTCTTATGCGGCCAGACGAGTCATATCTCTGTGCAGGTCCAGGTCTCTTGGCTGTGGCGTCGCGCTTGGGTACAAGTCTCGTTTGCCCCTTTCTACCCTTTATTTGAACCCATTCAATACTGCCAGTTTTTCCCATTTTATTTTTCCCTCATAATCGCTGTAATTTTTTCTTTAAGGATGGAGTTGACAAGTCTTCCATCAGCCTTGCCCCTGAGCTGTTTCATGACCACTCCCATGAGGGGCTTTACTGCTCTTAACCCTCTTTCCCTAATAAAGCCTTCCTTGGATTGCACAACCTTGTCTATGATGCTTTCAATTTCCTTCCTATCCGGCGTTCGTAAGCCAAGTTCTAATGCCACTTCTTCTGCGGTTTTACTTGGATTGGCTGCCAGGCTTCTTAGCACTAGGGGAATGCCTTCCTTCGCTATTCTGTTCACTTTTATCAATTTGAAGACCTCCATAAAATGCTCGTCCTTAAGAGATTGAACTGGCACTCCTTCTCTGCTGAGCTCGGATGTTGTAGCCTCTAAGGTTCTAACAACCAATGTCGGTGATATACCTAATGCTACTATACGCTCAAAGAGGCGTGCTTTACTCGACCTAGACATCAATCCCGCGAACTCCTCGCTCAAGGCGTACTCCTTAATATATCGTGCCCTTCGTTCTGGAAACAGCTCGGGCAGCGCACTTTTGATCCGCTTCAATCGCTTTTGAGAGATGGGGACAGGCAACACATCCGTCTCGGGATACATTCGTGCCGCTCCTGGCAAGGGTCTCATGTACGCTGAGTTGCCATCCTCCAGCGCTCTTCTCGTCTCCTCAGGTACGCCTTTCAATGCCATGTTAGCCCTCTCGACTACACCCTCTAATGCAAGAGCTGCTTTTGACCTCTCCCCTGCGACGAATATCACACAATCCTCCGGGGCGGCATGAACCCTCTTCTTGAGCGTTGTTACCTCAGCGTTGGTTATTCCATATCCTAGCAATTCATCTGTATGGAAAACGCCGCCTATGCCGAATCGTTTCGCTCTATCTGCGAATTCAGCGCCAAATCTACGACCCGGTTGAATTTCTTGTCCTACTAAACCGCCGAATTTTGGTAGACGAACTGCAAAGACGCCCTTTTTGAGCGCCTTTTTGATGACACCGCACTTAGTGCTGGCGAACACATCGCTCACATTGATTATTTCAGTTTTAACGCGCTTGGCACCTCTCCTTTTAAGTTCGTCCCGAATCTTCAGCAGGTTTACCTGCCTTAGCACCTCGCGCTCTACGATAGCCTCAATCAAATTGAGGGCCTGTACCCCTTTTATCTCGGCCCTAGCACCCTCAGCGATTGAGATGTTTATGTCCTGCCGGATGGTGCCTATGCCCCTCTTTACCTTGCCGGTCGAGCGTAGCATCATGCCAAACCCCTCAGCAACGATGCGTGCCTGCTTTGGCGTTGTGATATCTGCCTTGGTTGCGATCTCCACCAATGGAATCCCCAGCCTATCAAGCGAGTACATCACGCCATTTTTATCCTCTGCTACCTTTTGCGCCGCCTCCTCCTCCAAGCAAAGGGTTGCAATTCCAATATCGCCATCAGAGGTGCTTATTTTCCCATTAGAAGCGACAAAAGCGGTTCGTTGAAATCCGCTCGTATTGGAACCATCGATGACGATTTTTCTCATGGTGTGCACTTCGTTGACCGGTGTCATGTTTAGCAGTAATGCGACTTCGAGTGCGACATCCAGCGCTTCCTGATTCAGAGGCTGCGGAGGCTCTTCATCGTTCTCCACCAGACACGTTGTGTCATACCCTTTGTATATGAACAGTCTTCTCCTTCTGGCCTCCTCTAATGCTGCTCTATCGATCTCGCCCAACTCGCTCTCGGTCAGATGAAGCCCTCGTCGTATTTCATAGGTGGATTCGTCTGCACTCCTAAGTCTGGTAGGACAGTTGCAGAACAATTTTCTCTTCGTATCTAATTGCTGGTGAATCTCCAAACCCGCCCTCAGACCAAGTCGTCGATAATCAAGCATGTTCCGATCTCCTGCTGAGCTCACCTGCTATGTTTGTCTGCATTAGCTGGCGTACTTTGGCAGGATCTTCAGTCTGAGCGAGCACCCACATCAGTTTGACGAGCGCAACTTCCGGCAACATATCCTCACCTTCAATGACGCCCGCGTTGAGCAAATCCCGACCGGTATCATACACCCTATCGCAAATCCTGCCGCCGAGGCACTGGGACGTCATCACCACGTGTATACCGCTATCAACTGCCTTTTTAATGGATGCTATCCACTCTGTGGAAACGTGACCTAATCCCGTGCCCTCTATCACCACTCCTTTGTAACCTTTGCCAGTGTAATAATCGATTATGCTATGATCGGCGCCAGGTGAGAATTTGACCAGCGCGCATTTTGCCTCTAATCTATCGTTTAGGACCAACTCCTGCCCGCCCCTTTTGCGATATTCTTCGCTGGTGCGAATCTTCCGCGTTTCATAATCGATTCTACCGATGGGTTTCGCGTTGATTGACTGGAACGCATCTCTCCGCGAAGAGTGCATCTTCCTCACCCTTGCACCCCTATGTATCAGACATTCGTCATCGGACGTACCTGCGTGCATCACGACCACAACCTCGGCAATGTCACTGGTCGCAACCTTTGCAGCGCAGACGGCATTCACGACATTATCACTGCTCGGTCTATCCGCACTTCGCTGTGAACCCACAAACACGATGGGCACGGGTGTCTTCAGCATGAAGGATAACGCGGCGGCGGTATATGTCATGGTATCTGTTCCATGCGTGATCATTATTCCGTCTGCGCCTTTCTTGATCTCATTTGCGACTGCCCTTGCCAACTTTTGCCAGCATTCGGCCTTCATGTTCTCGCTCAGGATGTTGTAGATGACCTTGCCCCTAAAATTGGCAATTTCCGTTAGCTCTGGTATCGCGTTGAGTATGTCCTCGACATCGAATTGTGATGTCACCGCTCCAGTTCTATAGTCAACCTTGCTTGCAATTGTGCCGCCGGTGGAGAGTATTGAGATGGTTGGCAGAGATGGATTTGGTGATGGAGAAGGCATCTTTTTGCGCGACTCGACTCCTTCTTCCTTGAGCGTTGTAACCTTCGTCTTGGCATCCTTTTTTATGCCGATGTTGTATCCATTATCCAATTTTAGAATGATACGCGCTCCTTTACTGGGCATCATGAGCCCGGTATAGGTGACGCCCTCTCGTTCAACTTTGACCCTTTTGATTTTCATTTTTCACGCACCGGTGCGTTCAGTTGCTTTAGCGCAGCATTTATTTTGCCGACCTTTTGGTCCAAGGATTTCATATCACTGCTGATTTGCTTCATTCTATCCTTGATCATCCTGATCGTCTCCTTCGGCGCAGGACCGCCCCTGATGCCTCTTATTTGAATGTTCTGCTCCGGATCGAGCGCTTTGTCAAGCGATGATTGCGTAAGCCCCAGCTCGCTCAACTTCTTTCCAATCACCTTCTTCGACACAACATCGATTTCGTCCAATGTGGTTTTTTGACCACTTCTCGCAAGAGTCCCGACGATCTGATATGCTGTTCGGAATGGAACGTTAGTCTCCCGAACAACGGTATCGGCTAATTCGGTTGCAGTGATGAAACCAACGTGGGTCGCAGCAGCCATTCTGTCGCTTTTGATCTGTGCTGTATCGATCGCGCCGGTCGTAATTCTCAGGGATGAACGCAATGTTGAGATTGCGTTTATCAAATGTGGTGTGACTTCTTGTAAGTCCCTGTTGTAGCTGTAGGGTAGCGCCTTGCAGATGGAAAGGACGGATTGTAACGCGCCTCCAACAGAACTTGCCCTAGCACGTATCAACTCAAGTGCATCCGGATTCTTCTTCTGGGGCATGATGCTGCTTGTAGACGCATATCCGTCGTCTAATTCAATGAAGTCAAATTCGGGAGTACTCCAGAGGATGAATTCTTCTGCAATCCTGCTTAGATCCACCATCGTGTTTGCGAAGGCGGAGATGCATTCTATTGCAAAATCTCTCGTGCTTACGGCATCCATCGAATTCTCAATCAGACTCTCAAAGCCTAATAGCTGCGCTGTTCTCTCCCTATTAATCGAAAACCCGGTCGAGGCGAATGCCCCCGCTCCTAAAGGACACAGATTGACGCGTGCATACGCATCCGTGGCTCTGTTAAAATCTCTCTTGAACGCATCTGCGTGCGCGATTAGGTGATGAGCGAATGTGGTTGGTTGCGCGTGCTGAAGATGCGTAAAACCCGGCATTACCGTGCTGGTGTGTTTATCTGCCATGTTAAGTAGAACTTTTCTTAGCGCGATCAGCTCGCGCATCATTTCCAGTAGTTCTTCTCTAAGCGCGATTCTGATGCATGTTGCAACTTCATCGTTGCGCGATATGGCGGTGTGCATTCTACTTCCTGCCTCACCAGCCAGTTCGATTACCTTTGATTCTATGGCGACGTGAACATCCTCAAGCGTTGCGTCCAGAGATGCAAATCCTCCTTTTTTGATGGTGTCAAGTGCCCTCAATATCGATAAACAATCCTCTTTGGAAATGATGTTCTGCTCGCACAGCATCGTGACATGCGCTTTGTTCACAAATATATCGGATTCGAAAATCCATCTATCGACATCTATCGAGGAGATGAATTCTGCCACGTCTTTATCCATACCAGATGTCAACCGACTTCGCAAAATATCGTTCATTCCACTCGCACTCCATTGATATGGCTTTTGTTATAGCTCCTATTCTGGATTTAATTATGTAGTGAAAAAGGTTTTGTCTTTAGACGGAGAGTGCATGGTGATGAATAGGAGTAACGTCGCAGTCATTAATACTGATAAACCATTAGCGGGGACAAAAAGAGCACTGGCAAGTATACATGCATCTCAGTATTTTCAAAAGGATGAGAGGATACTCATCAAACCAAACTACGTCACGAACGATTTACCATACACCGGTGTGACGACCGATCCCCTAGTCATCTTGGGGGTTGTCGAGTATTTCCAGGATAGCGGATTTGAAAATATCATCATCGCAGAAGGGGGAAGCACCGATTTTGATACCATGGAGACGTTTCAGAAGGTTGGACTTACCGATATGGTTCGTGACGTAGAACTGATAGATCTGAACAGGGACGAAAGAGTAGAGGTTACGATTCCTAATGCTACCAAGCTGAAAAAAGTCAATGTTGCCAAGACATTCTTCGAGTGCGACGCGATCGTTTCAGTAGCGAAGTTGAAGGTGCACAACCTTGCTACTGTCACGCTCAATATGAAAAACATGATGGGGGGTATATTGCCGAAGAGCATTATGCACAAGGATATTCATGAGAAAATCGTGGATTTGAATAAGAGATTCATGCCGAGATTGGGCGTTATCGATGGCATAATGGGGTGCCAAACACATGAAACCGCTCGCGATCCCGTTCGTTCAAATGTCATCGTGGCTGGCAACGATATAGTTGCAACCGATGCTGTGGGGGCATTTTTGATGGGAATAGACCCGCATGATGTAAAATATCTGGAGTTGGCAGCCAAGGAAGGAATAGGGACCAACGATTTAGATCAAATTGAGGTCGTTGGTGATGATATCAAAAAGTTACAAAAGCGATATCGTCGTGCCAATCTGTAACCTCAGAACTTGTAGACGTTGGAATTATTGTCCCAGTATACTATGATCGTTCCCGTTATTCTTCTATCTTCGGCATCCAGCCCTACGGTCAATGTTCTCGATTCAGTGCGCAAAGCTGTGAGATCAGGAAAATACTGGTATCCAGTATACTCAACCTCGCCACCGCCATCCTTGATGTACAGGTATACTCTCACGTCCCTTGCAGTTCTTTTACCGGTGTTTTGAATTAACAGGGTAACATCCGAGTGAAAGTTATACTCGGCATCCCATTCCACTTCTCCCACTTGCAAATTAATAAGCTCGACGTTGGCAGGACTCCTCATTCCTATGATGGTGATAACTACAAATAGGGCCCCGAGGAGGAGCGCGATTAAGAGAATGACCATTCGTCTTTTAGATTTACGGGCAGATTTGCGAACTCCCTTTTTAGCCATGGGCAGTATCACCTTAAGGGCTGGCCGTGCTCCTCAAGTATATTAAGGGACATCTCCTTTATAAACGGGGTGTACGCCATAGGCTTAAACGGAGTGTACAGATGATACCACTCGTGTGCCTGCCTATATGCCTGATAGAGCATGCCGATTGAAGCCCTCCAAATCTTCAGACAGAAATCGAACCAGGTCTCGCCAGATACCGTTAATGTAATTGATGAAACTGGACCCCATGTGCCAGCAGAGTCCATGGCATGAACGTAGATGGTATGATTCCCGAGTGATAATTCTTCCGTGTCTATGACTCCCCATGCATCTTCCTCGGCTCTGTCAAAGGCACCGTCAGCGGCGGCCATCGGGACTCCCGTGCCTGATGCGCCCATCGCATCGATGAAGTATTCCGCCCCCTTAACGGTCAAGAAGTACTCATCGATTCTGGCGTTCAGAGCAATGCGTTTACCTTGGGTTGCCAGGCTTGGGGATAGTATTACATCCTCGATCAGCGGCCCCATCTTGCGACCAGCTAATGCTACGTGCGTCTCATTATGACAGATCAAGCACTCTTCCAAGCTTGCTTGCCCTTTACGCAACTCGCTTATATCAGGCGGGTAGTATGGCTCCTCTCCTCCACACGTCACATGACAATCTGTACAATTGAGTGGAGTTTTGTATTCCGGTGGATGACCCAGTGGTTCGGTTCCATTTCCATGACAGGCCCAGCATGCCTTGACAGCGGGGTCTGTCAAAATCGTCTCGTTAAGAGCCTCAACGTTTAACTTTACATGCACGCTGCCTCCTATAACGATCACCATTGTCTCATGGCATATTCCACAGTCCGGACCAGCCGCCGTGATGACGTTGTGTACAAATTTGATCCAGGTATTCGCCTCTGGACTTCTATGACAATCTTCGCAGTTGGGTCTCATCGTCCCATGATCGGGTGGGGCGTTGAACGGCACCCCTCCAGCATGATCTACGTGGCAATCTACACAGGATACTGGTGTACCAATCGTCCAGCCACTCCATCCGGGATTTACGACGTCTCCCAGTGCATACGTCGAATAATGGAATTTTTGATCGACAGCATGGCAGTTATCTCCACAGCTGACATAGGATTCGTAGTGGGCATAGGTGTCAATCTTTGTGACATATCTTGCTATTGGCCCTGATCCGGTGGAGGAATGGCAGTCGACGCAATCCCATCTGGTGATCGTAAGACTGTTGGAGTGAAGTTTCTGCGTAGTGCTCAGCCCATGGCAGTATTTGCAGGTATAACCAT
>JASEEY010000020.1 GCA_030018435.1 Methanocellales archaeon
CTATAGCGGAGGCCTCTATGTCGCCGGTGCGTCCTAGGTCAGTTAGCACTTTTTCAAGCATCTTAACAATCGTCTCTGCCACGGTCTATCTCATCTCGGTTATCATGTCGATCAGGGTCTCGAAGGCCTCTAAAACGCCCTTCTTCTTGGTTACGCTGGCGGGTATGATCGGCACCAATTCTGGAATCCTCATCTTTTTCCGTATCTCATCCACACTTAAGGCGTCCGGCAAATCTTGTTTGTTCGCAACGACCAAATAAGGAAGACCATGCGCTCTGGTCCTCTCCAGCATATTTTTTGCTCTCGGGAAGGTATCGGGCTTGGTTGAATCTATTAACAAGAATACCCCCATTGCCTCGCCGCTTAGCATCCTGAGCAAGGGATCGAATCTCTCCTGCCCAGGTGTTCCAAATATATCAGCTGTAAATCCTTTGTGGTCTATAAAGCCATGGTCCATCGCCACGGTTGTTCCCAACCGATCTACAGATACCGCCCTGCTTGAGATCGCATGGATAAACGAGGATTTACCAGCATGATATGGTCCCGTTACGAGAACTTTTGGTATGAATATCTTTATACCGCCGGGGCACAACACCTTGAAGGATATCGAGCGTTTCTTTGGCTCAGCTATCCAGTCCGCCTTTGAAACCCCGTAGTACTGCCCAAAGATGACTCTCTCCGCGATTCCACTGATAGTAATTACAACATCAAACAATTCTTTTAGCCGTTTCAACGTACTCTCGGCATAAGGCCAGGCAGTAAAATTGCAAATCAGCACGCTATCGTACGCTTTGCTGTATTTTTTCCATTTCTCTATGTACTCCAGCGTTTCTTCTTCACCACAATGATCCATGATAGTTGAAAGCGATTCAAATACGATTACACCGCCTGCCGCATTTTTCATTGCCTTGGATAAGGCATCATCTACCGCCTTGATATCCTCTGGATTGGATACAACATAGCGCTCATCAGAGTCTGCCCCCACCAGCGCCGAGAAGCAGTCAACGGTGAAAAACTGATTAAACTTCTCAACACCCCAGCCGAATTCCTTAAATCTTCCCTTCACGGCATAGGGGGCAGAGTTCGAGGCTACATATGCACCTTTGCGTCCTTTGTGCAGATTGTGGTACAAGGTCTGCATACCAAATACATCGCCCTCGACTCCTGGCTGGGTATAATATATCAGTGATTTGCCAGATGGAATGCCTCCCTCCAGATAATCGTCCAATTTCGGAATGCCTGTCTCGAACATTTTTCAATCACCTTTTATGACGATCCTGGGGCCGTCAATTTCGTACTTCATCCATTTGCTCGGTTTTGAGCCTATCCCCATCGTTTTAATGAAGAACTGATCGCTTTCCTCTTTGATTTCAATCGCACCATCGAACAATTTTTTGAGCGTTGCAACCGTCTTATCGTCATGCATGCCAGCCTCGAGCACATAAACGCCAAGAGCTTCTGCGGCTTTAATCCTGCCGGTGAAAACGTGTAAAAACCTGAAGACGGTTTGCAAATTGGAATACATCAGCATCGTCGACAGTGAGTCTACAGCCAGTCTGGCCCTTGGGAGTTTATTCCTGACATAGAACTGCTCGAAAAACTGGCTTATTTTAACCCCAATCCCGGTCAAGTCAACCGGACTCGATGCGCGCTTTATGTTTGGCGTATCAGAAACGTCCATGCCAAGCGTTTTCGAGACACAATCCACGATTCCAAACCGACTTTTATCCCTTTCTATGTCCAACTTGTTCTGTTCGAACCATTTGAATATGCTTTCGCCGGGCTCTCCAGTAGATACAAGGATTGCTCCATCTCCATTTTTTAAACCCGTATATATGACCTGCTTGATGATTACATCTTTTCCACACATCGGAGGGCCCATGAGCATTACGTTTGTACCACTTTGAATCCCTCCCAATGCCTTGTCTAGCTCTGGCATACCCAGATCGTATTTCGTCGTCATGTTTCGTCCTTCAATTGCTGGTGCCAACACATATGAAAATTACCGTTTTATTATATAAAAGATTCACATTCCACATGGTTATGGTGAGTGGGGAGGGTAAGCCCCCTTTGGTTTTCGACGGCATTCGTCTAAGCACCATACCAGGGCATTAGCTGAACTTTGCCCATCTTTTGGCTTGCACCTACGAGGATTCGCCGTTTCACCCACGCATGCACGACCTCATCGTCAAAATCGCATAAGTGATTTTCTTGTCCTCGAATCATCGCATTACACCAGATCGAAGATCTGGTGGAGTTGTAACTCCTACGGAGTTTCAACATGATGCATCGTGGTATCGTTTCTGTGCCAGAGCCAGGACTCTCACCCTGTGCGCTTGCGCGCACTCGTATGTCCAGCGGTGGGGGGACTTTCCTCACCAAACTTTTTACTTAAAAGTTTGACCAAAAACGTGCAAGTGTAGCATGTTTTGATCGAACTTTTCTCCAAAAGTTCGGCGGAGGCCGCCTCCTCCCCTCTCACGGTTATATTATTCTCCAGAAGAATCATATATCTTTCGCATAATAGGGATGTGGAGGTAGCATGTTAAGTTTTGAGGAAGGTGAACGTGCTGTTAAGCTCGCCAGGGAAGCGATTGTGACATTTTTAGGCGACCATGTTAGGATAACTCCTCGGCTGGGCGGAGCGTTTGAAGATAAAAGAGGCGTGTTCGTGACGCTCAAAAAGAATGGATTGCGGGGTTGCATCGGCCACCCGTACCCGGATACGCCCCTCAGTGACGCCATCGTGGATTCCGCCATAACTGCCGCAATCGGAGATCCGCGGTTTCCTCCTGCCCAAATAGATGAATTGGACGATATTACAATAGAGGTCACGATACTCACGCCGCCCAAATTAATAGAGGGCAGGGCAAATGAACGACCGGAGAAAATACAAATCGGCAAGCATGGATTACTTGTAAAGTTGACGCCGTTTTCGGGCCTGCTGCTCCCCCAAGTGGCGACTGAATATGGCCTCGGCGCAAAAGAATTTTTGTCCCAGACGTGCATCAAGGCAGGGCTGACGCCAGACATGTGGCTGGATGAAAGAACAGAAGTTTACATATTTGGGGGGCAGATTTTCGCCGAGGTCGAGCCAAACGGAGAGATCATTGAGAAGAAATTGTCTTAGAGGTTTCGATGTTTGACGTAGTCCTCAAAAATGCGAAATTGTTCCTTGATGGAGAGGTGCGAGAGGCGGAGTTAGCGATAACTGACGGTAGAATATCCAAGATTGCAAAGGATATTAGAGCAGATGACATACTCGATGCGCGTGGTTCGCTCGTTTTGCCTGGAGTGGTAGATGTGCACGTGCACTTCCGCGACCCTGGTATGACGCACAAGGAGGACTGGTACTCCGGCTCATCTGCCGCCGCAGCTGGCGGCGTGACCACAGTCGTAGATCACCCTAACACGACGCCCCCCACTACAACCCTAAAATCATTCAGAGTTAAGCTGAAGGCTGCGAGGAAGTCGATCGTGGACTTCGGCATCAATGCAGGCGTCGTGGAGGGGGCGCAGCTCGAGACGTTATGGAGAGCTGGTATAACAGCCTTTGGCGAAATCTACATGGCAGAATCCATGGGAAAAATGTGCGTCGATGATGATGCGTTATCCAACGCGCTTAAAACCATCGCCCAATTGGGTGGTATTGCATGCATTCATGCAGAGGATGAGCGCGTTATAAAGGAGCGGACCAGGAAGTTAGTGGGTAAAACCGACCCCAGTGTGTATTCAGCATCCAGACCAAATGAGTCCGAGAAAGATGCCATCGCAAAAGCGATTAGATTTGCCAACACCGCGAGGTGCAAGTTACACATATGTCACATCAGCACAAGGGAGGGGTTGCGCTTCATGAGCAAAAATGTGACATGCGAGGTCGCACCACATCACTTGCTTCTCACCGAAAAGGACTGGAATAGACTTGGTTCTCTCGGCAAGGTGAATCCACCACTGAGAAGCGAGGAGGACAAACGAGCGCTCTGGGCAGGTTTACAGAATCGCATCGGTATCATCGCTTCTGATCATGCCCCTCACATACTTGAGGAAAAGGAGCAGGATATATGGAGCGCCCCTCCTGGCGTTCCAGGCGTTGAAACGTCGCTACCATTAATGCTACATGCCGTGAAAGCAGGGCACATCTCGTTGCAGTGTTTGGTAGGACGCATGGCGATTAATCCGGCAAGAGTTTTTGGATTAAATGGAAAAGGCGATATCAAGGTAGGAAACGATGCCGATTTGGTATTCATCGATCCTAAGGATGTAAAGCCCATCAAAGCTGAGAACATGCACAGCAAAGCAGGGTGGACGCCTTTTGAGGGTATGCATGCGATTTTCCCAAAGATGACGATGGTCAGGGGAGCAATAGTGTATGATGGAGAAGTCGTGGGCGAAAAAGGATATGGGCGTTTCATTCCAGGGAGGGGGCGACAAATCTATATATAAATGAGAACAAATAAGTAATGCCCTTTACGAGGACTGATGTGAGAGTCTCATTGATGCTGTGATCATCAGTGCAAAAGGAGGGCAACACCGCATTGTATAGGTCCTTGCGGGAGTTACTGGCAAAGCCTATCAATGACCGTACAGCCAACCCCAATGCGGAACAACCCCTGGCACGAGGGTAACTGAGAGGGACAGCGGATCTTCCAGAGGGTGATCTCTCGGAGTTAGTGCATCAGGGGACATCTTATATTCTATCGAACGTAACACTCCAAAGGCGTTTAAACAATTGCGTAATTGAGTCAAAATTGGTTAAAATGCAAGACGCTAAACGATTGCAAAGGATCGAGCAAATCCTGGAGGAAATTCAGATGCTCGCCGATGAGGGGGGGCTAATCATCGTTGAGGGACAAAAAGACAAGGCAGCGCTGAACGAGTTAGGCATTTCAGGCGAAATTCTGCTCGCATCACATCCGCCTTTATTTAACTTTGCAGAGAGCATTTCCAGGAAAGCCAATGCGGCGATCATCATGACTGACTGGGACTCCAAGGGAAAAATGCTGGCCAAGAAAATGTCAACATATTTGCGGTCATCTGGATTGAAACCGGACCTTCGACTGAGGGGAAAACTTAGAAAACTGGTGCAAAAAGAAATAAAGGATGTCGAAGGCCTAAGCAGATACGTCAGAGCGCTCAGGTATAAGGTCCACGAACGCTGAGCTTGCAATAAGTTTATTATATCTCAATGTGATACACTTCTACATAATACGATATGAAAAATGATAGAGATTAAAAATAGCTTAAAAGTAGATGAAGTGGTTAGTTTAATCGTGACAAATCGCCGATGACTATAATTGAAATGTAGGATTCAAATGTCATATTTGATACATAAATTTAAAGAAAAACGTCGCACATCTCATATCCAAGTAAGCAATTAAGTCAGAGCACCTCAAACTGATACTTTTAGCTATTTTTAGTTAGGAGGTATTACCATGCAAAATTCCGATACCACAAAGTACGTAATTAGGGCTAATATTAGCGCCGATGGCGTTGTAGAGAGACCTGACATAGTTGGAGCGATCTTTGGACAAACAGAGGGATTGCTCGGTAATGATCTCGATCTCAGAGACCTTCAGAAAGCTGGCAGGGTGGGTAGAATCGAAGTCCGCACCGAATCAAAGGGCGGTAAGTCTAGTGGAACGATTTTGATCCCCTCTTCACTGGATAAGGTCGAGACTTCAATTCTAGCGGCAGCACTGGAGACCATCGATAGAATCGGCCCATGTACCGCTAGTATTACTGTATCCAAGATTGAGGATGTCAGAGCATCGAAGCGAAGGGATATCATAGACAAGGCGAGGGAAATTCTTACAGAGAAGTTCGATGAATCCATTCCTGAAAGCCATGAGATAACCGAGTCTGTAAAGCGGGCAATACGTGTAGAGGACATCACCTCTTACGGAGAGGAGAAGTTACCAGCAGGTCCAAACGTGCTCGATTCCGATGCAATACTTGTAGTTGAGGGCAGGGCTGACGTTCTGAACCTACTGCGCTATGGAATCAAGAACACGATTGCCGTTGAAGGAACGAACGTCCCTCTGACGATTGGGGAGCTGAGCAAAAAAAAGACCGTCACAGCCTTCTTGGATGGCGATAGAGGCGGAGACCTTCTGCTGAAGGAATTGCTACAAATTGCAGACATCGATTACGTCGCACGCGCTCCTCCGGGCAAAAGCGTTGAGGATTTGACACAAAAAGAGGTCGTCAAAGCATTACGCAACAAAGTACCAGCGGAGCAGGCTATAGAGACGTCGAGGAGACACAAGATTCTGAGAAGGGATATCGGCATAAAAAGGAGGATCCTAAGACAAGAGGAGATGCCAAAAAAGGAGATGCCTAAAGCAGATGATCTCAAGAAATATGCCAAAGAGCTCAGCGGCACCTTAAGTGCGAAGTTGCTCGACCAAAATAAAAAAGTCGTTAAGGATGTAGCAGTCAGAGACCTCGCTAAAGCCCTTAAGGAAAGTAACAGCAACGTCAAAGGCGTGGTATTCGATGGCGTGATCACCCAGCGAATCTTGGATATCGCTGCAGAGAAGAATTTAGAATATCTGGCAGGCGTGAAATTGGGCAACATCGTCAAGAAGCCACAATCGGTGAAAATTCTGCTGACCGAAAACTTTAGTAGTAGTTAACCCCAATCATAAGAAGCAGGCCTATGGCCCATCTTGGTAGGGGTTGTACATGCATAAGGAAGAACTGATACATCTCCACACGTTACTGGTGCAGGTAAAGAAGTTCTTCGAGGATACTGGATACGGGGGCAACTTTCAAAGATATCAATCGCTACGAATAAGTCCAGTTCACGTGCACAGGAGCAAGGCGGAGCATAAAAAGGCGATCTTCGTGCTTGGCAACGAGCTGGCCTCGATCATCGCTGAAGATGAGTTTTCCGGCCCGGGAAGGATTTCTGCGAGGATGAAGGAGCTGGCGGACAAGATAGAATTACCGCTTCACTAGATCGTCTATCCATCCACCATATACCGTTACGGCTTAGACGAAGTGGTACGCACTCGCTTTGCGAATGCTTAAGCCCAAAGGCGTATGCGAAGCCTAAACGAAGTGTACCCTATTGCTCCGCGTGCCCTGATAACCACTTCAGGATCTTCGAGATATCCTTCACAACTGTAATTCCTCTGTATTTTACTGTGATGGGATAGCCCCTGCGTTGTAGCGCTTTCAGAATCTCAAAGAATTCATTCTTTTTCTTGCCTCTTCCCTTGCCCAACCCGGCAAGTAGTTTAGTAATAGCAAGGCTCTTGATGTCAACGACAATGCTCTTGTCAACAATAGAAAGTCCAACGAGTTGTTTGTCCGGATTCCTAACAGTTATCTGCCCGTTAAGCTCAAGATCGCGCGCTTCTTCTGCAGAAGTCATGACCGTTAACACCCCATTGACCCAAAGCTGAAGATTTGCCACTCTCATTTCGCAGTTTTGCAGGTTTATGCTGAGCTCCTCTTCCCCCAGAGAACGTAGCATCTGGACAAATTTGTCCATCTTCATCCTCATCAACTCCTTTTGCCTAACTTCTTTACCATTACGATTGCGTCCTCTCCATTTGAATAGTATTGTGGAACTACCCCTTCGACCATAAATCCCAACCTTTGGT
This sequence comes from Methanocellales archaeon, assembly GCA_030018435.1. GTDB lineage: Archaea > Halobacteriota > UBA148 > UBA148 > JAUWXC01 > JAUWXC01. Next base: position 7,611 of record JASEEY010000020.1, read on the forward strand.
AGAACTGTTGTGCGCCGATGTTACTCCTTCGTACCTCCAGGCGTATGCTCTTCACCCCGCTCTCGGTGAACAACTTCAACACCTCATCCATCAATTGTGTCGCAACACCGGACCTTCTGTACTCGTTAGCGACGGCGATGGAGAGCACCCGTCCTGTATTCTTTGAGATTAGAATTCCAACCACAAAACCTATCACGATGCCATCCTTTTCCACGACCAGGAATCCATCGGGATTCAGTTCATACAGTCTCATATATGCCAACGGATTGTGGTCGTGAAACGCCTCCTTTTCTATCATCATCACCTGCTGAAAGTCCGCCGGTTGAAACTTTCTTATCGAGAGCATAATCTTTCACACCTTGGGCATAGTGTTCGCCCCTTATAGTCTACTCCATTTATGCTTGGCGAATAGGACATCACGCATTTTTTGTCCTGACAATGAGATAAGCCCAATGTATGCCCAATTTCGTGTACGGCCTCTTTTTTAACCCTCTCCTCCAGGGTGCCGCTATTGAAAGACCTGAGCCTGTGAATCGAGATCATGCAGCCCTTTCCGCCCAACTCTGCCTGCCCGAACACGAAGTTCAGTTCTGGTGAGTAAGCGTCCACATCCGTTATGGCGATGTTTTTATCGCACTCACCTCTTGCAGCAATGGAGACAAAGGCAGATGCAAGATATTGTTCTCTTTTTTCAACGTAAGCATGTTTCGGGATGGGTTGTGCATCTTTAACTTCAGCAGGGACATCAAAAATCTCGTGTAGTGCATCGCAGACGTATTTAAGTATTTTCGCATCAACATTTCCTACCGGAATCACGCCGATGTGCATGGAAGTACCTATGATGCTTAGAGGTCATAAAGATTTGGCGGAGTACATCGCATCCTCTTACAAAGGCAAAGTCATAGAGGTTGGCATAGGAAAGCATCCGGAAGTGGCGCTTTTGCTTAGAGATCACGTAAATGTGATAGGAACCGATATCGTAGATCAAGATGTCGACGTTCCCTTTGTCAGGGATGACATCTTCGATCCAGAGCTACGAATATATGAGGGTGCAAGCCTGATCTACTCGATTAGGGGGCCCATAGAGATGCAATATGCGATTGCATCTGTCGCATACCGCGTCGGAGCTGATATAATCATCAGGCCACTCGGATCTGAAAAGGCAGATCTTAGTGATCGCTTTGATGAGTCCATAGTGAACTATAAAAGTGCTGTGTTCTATTTGTACAAGAAGAAATGTTAGATAAATCAATACCTTCTCCGTCCGCCACCATAGCTTCGCCTTTGCACCCCTTCGACGTGCTTGTCAGACATGTTGAGGCTTTCGTTAACTTCGTCAATCTCTTCTTCCGATATCAACATTTTGCCATATTTGCCTATGTTCAGTCTCATCGAGTTCCTGACGACCGAGATATATCCATTTTCGATAGACAGGACATCACCGACTTTTACCTTGCTTATCTGATCATTCCAGAGCGACATCAGGATGCAGCCGGTTTCGTCGCCCACCTTCACTTCTGAAACTTTTTTGTCACCGAATCTTGAAGGAATGCCTTTGGGCTCTCCCACCTCAAGCACCTTAACAAGTGTATTAACATTCTTCGAGTTCACGTCCATATCCTTAACCTTTAAATTTACAGTTTTGTACTCCATTGTATCACACATCTTGTGTTTTACTTCTCCAAGAAGAAGCATATCTCATACGCACCCATGATATTTATATCATTGCAAATTATGATGTTAAAGGTATCATCATGATCGGCATCATTCTATGTGGCGGACAAGGTAAGCGCCTGCGTCCAATGACATCCAATATCCCCAAATCCCTCATCGAGCTCAAGGAAGGATACACGATTTTGGATAAGCAAATGCTTGATTTTGCCTCTGCAGGCATAGATGAGGTCATCTTGCTGACCGGTTATCTAGGTGAAAAAATCGAGGAGCGTTACAGCGACGAATACAAAGGTATGAAAATCAAATACCTGGTCGAGG
>JASEEY010000021.1 GCA_030018435.1 Methanocellales archaeon
ACTAACTTAATGCAAACTCTTATAAAAATAGGTATCCCCTGAGTGATAACAGAAAACCAACAACAGGGGATGGATGAATTGTCTACGAACAAGTATATCAAGTTTATCGATACAGCCATGGCGATAGCAGGGAGCTCAAGGGTTCCCATGTACTCGAACAAGTACTCAAAGAGGCTCTATAACCAGCGTCAGCTGCTGGTTCTCGTCTTGTTCAAGGAGTATCTCAACGAGGACTACAGGGATGTCGTTGAGCTCGTAGATCTGATGGACATGGTGAAGGAGAAACTGGGGCTTGACCAGATGCCGCACTTCACCACGTTGCACAAGTTTCTCCAAAGGTTCAACTCTGCCCTCTTCGATGGCATCTGTTTCTATTACATAGAAACTCCTGTTAAATCTTCGATTTAACATGACTGAGAAGAACGCTCAACCTGTTCTATTCCTGGGGCGAGAGGATCCATGTTACGGCCATCGATTCCTCTGGATTCTCCAGCTCGTATGCCAGCTGTTACTATTCATGGAGGACTAATAAGACGAGGAAGAGCTATCTGAAGACCTCCATCTCGGTGGATGCAGCCAGACAGGTCATCACGGGATTCAAGGTATCGAGGAGCCCTGTCCACGATGTCAGGCATGCCGAGACCCTGCTGAAGCAATGTCATAGAACGAGAAAATCAGACTGCTATGTCATGGACAAGGGATGCGACTCAGAGGCGATACATCGCCTGGTCAGGGATGGGTTGGGCTCTGACTCTGTGATTCCTCTTAGGGAGAGGCACAGAAAGAGGGTCAGAGGAAGGTATCGGAGACAGATGTCTCAGGGCTTTGATAGAGAGTTGTATCACAGAAGGAACTTGGTGGAGACGGCATTCTCAGTGCTTAAAAGGCGATATGGGGAGAACCTGAAAGCCAGAAGGTATAGGAATCAGGTCAAGGAGATCAAGGTCAAGCTGGTGATATACAATATCGATAGAGCAGTCAGGGGAACATTTATGTTCGTCCAGATAGAGGTTTTCTACAAGGCC
>JASEEY010000022.1 GCA_030018435.1 Methanocellales archaeon
CTTGCTAATCTCATGATAGAACATAAGATGGCTAAACAACATTCCAAGTATGCCCCCTGCCATCTGGACAATAATGTAGATTGCCATAAGGTTCCATTCCATCTTCTTGGACAAGGCCATCGCAATGCTAACAGCGGGGTTGAAATGTCCACCTGATATCGGGCCAAAAACCTCGATTAATGCAAAAAGAATGAATCCAACAGCTAACGCATCTGCCAATACTGCAATAGCGATACTTGTTTCCAATCTATGCCTGAAAAGTATTATAGGCGATATAGCTGCCATGACCAAAAACATTGATCCAAGAAATTCACAGGTTAGTTTTGAATAGAGAGGATATCCATTATTTTGATTTGCAGGCACAGTACTTCGATTTCCTTCTTCATTCATTGATACTTACCTCCATTTTCTGGAGCGATATTACTTCTCCTGTGAACCACCAAACGCTCCTCCTCCATGATGGCGTATAACGGCTGACGCATATCTGAAGTTCGCCCGAAGGGCGAATTTGGGCGGAGCGTAGCGAAGGATGCTAGCCAGATTACCGCCTTTTAGGCGATGGAACTGCAGATTGAACATCTCGTTTTCCCTCCAAATGAAAGATGTGACACCAATCCTTTTTTACTACAGGTAGAATATCCTTTAAGGTTTTTTCAACTTGACTTTTCGTTTTTCCGCTAGCAACTATGGTACCTTCAAGTATAGCAAACCATACATTTGCCAAACCAATTTCGCGTAACCGTTTTCCATATGTTCGTGCATGAATTTTACCCATTTCCTGATGATAAAGCGTCAAAAGAGTTGAGTCTTTGTTAACTAAATTCTCTATTTCTTCCCAGTATCGTTCGCGGTTTCGTTCGCTTCTCAGATAAAATCTTAATTTGTCGGCATCGCTTCGCTCCACTTTTTTTGG
>JASEEY010000023.1 GCA_030018435.1 Methanocellales archaeon
AAAACCCAGCACTCCCTTTTCTCCAAGGTAAGCAGCACATCCAGCTCCCAGTATGATGTAGCCCATCTGGCTGATGCTGTGATACGCGAGCATCCTCTTGGAGTTCTCCTGCATTAAAGCCAGAATAACAGCCATAAACATCGTGATCACCCCTATCCATATCACCACATACCCTATGTTGGCAGTCGTAACCCAGGTTGTAGCATGTTCAATGACGGCTGCACCGTGCTCAACCGCGTTTTCTGCAATACTGGCTCCATGCTCGGTAGCCGCAGTGGTGGCGTGCGCAAGGGGGGCATGAGCAATCTCTGATGCAGCACCGTGTTCTGCCACTTCAGCAAATGGCGTAAATATCATATTGACAGTCCTGAAGATGCCATACGCGCCCGCTTTAATCATCACGCCGGAAAGTAATGCAGACGCCGGGGTCGGCGCGACAGGATGTGCATCAGGAAGCCATACATGTACAGGAAACATACCGGCCTTTGCGCCAAAACCTATGAGCATTAACGCACAGATCAGGTACCTCAGATACCCTATTCCTTCTATTTCTTGAGCGAGTGAGGTGATTTCGAGCGTTCCAGAATAATGGTATAACAAGAAAATAGCCGCCAAAAGGCATAGCCCACCCGCTATCCCTATGAATAGATACTTCCTGCCAGCAGCCATCGCCTCTGGCGTCTCCTCATGGATAACCAGCACATAAGAGAACACCGCCAGTAACTCAAAGAATATGTACAGGGTGAACAAGTCGCCAGCCAAGAGAACCCCAAGATCAACCGCCAGTGAGAGTAATGAGAAGAGGTAAAATCTGTTTCTTGCATGCTCATGAGTCA
>JASEEY010000024.1 GCA_030018435.1 Methanocellales archaeon
AGAGAGTTGGGTATGCCTACTGACGAAGTAGTGAGCGAAATTATGTCGGGCAAATTCAAGTCCGTCCGAGGATTGGAGAAATCGATCATGGAGAAGTATATAGAATACGCTGTAGGCGCGTGATTGAAATGTTCGAATATGTGTTTATAAAAATACCTTGTTCCATGGAACAAGGTATGAGGTCGTTCAAATCGCACCATGGTTGAAGGTAAACCCTCAGTAGCTCCAATATTTCAATCCCACTATGGTCTGATTTTAGCCAGTAGGAACCATGGTTCCGCCTCGACCCTCTGCTGTTCAACTTCAACCATGGTCGGATTTGAACTTTCCAAATCCCCTTTGTAATTTCGGTTCAAAATGACGTTTTTAGACAGGTTTGTCACATTCAATAACTACGATATGGCACTATCATTCGCACTTGCACTCACGAACTTTTTTCCAGAACTCTGGTCCGTGCCTCAGCTCTGGATATTTGATGTGCCCCAGCTCCTCGCAGATGATACCTTCTATCTCCTCCGTCGTTGCATCTGGAGCAAAGACATCCAGCATCACCCGCTTTCTCTCTGGGAATGCTTCTCCGTACACGTTCTTATCGACAACTGGTGGGTGATCGAGGAACTCCAAGTCAAGCTCGGCTTCTACTCCTAGCTTTTTCTTCTTCTCCTCAAAAATTCTCTCTATCTCCCGCTTTACTTCGATTTCGACGGTCATGACTGGTGTTTTCTATTGATCT
>JASEEY010000025.1 GCA_030018435.1 Methanocellales archaeon
CAAACCGGAAGATCATATTACATGGTTTGTGGGCTGTATTTCTAACAGTTGCTTTCAAGCTCATTTATTACGACAGGGACGTGATCCACAAAAAAGCCTTGAAGGAGGTATTGGCAATTACCTGGATCACCCATTTGTAGATATTGACTACTTGACTACAAGAGAGTGAGGTGTGTTAGTGCTATTTACTAATAGACGGCAAAAACATCAGATAACACAGCATAAAAGGTTCGTGCCTTACGGCACTCACCCAAATTTTTGCTTCGCAAAAACTTCTTTTATGCTGGGAACGTTAGCCACTCATTTTGCTTCTGGGAGGAGATAAAATGACTGATGAACTAAAAACGCTTCTAACAGATCTTAACTCAGCATTTTTTCGATATGCGCACATTACTGGAGCACTCGAACTGTACATGACGGTTCTTGAAAACACAAATCTGCAGAAAGCGTTTAGCAAGGTTATCTCTGGATCAGAAACTGAGTGGAAGGAGATACATCGCTTTATGGTTATAGATGGTAAGACCGTTAAATGGTATCCTGAACTACCAGTGCAGGTGGTCCTCTCACACAAAAACACACTTTTAGGTTATCTTTACGGTATTACTCTTAGCCGATTAATAGGCGACCTTGAC
>JASEEY010000026.1 GCA_030018435.1 Methanocellales archaeon
GAACCTACTCAGCAACAGTACCTTTAATAGAAGGTTCTAACACGATCACTGCCACCGCAACTGATCTTGCAGGTAACAAAGGAATAGCTGAGACGACAATCTTCCGAGACATGGTAGCACCAACGATCTCTGATCTGACGCCAGCAGATGGTGCTTATGTTGCTACTGCAACACCAACGATCTCTGCAACGATATCGGATGCTGCTCCAAGCTCGGGTATCGATGCAGGCAGCATTGTCATGACCGTGGATGGATTAACAGTTACACATGCATATAATTCATCAACTGGAGTGGTGTCATATACACCGAGCGAATTGACACCGTTAGCAGACGGTAGCCACGTAGTAACAGTAGACGTTTCTGACCTAGCAGGAAATGCAGCTGAGACAGCAAGCTGGTCGTTCACTGTGGATATCACACCACCAGTTGTGACGATTGGTCCTGTGACGACTCCAACCAATGTAGCTACTCAGACGATCGCTGGAGCCTATACAGAGGTCAATCTCGCCGGGATAGATGTCAATGGAGTAGAAGCAATAGTAACCCCAGGTGTAACCCCAGGCACAGGAACCTACTCAGCAACAGTACCTTTAATAGAAGGTTCTAACACGATCACTGCCAC
>JASEEY010000027.1 GCA_030018435.1 Methanocellales archaeon
AGAAAAGATAAAGGATATAGGCACGAGCCTCAACTTCAATTTGTTAGTAATGGTTGGGGGGAAAGAAAGAACGCTAAAAGAATTTGAAACCTTACTTAATTATAGTGGTCTCAGTATAGAACGAATAATTCAAAAAGATAGTTTGATATCTCTCCTAATCTGTAAAAAGGATGGAGAAAAATGATTTACCCGTCGCCCGCAACTCTTCGCCCTGCAAAGCAGGGCTCGGCCCTATCGGGAGCGTATAACAGACGCATATCTGGCTACGCTACGCTTCGCCCAAATTCGCCCTTCGGGCGAACTTCAGATATGCGTCAGCCGTTAGACGCAATCGGGCTTCGGCGGACAGATTCAAACTGGGAGGAGAACTATGAGTCAGGAAGGAAATGAAAGAAGAGGTGGGAGAAACAAAGTTGCTGATAGAGGAGGTGAATAGAAATGGGTGATACTCTAGAGTATATTGAGGGAGAATGTGAAGACTGGGCAGAAGAAGTACCGTGTTTGTTAGCGGAAGGCTATTCTAGAGAGGAAGCACTCAAAATTGCTGGTGAGCCACCTCTTCCTGATTGTTGGGAGTTCATAGTGGATGTGAACGCAATGATAAAAGACGAAGAAAAGCA
>JASEEY010000028.1 GCA_030018435.1 Methanocellales archaeon
GACGAGAATAGTGCTCAGAGAAAAGGGTACGAAAAGGCTTCACTTGTTCACAGGCTCAAGAGAGAGAGTCAGGGCCCCAGCTAGAAAGCCTAGGTGGTTACCTGACGAGGTATGGAAGCCCAACGTCAAGAAGGTTGAAGTTAGGCACCTGAAATACAACGAGTTGGCGAGAAATCCGTCAGATATTCTCAGATTCTAAGCAACCTTCTTTTCCTTTTATTTTTTATTTCTAAAAAATTTATGGGCCCGGGGCGATTTGAACGCCCGACCTCACGGTTCCTGACTTTTTCCAAAAGGTTGGTTATCAGCCGTGCGCTCCAACCAAGCTAAGCTACGGGCCCCAACAGAATATGACGATACATACCTTAAATGTTACACCGATAGGTTTATTTTAAGTCTCACGCTCAGATACACTGGGCCGGTAGATCAGCGGCAGATCGCTACCTTGGCATTGCAAGCCTTTAAAAAGGCTTGCCACCCAAATTGGTAGAGGCCTCGGGTTCAAATCCCGACCGGTCCATATGCAGAGGGAGGAGAAAGTAGTTGTAGTTTTGCTGACAATGGCGCTGTTATAGATCGGAAGAGCGTCGGGTA
>JASEEY010000029.1 GCA_030018435.1 Methanocellales archaeon
TGCTCTTTTAGCTAAAGAATACAATGTTAAACATGAGGATAAGTATGTTGATGCATGTCATTTCTGTTACCTTGTTCGTTTAGCTCTAATAGATAAGTTTCCTCAATATCTTGCACCGAGGTTAGTTTATGGACTGGAATAAATATTGGCAACTTCATATAACACAGCATAAAAGGTTCGCCCTTCGGGCTGACCAAAATTTTTGCTTCGCAAAAACTTCTTTTATGCTGACACCGTTGTCTGACGTTCGGTCTAGAAATCATGGAGACAATCAAGTTTATGCAATTAAGGAGGGAGCGAAATGGGAAGACATAAAATAAAAGAAGAGCTATTGAATGGAAAATGCAGTCTTTGCGGCAGCACCTATAGTAAGGCTGCAATGAGGAAACACCTAGAGTCGTGCATGAGGACAAAGAGATCGTCGGACAGCGACAGCGTACGAAAAAGAGATACATTCCATATCGTAGTAGAGGGAGCCCACCACCCTGAGTACTGGATGCATCTTGAGGCTGATGCGGATGCAACCCTCGAAGATATTGATTCTTTTCTTAGAGATACGTGGTTGGAATGTTGCGGGC
>JASEEY010000002.1 GCA_030018435.1 Methanocellales archaeon
GACGTGATCAACACGGCATCGTGTCCGGTTGTAGTCGTGCCAGGGTGATAAAAAATTAAAAATTCAGAAGATATATCTCTTCGGCATCCTTGATATCCTGCTCGCTCCCGAATCTCTCTAACCTTCTTTCGGAATTTTTTCAACCCCTTCGTTTTTATTTGTTCTTTCAGAAATCATCCTTTTCACCTGTTTTCCCCTACAACCTTCATCTTATCATTTATGCGCAAAATATGCCCCTATAACATCGTCCACGGAGTCGATCTTTACAAATCCAAATCGCTCAAACTGGACGACATTGCCAAGTTCTGATTTGATACCCTCCTCACCAATGCCCTTGTATTTTCGGTCTGGAGCAAGCACTTCTACCTTGACTCCATCAACAGGCGCCCAGTGAATGATATTCCCTTTCTTGATAATGCTCAAATCATTTCCCATATGTTCGGCCTTGAGGGGTTTCGAACTCATAATTTTGATATTGTACAGGTCCTTAAGTCGCAATATCTCGCCCTTTTTCGTCCTTTCCGCATCGTCCTTGCACACAAAAACCTCTCCTCGGACGGAAATCTCCCTAACGCCTCTATCTATACTGGGATGTAGCGGCGCCTTTGCCACCATTGGCGGTGCATTTTTTATCGCCATGCGCACAGGATCATGAACAAAGAAATATCGATTCGCCATAGGATCTATGCGTTTTCTATTCTCGGCGTACAGCGTATCCATGCTGACCGCGATATCCGTCTCGCTTATGCCCAGGTCTATCATGAAGTTTCTAATCGCGTCTGGTTGTATCCCTCTCCTTCTGAAAGAGCGTATCGTCGGCAACCTGGGATCGTCCCAGCCTTCATACAAGCCCTCTTCAATGGCTTTTTTCATCCCACTGGTACTGAGTTTGCCGAACTCATGGATTTTGATGCGCCCCCAGTGCAAGGTCTTGGGATATTTCCACCCCAGATACTCATAGATGAATTTCTGCCTTTTTTCACTGTCCATGAGATCTTTACCTCTGATTATGTGCGTGATTCCAAGCAGGTGATCTTCTATCGCCGACTCGAAATCGAGCATGGGCCAGACTTGATATTTGTCACCAACTCTCGGGTGTGCTACCTTGATGATCCTGAAGGCAACCCAGTCACGCAGCGCAGGATCCTTGTGTTTGATATCGGTTTTTATCCGTAGGACTGCCTCCCCTTCATCGTATTCCCCAACCAACATCTTTTTCCATGACTCGAGATTGTTTTTGGCATCCCGCCCTCTATGCGGGCATGCTTTTTTAGAATCCTTCAATTGTTTGAACGTTTTCTGCGCGCAGAAGCAGACATAGGCTTTGCCCATCTTTATTAGTTTCTCAGCATACTCGTAGTATCTGTCTATCCTGTCGGATGCTATCACGATTTCATCTGGCTTGGCGCCAAGCCACTCGCAATCCTCCTCGTACCACATATATGCCTCTAACATGGGCCTTTTAATCTTGGGGTCGGTATCATCAAATCTGAGAATGAACTTGCCATTGTACGTCTTGGCATACTCGTGATTTATGATGATACCCCTTGCAGTGCCTAGCGTTGGCGGTCCATTGGGATTGGGCGCAATCCTCATTACCACACCATCTGTTACATCCAATTCAGGAAGTCTGCGTTCTTTCTCCCTTTTTTCGTACAATTCTTCTATCAGCTCAGGTGCCGTTCGTTGCAATTCAGCCTTCCTTTGTTCGGGACTCATCGCAGCGACATCGGCTAAAACCTCCTCTACTAGGAGCGTAATCTCCTCTATCTTTGACCTAAGCTCGGGATGCAATCCCATTAATTTGCTCATTACCGCATCCTTTCGCGGGGCAGAGTCGTACTTAATAGCATTCTGCAGGGCGTATTTGCGTATAACGCGTTTGATCTCAGTTTTCATCTCATACTTCCTACGCTTTAAACCAATAATAGGCTTGCGTAACAAAATCTTTATTCTCTGCAACCGTAACAGATATTTGAGGTGACCCCAGTTGGCCAAGAAAAAGACCCAGAAAACGAAGAAAAAGAGATGTTAGGTTAATACGTACGCATTACCAAATAATCTGCCAGCTCTTTTAACAATATCTTTGCTTTAGAATCGGGCAACATATCTAGCTTGGCTTTCCCTTGCGCTACTAATTTGCGCGCCTTTTTCATTGCATAGTCTATCGACCCCGCATCGCGCAACGCTTGCACCGCAGCTTCAATCTCTTCATCAGACGATCCTCGTTTGATATGATCCAATTTAACGCCCTTCTTGAGTGCATGAATCCTGATCAGAGTCTTCTTGCCCTCCATGAGGTCACTTCCCCTTTCCTTCCCCAGTCGTTCTTCTGGCGTGATCAGGTCAAGCACATCGTCGCGTATCTGGAATGCGATTCCGGTGATTCTCCCGATCTCCCAGAGTGCTTTTGCTTCATCCTCATTGCAACCACCGAGTATTCCACCGATCGAGGTAGCTGCAGCGAAGAGTACACCGGTCTTCTTCTCGACCATTTTCATGTACTCTGCCTCGGAAACCTTGGGCAATCCCTCAAACACCATGTCCATCCACTGCCCCTCACAGATTTCTGTACATGTGCTCGAGAGGATATTCAGACAGCGTATTATTCTCGATGGGGGCGCATCGACGCCGGCGAGGATCTCGACCGCCTTTGAGTAGAGCGTATCTCCAGCCAGAATTGCAGCGGGCAATCCCCATTTTATGTGAACCGTGGGACAGCCTCTTCGCAAAATATCTTGGTCCATGATATCATCATGAATCAGCGTGAAATTGTGAATCAGCTCGATGGAAAAAGCGGCTGGGAGTACCTTCTGTACATTGCCGCCGACAGCTTCAGTTGCGAGAATCAGCATAGCCGGACGAAGTCTTTTTCCCCCCGCCTCTATCAAATGCCTGGATGCCAGGTATAACTCTTCTGGCTGTGCGATGGGCAATAGTTGATCGGTCAGACCATCGATCATCTTGCCTCTTTTCTTAACTTCCTCGATTATGTGCACATGACTCACCCAAGATAAATTTCCTGTCCATTTCGTAGGAGATGCACCGTGTCGCCCAACCTATAGCCGACGTCTTCAGCCAATTCTGCATATGCCGATGTCATGCTCAAATCCCCATGTGTGGGAACGATGTGCTCTGGATTGATCATTCTGAGAAATTCCCAGTGATCCTCCCTGGATGCATGCCCTGAAACATGCACGTTATCGTATATTCTTGCCCCTTTCATTCGCAACTTGGTTTCAACGGCATATCGATTGGACATGTTAGTTGGAGTCGGTATCACGTTAGCCGAGAATATGACCTTATCGCCTACATCAATCGCATATGGTGTCGAGCCATTGGCAATTCTTGAGAGTACCGCACCGGGTTCTCCCTGATGACCTGTAACGATGGGCAGATATTTATCCTTCCCTTCCATTATCTTTTTGAGAATCTTATCGACGGATTTTTTGCTTCCAAACATGCCCAGTGACTTAGGGAAATTGACATATTTCATTCGCTCTGCTGTCCCTGCGTATTTTTCCATCGATCTCCCCAGTAGGAGGGGGCGCCGCCTCATCTTCTCTGCTGCATCAACGATCGTTTTAATCCTTGCGATGTGCGACGAGAATGTGGTAACCAATACGCCAGTATCAGTCTCCTCTGTGCCCAATAATACATCTCTAACTAGGTCACGTGCGATTCGCTCTGATGGTGTCTTGCCAGACCGTTGCACGTTTGTGCTCTCAACGATCATGGCAACTACACCATCATTGCACAAACCCTTCAATCGTTTAAAGTCGGGCTTTTCGCCAAGGGTAGGCGTCCTATCCAACTTAAAATCATTGGCGTAAAGTATCGTTCCATCTGGGGTGTGAAGCGCGGCAAACACGCAATCTACGATGCTATGCTGGACTCGAATAAACTCGAGCTCTATAGAGGGTGCGATCTGGGTAGTTTCGCCAGCATTTAGCGTGAGCAACTTGTTCTCAGTGCCAAATTTGCGCTCTGAGGCGATTTGTTGCGAAATCAGCTCGATCGTGAATGGCGTTCCTATGATGGGAGCTCCGTAGCGGTGTGCCAGTTTTGATACAGCACCTATATGGTCCATATGTCCGTGTGTGCATACAATGGCTTTTACTTCGCCCTCCACATCGCTCATTATCGTATCGTCTGGAATGGCGCCCATTTCGATGAGGTCCAACGAGTGCATCTTTTCCACTTCCACATCTTCATGAATCTGCACCCTATCGAGTCTAACGCCCATATCCATTATCACGACATCTTTTCCGCAACGAATTGCGGTCATATTTCTTCCTACTTCGTCGTATCCACCAACTGCAATGACGCCAATCCCCATTCTTCATCACCTATCTTGAAAATCGTCCAAGGCTATGTCCTCGTTGCTCCAGTATTTCTCTTGTCATCCCTGTTATCACGACCTTGGCTTTTTGTGCATCATGAATAGAACGACAACCGGTCAAGAACATCGCCACCCTCAGTTCTTCAATCATGACATTCAGTTTATCGATCACTTCCTTCTTGCCTTTGAGCGCAGGCGCTACCAGCGGCAAAGCTACGCCGCAGAGCGAAGCGCCCAAGGCAAGACATTTTGTCATGTCTATGCCGGTGCGCACACCGCCGGTTGCGATTATCGGCATGTCAACAGACGATTCGACGATGCTTATAGCTGTAGGAATGCCCCAGTTCCAGAACATTTTGCCGAGGTGCTCTGCCAATGTATTGCCCTCTGCCCTTGCCCTGTAAGCTTCCACACCCGCCCAGGAGGTTCCGCCAAGCCCTCCAACGTCTATTGCAGACACGCCAGCTCTTTTCAATGTAGTTGCCACCTCTTTTGATATACCGGCGCCTGTCTCCTTCACTATTACGGGAACGTTTACGCTTCTGCATATTTCCTTGATCGCATCAAGGCAACCTCTCGCATCGACATCTCCCTCTGGTTGAATCGCCTCTTGTAAGAAGTTGAGATGAATTGACAACGCATCTGCATCGACCATCTCAATCGCCTTTTCGACATCACTTATTTCATACTCTCTTAGTTGAGGCGCGCCGATGTTGGCACATACGAACGCGTTGGGCGCTACCTCCCTTACAATGCGAAATGAATCTACCTGCTTAGCGTCCTCAATTGCTGCTCTCTGGCTGCCAACGCCGATGCCGATGCCGAGCGCTTCTGCCGCACCTCCCAAGGCTGCATTTATCGCCTTGGTGTCTGGATGCCCCCCTGTCATGGGGGCGATCATGATGGGCGCATTAAAGCGTTTGCCGAGGAAAGTAGTACTCAAGTCGATCTCGTCTTTACTAATCTCAGGCAACGCATTATGGATCAGCATGATGTCTTCGAATCCCGTCGGAGAGGATTCTACGTCTTCCTTAGCGCATATGCGCAGATGCTCGATTTTCCTCTTGGATGTTTGTCCCAAATTAATCACTCCTGATAACCGTTCCAAAATCTACGTTGCCTTCTAAAAATGCTGTGACGTTTCCTTTTTTCGATGCGTTGAACACATAGGAGGGGGTGCCACTCTCTGCCAGTCTTACCAACTCGCTCACCTTGCCTGACATTCCTCCGGTAACATCAACGTTCTTAGAAGCAGTTAGTAACGGCTTTATGCTACTAAACGTTTTTGGGGTGATGGATGTTATTACCTTGCCATCATCATCCATTATCCCATCGACATCAGTACCAACTCCAACTCTTTTAGCATTCAAGCGTTGCGCCAAATGCAATACCATCTGGTCCCCTGATAATATCGAGACCCCCCAATCTAAATCCATCACCACATCGCCGTGAATGACCGGAACGACACCTTTGTCCATCATCAGTTCAATTTGCGAGGTCATCATTTTGTTTAATCTCCCCTTGGATGATATCACGCAGTTCATCGGGTGCACGGGCATAGCAGCAATACCATTTTCAATCAGTTCTTTGACTACTGCCCTATTGAGCTCTTTTACCATTTCATGCGTTAGCATTGCCCCTGTATAGTTCTGCCTTCCCGACGCATCAAGGCCAAATTTCTTGGCTATGGGGTGTCCAAAAGAGCCAGCGCCATGAATTAGTATTAGACGTCTCACATCGCCAGATGCAATCTCCTTTGCAATCCTGGCTATCTCCTTTCGATTGAGTTTACCTTCCTTGCTCTTATCTGTTAAGACGCTCCCGCCAATCTTCAGAATCGTAACTTCACTCACGCCTTACACCTATCTCCGTTATTTTGGTTTTAATGGCCACTCCACCAACGCTTTCTATGGCAGATGTGATGCGCTCTACATGCGCTTTATCCGCCAGTGCAACCATGCATCCTCCGCCGCCAGCACCGGTTAACTTTACTCCTAGGGCACCTGCACCTCTTGCTGCATAAATCAGTGTTGATAGTTCGGCACACCCAACGCCAAGCGACTCGAGCAGGCCTTGATTTACGTTCATCAATTCGCCAATAGCGCTATAATCCTCTTTTTCTACTAAAATCTCGCCTTTCTTGGCTAAATTGCCGATTGAGTGGAATATTGGCTGGATCACTCCTGGGTACCTGTCCCTGAGCGCTCTTACCTGTTGCACAAGCGTTTTGGTCGAGGAAATTTTGCCAGTATTTCCCACTACGATCTCGCAATCCAGATTTCTTAGTCGATTCCCATCTGGCATGAGCACTACGCCCCCAATCGTAGAGACATACGTGTCAGTAGGACTGGCAGCGCCTTGTACATCCTTTTCAACTGAGTACCCCAATTTGGCTACCTTTTCCTTGCTCAGTCCAACGCCAAACTCTTCGTTCAGGGCAGCCAACGTCGCGATCGTGACCGCAGCCGAGGAACCGAGTCCAGAGCTCACTGGAATCTCAGAGTCAATCGTAACCCTTGCTCCATCAAATCTAGTCAGTTCCCCCATCTTTTCAATCGCTTTGCTGACGTATGGGTGCTTGTCTTTTCCCTTGCCTAACTCTGAGGTTATCAAAACTTCTGAATGTTTTTGAACGGTAACACGCGCCCGCAAATCTATCGCGCATGCAATGGCAGGCTCACCATAAACCACGGCATGCTCGCCAAATAAGAATATCTTGCCAGGTGCGGAATAGGTGACCATCTCAATCTCCAACGCTTATAGCTGCGTATCCAACTACGCTCGATTTATCTCTTGTAATATCACCGCTCGTGGCGTATTTCAGCAGCTCTCCTCTCATCGCTCCCAGGGCTTTTGCAGTCTCCATCATCACCGCAATCGGGCCATAGCCACAGACTGAGGCACGCTGCTGATACAAGCGCGAATAAAAGGTTGGAGTATCCAATTTGAGAATTGGCTCGATCACCGACCGATCCTTCTCACGCGCTACAGCGTCGGGCTCATAATGCGTAAAATCAGAAGATGCCACTATAATAGCTTCCTCATTCTTCAAAGCGTCTGTCAGGGCGGAGCCAACCTCTTTGGCTGTCTTTTCGTCTTGCAGGCCCATACATATGGGAACGATTTTAAAATCGCTAAATCTAACTTGGAGAAAAGGCAGTTGAACCTCTATTGAATGCTCATATTGATGCGCAGTTTCATCCTTACTAACGTTAGGAGGAAGTGCATCTATGATATCCTTATCCACTTCTACCTCTCCAAGGGGCGTGCTCCATATATCTGATGACACCGCTACAGCAGAGCCAACTCCGTGGTGGTTTGGCCCTATGATGACAAATGTTTTTATCTCCGGGAGCGATGCATAGACATGTGCAGCGACCTTGCCGGAATACACGTAACCGGCATGCGGAACCACTGCCCCCTTTATATCTTTAGACACCCCTACTTCTGCAGCAGCTATGTAACCTTCGACTTGGCGCCTCAGGGTTTCAGCATCGCTTGGATAAAATTGTCCAGCTACGACCGCTCTTCTCATTTAATCGCCTTCACAATTCTGCTTCGAAATCGTCTATCGAGTAGTTAAATGCCTCGCCCCTCTCCCTGAGTATTTCTTTGGCGAGCAACCAGTATACCGTAGCGAGAGCCTTTCTTCCCTTGTTATTCGTTGGAATCACCAAATCGAGGTTTGAAGTTAGATTGTTGCTATCGCACAGCCCTACGACTGGGATTCCAATGCTCACAGCTTCTGTAACGGCTTGTGCATCCCCGGTCGGGTCTGTCACGATCAGTACACCGGGCTCCATATATCTATAGTACTGGGGGTTGGTCAATGTACCAGGAATAAATCGACCTACAATTGCCGTTGCTCCAATAGCCTTGACCAACATTTCTACCGGGCGCTGTCCATATTGCCGTGCAGATACGACCAATATCTTGGAGGGATCATATTTTGCTAGGAATTTTGCAGCAGTCCTGATGCGCTGATCTGTTGCTTGTATGTCCAAGACATATAATCCATCCGTCCTCACCCTGTAAATGAATTTCTTCATATCTTCCGTCTTCTGTTGCGTTCCTATGTGAACGCCTGATGCCAAGTACTCCTCAACGGGAATCAATGGTTCGTAACCCGTGTCTTGCTTTACGTCTTCATTCATCATAATACCTCAGCGAGTTATGCTTGCCATTCTTGGGCCAGATATATCTTCTTCTATTCTGACCAACTCATTAAGTTTTGCTATGCGCTCCCCTCCAATCACGCCTGTCTTGATGATGGGAATATCAAATGCAACTGCCAAGTGTGCAATCGTCTCATCCGGGGTCTCGCCGGATCGATGAGACATCACGCAATGATATCCATTGTCCTTGGCTAACTTTATTGCCTCGTACGTGTCTGTTAGCGTCCCTATCTGGTTGGGCTTAATCAGGACGGTGTTAGCAGCCCCCATCTTGATGCCCTCTTTTATTCTCTCAGGGTTTGTAACGAATAGGTCGTCGCCGCAGATTAGGCATTCTACCCGCTCTGTTAACTTGGCAAAACCATCAAAGTCGTTTTCCTCCAATGGATCCTCCACATAATATAGACTATATCGTTCTATCAACTGGGACACATATTCAATTTGCTCCTCGGGACCGCGTTTGGTATCTGAGTAGACGTACTTAGAACCATCCCATAGCTCTGTTGCAGCTACATCAAGGGCGGCGCGTATTTTAAATCCAGTTGAATCGGATATATCCCCAATCGCTTCTGATATGATTGCAAGCGCCCCCTCATCGCTGATAGGAGGTGCCCACGCCCCCTCGTCACCTTTGCCGCATTGTACTCCTTTTTTATCCAGAATCGTCTTAACCTTTTTGTGCACTAGGGCATTGGCAAATATCGCATCTTTGACGTTTTTCGCTCCCACAGGAATGACGAGAAATTCTTGGATGTTCGTAGCGCCTTTTGCGTGTGCGCCACCCCCTATAACGTTGCCCAAAGGAAAAGGAAGCATACGCGGTGAAGGGTTGAGATATCGGTATAATGGAATGCCAGATGAAGATGCAGCTGCCTTTGCAACTGCCAAGGATATCGCTACGGCTGTATTACCACCTATGTTTGAGAAATCCTTCGTGCCATCTATTTCGTGTAAAAGCGTGTCTATTTTTTCCTGTTCGGTGGCATCTAAGCCGATCAATTTGGATACAACGAGCTTTCTTGCCTTGAGTACTGCCTCCGGTGCGGGAATTGACTTCGCCTCAAATGTGCCAGCACTTGCACCCGAAGGTGCAGCACACCGTCCAAAGCCGTTGCCCGTGTATACATCAGCCTCGATGGTTTCGTTTCCCCTGCTATCCAATATCGTCCTGACAGCAATACTCTCGATTTTCATCATTTGCTCATCCTTTTTACCGTTATGGGGATCACGCCCTTCTCAAATTCTAGCATTGCAATATCGATCGGATCGTATGACTTCGTCGATATCAGGACTGGGGCCCCCATGGCAATCTGCAGGCCCCTAGCCCCAATTATCCTGGCTTTTTCGAATCTCGTGTATTTTTTATCGAATTTATCCAATTTATCTCCTCCAGAGATACTAAAACAGTTTCGAGTGGGGTTGCTGAGATTTGAACTCAGGTCACAGCGTCCCGAACGCCATAGGATGGACCAGACTACCCTACAACCCCCTTATTGGGTACACTTTGTTTAAACTATGTGTATTGTGCCAGTACATCCACCAGCTCCACATGTGACATCAACATTCGGCGACAGCAGTATCTTTCGATACCTAAATCATCTAGGATATCTCCTACTTCGATATCATCTGTTCCAAGCTCTTTCTTCTTCTCCTCTGCCCGCTTTTTATATTCATCCCATACACTGGATATGACTTTTCCACACGTGAAACATCTAATTGGAATCATGGCATCACCTGTATGACTTTTGTCGCTTCGCCCTTGCTCCAGGCCCGCCAAACTTTTTGCGCTCCTTTTGTCTGGCATCGCTAACTAAAAGGTTTCGGTCATATTCTAAGAATGCCTCCTTGAGCGAGGCATCATTCGTCCATTCAACCAATCCTTTGGCTACCGCGGTCCTAACCGCGTCCGCCTGCCCCATAACACCCCCTCCACGCACATTAACGTCGATATCCAGTCCGGTAACGACGTTTCCGGCAAGGGTTAGCGGCTCTAGTATTTTAAGCCTCGCTAATTCTGGCTCAAGGATTTCTAGGGGCTTTTTGTTTACCCTGATTCGTCCACTTCCACTCTTTATTGTAGCCCTCGCGATTGCTTTCTTCCTCTTGCCACTTGTATTGACTATCATACTTCATCACCAAGATGCACCGAGTTTTTTGCTCAATTCGCCCAACCGGATGTATCGTGCACTTAATCGTGTCGCCTTAGCACTTTCAATGGTTTCGAACGACTTATCCTGTAGTTCATTCGGTACCCCGATATATACCCTTAACCGCGAGTATGCATCCCTGCCACGTTTTTGTTTATACGGGAGCATACCTCTTATCGTTCTCTTCAGTATCCTATCCGATCTCTTCGGAAAATATGGTCCCTTTTCTTTGCCCCCTTTGTTCCTTAAGCTTTTGTATTCTCCTAATATGCTCACTTTTGACCCAGAGATTACGGATTTTTCTGCATTCACGATGGTGATTTCCTCGCCTAAGAGAAGGCGCTTCGAGATATTTGATGCCAATCGTCCCAATATAAGTCCATCTGCATCGATGACGGTCATCTACACTCTCCTTTTTACACTTCGTTTAAGCTTCGCATACCACTTCGTTTAAGCTGCGCGTAAGCTTTGCGTATTCATCTATTGAATTATCCTAACCCCTTTACCAGAGGGTTTTTTCTCTATCAACTCTTCGATTAAAGTGCATTCCCCCTTGGCGGACGTGATTTTATCGTTTGCGGAAGGGGTGAAACTGAGCGCTGCTACAGTAACTGGATGATCTAGAGCGCCTGCACCAAGTACCTTGCCTGGCACAAGCACGGTCTCATTTTTACTTGTATGCCGATTGATCTTGCTGATATTCACCTCTGCATAGCGGCGTGTAGGTCGCTCTAATCTTTCGGCAACGCTCCGCCAGATCGATACATTTTCCTCCCTAGACCTGGCTTTGAGCGTTTCTATCAGTTTTGTCAGTCTTGGATTCGTTTTTGCCATTTTCGCTCCTCAATCCGTTGAGAGTGCGGGGGAAGGGATTTGAACCCTCGAACCCCTACGGGACAAGGCCCTCAACCTTGCGCCTTTAGCCAACCTTTTTGCAAGCAAAAAGCTTGACCAAAAAGGGTTATTGGCCAGACTTGGCAACCCCCGCTTTATGTTACCCCACTTAAACTTTTTGTCAACGCCTTAGCTTTTTTCTTGATCTCATCAGCAGCCCTTAGGACCATCTCCATACACGGCATCGACCCATCTGCCTCGACGGAAAACACAAATGAGGCGGGGTCTGCGCTGATTTTTATCGCCCCCGACTCACATGCTTTCTCGCAAAGGTGGCACAGTGAGCATTTTATCTCATCTTTGACCACCACTGTTTCATTTAGCTTTAATATGTTCTTGGGGCAAACATCCACACATGCGCCGCATCTGTCACACCCTGAAATGACGATTTTTGGCAAGTTTTTGTAGCCGCAGGCGACTGCTGGTTGCCATTTTGCATGATCCTTGCCCTTGCCCAATCTGGCTATCGCCTCTAATACCAGTTTTTGATCCTTTTTAAGCTTGACGATGGGAATGTCCGTTTCTGTGGGAACGACCTTTGGATCGCTGGACTGCAGATCACCCGAGTAAACCGTTTTCGGTCCTTCAACGCTGAGCGTTAGGGATACCTGACATCTTGGGCATCCATCCTCGCACTTGCACTCAGAGCGAAGTACATATAAATCCAAATCCGTCCTCAGAGGTATCAGTCCAAGACGCAGGGCAAGTACTTCATCGTACAACACGGATGTGTTCTCGTATATGTTAACATCATCTATCGCCAGGGATGGCACCTCAGCCATCATGCTACGCCTCAGGGCATTTGCAAAAGCTGAAGAGACACCAGACAACACAAATTGCGCTCTCGATTCGGACAATTCGATTACATCGACGTTCATTTAGACTCTTCTCCCTCTTTTCCCGCCGGGCGCGCGCGTTCCATCATGTGGTACAGGTGTCACGTCTTCAATCCGTCCGATTTGCAAACCGGCCCTGGCTAATGCCCTTATTGCAGCCTGCGCTCCTGGACCTGGACTGCGTTGTTTGTTACCGCCTGGCGCCCTCACTCGTACGTGAACGCCTATAATACCCTTCTCCTTTGCCTGCTCCGCAACGTTCATCGCAAGTTGCATCGCTGCGTATGGCGAACTCTCATCCCTATCTGCTTTAACCACCATTCCACCCGAGGACTTCGCAATGGTCTCAGCTCCCGTCAAGTCGGTTATCGTGATAATCGTGTTGTTGAAAGATGCATATATGTGTGCAACTCCCCATTTTTCACCTGGCATGGATTCACCCTACTCCGTCGCTTTTGCTTTAGCTTTTGAGCTTTTTGTCGTCATCGGCGACCCGACGTAGTATCCTATCTGCGTTTCCTCATCCTTTCGGACCAAATAACTTGGGACGGTGACCCTTCTCCCCGCAACTGCTATATGTCCATGAGTGATGAGTTGACGTGCATGTCCCATGGAATTTGCAAGACCTTGCCGATGCACTTGGGTTTGGAGTCTCCGTTCTAATATGTCTTCAGTCTTTAGAGCAAGGACATCATCCAATTTGGCATCCTTCTCTAAGAGATTCATCTTTTTTAGTTTTTCTAGAGTTTTTATTTCCTTTTCCTTGGCGTGATCACCCTCACCAGTAACAGTTGACCTTGCGAGCAATTTTCGTGCCGCTCGCCGATATTTTCTTAGTATGCTGTGCACTTTCCATAGCTCTCGCTTATTTCTCAGGCCATATTTTTTGACCAGTGCCACTTCATCGGCCATCCTCACTGCCTGCCATGGATGACTTGGCGGCTCATACCTTTTGCGACTCTTTCCAGGATATCCCATTATTCGTCACCTATTTCTTCTCTGTTTTTTCTTTCTCTGCTTTTTCTGCGAGTATCCTCTTTCTTACAACGCCAACCACGGCGCCCCTTCTTCCAGTGGATCTGGTTCTCTGACCTCTTACCTTCAATCCCCTCTCGTGCCTGATGCCCCTATAACTCCGTATCTTCTTTAACCTGTTAAGGTCTTCTCTGAGCTGTAGCATGAGTTTAGAGCCGATTATGTGTCGATTGACTCCAGTTATACTATCCTTCTGTCTGTTAACCATCCAAGGAGGGGCAGTTTTTTCAAACTCATCGACTGACTTCTTTAGTCTGTCGATTTCCTTATCTGATAGGTGCCCCATCGTCGCATTTGGGTCTATCTCAGCTCTCTGAGCTATCACTCTTGCCACCCTTCTGGAGATGCCTTTTATGCCGGTAAGTGCATAGCATACGCTCCTATGTCCGTCCAAGTCAGTATTGACAATTCTGACTATGTGTTTGATCTTTTCGTCCGCTTTTTCGTTCTTTGGCATCTATCCCCCAGCGCCGAGGAAGGGATTTGAACCCTTGCAGTGCAAATGCACAACAGGCTCTCTGAATCAATTCCAGGCCTGCGCCATACCGGGCTAGGCGACCTCGGCACTAAACCTATGACGTCTTATGCGTCCACGCCTTTGGGTATATGCCCGGCTCCATTAAGACCCTGTCGGTGTCAACGGCAATCCCACTCTTAGCACCCAGCATCTGCTTTGACATCATCTTTGCCGTGCCGAGACATACCGCCTCACCCTTCAAGGTGAATACCGTCACTGGCTCTTCAACTTTGATATCACTTTCTACAGTCAGTATTCCTGGGATTGCAAGGTCTGCACCGTGACAGATTGCATCTACTGCCGTATCCCTTATGACTATTTTTGGCAAATGCTCCAATGCAGACTCCATCGGAAGGATAATCTTCCTGAGATGAGATTCAATGCCATCTTCCTTCCACAAGACATAGGCATCCTTGAGATCGTGCAAGGTTTTTAGATTTGCTTCTGTAAATGGTCCCGATTTGGTCCTGCGCAGCTCCAGCATGTGTGCGCCGGTTCCCAGCACCTCGCCGATATCATGGCAAAGTTTCCTGATGTACGTTCCTGACTCGCAACCCACTTTGAACAGTACGTCTTTGTTCTCTATTTCTAGTACTTCCAAATAGTAAATTCTTCGTTTGCGAATCTGTCGCTTCACTGCGGACTTCATTGGAGGTCTCTGGTATATGGTTCCAACGAACTCAGCGCAAGTTTCCATTATCTTTGTTTTTGAAGTACTTCTGTGAAGTCTCATTACACATATATATTCTTTGCCTGCAGTTAGAAGGGCGCCGACGGCTTTGGTGGCATCTCCAAGCATTATGGGGAGCACACCCGTCACTTTAGGGTCTAATGTCCCACTATGACCGGCCTTGCTCACATGTAAGATCTCCTTGACCCACGCAACTACCTCATGCGATGTTGGACCAAGCGTCTTGTCTATGTTCATCACTCCTTTGTTGATATGCTCTTCGATGTTGCGCTTCTCAGGTACACATCCATATCTAGCATCGGTTGTATCTGATGCCTTTGCCAGCGTTTCTCTCTTTTCGAATAGGAGATTCATTTAGTACTCAACCTTATAGCGGAACAAATTATCTCCGCAACGCCGTTGCCATCCCATTTTGACGAATCGATTATCAAATCATAAGGCTCTAGGTCGTTGATGTTGATGCCGTAGTGCTTGAGGTATCGTCTTGCTTCGCCCTCCCCCCTCTCCTTTGTTTCGCGCATCGCGCGCTCCAATGGTATGCCATCTCTCTTCGCGATCCGCTTACAGCGAACCTCAATCGGCGATTTGAGCCATATCTTAAGGTCAGCATTTTTCACCATCCATCCAGATAGTCGCCCCTCGACCAAGATGTCATCCTCATCTTTCGCGATCTGAGCTTGCCGTTGGTCGATTGCCCTGTCTATTTCTACGTCAGATTCCGCTAGTTTTCCGAACTCCGAAAGCGTCATATTTCGCTCAGCCGCCATCATCCTAAATGTGTCTCCAGCCGATACCAATCTCAGCTTGAACCGACTCACGACGATTTTTGCTATGGTAGTTGTACCGCTGCCAGGCAATCCGCTTAGTGTGATGATCATGATTATGTCCCACCCATGTTCAACGCCTTCCGGATTATTTGACTCACTGACATGGAACAAAGAGCATACCAGAATATCCATACTGGTATGAATTTAAGGACTCTATCGGTGGACAATATTTTAAGACCGTAAAATGGTAAGACGATTTCGGCCGTTGGGTACAAGGTGAACATCAAGTAATACAGCCAGCCGAATATCGGTAACGTTACCAACATGATATATGCCATGGGTTTGAGCTGCTGTTTTGACACCTCGGCTTGCATCTCCATGATCCCTCCCCTTTGCTCCTCCAACTTCTTTAACTTGTGTTTGTTCTCCGACAACTGTGCCTCTTTAAACTCCTTTTGGAATTGCTTCATCCGCTCGGTAGCACGCTTGGTTTTTTCCCAGTCGATGGTATATTTCTGGATAAGCGACGTATACAACCCCGTGATCACAGCCAGGACGAATATCACGATATATACGGGAAAAACGGTCAGAGGATTAAATAGATAGTCCATCGTCGCTCCAAGCGACTCGCGAAATCCTTGGTTCATAAATCCCAAGATGAGACCAAATCCGGCGATCAGCGCCACCTTATCCAAGACATCTTTCAACTTACCCTTCATTTTTTACACCCTCAAAAATCTTGCAAAGATCCTCAAATACCGTGGATATTTCCTTTGCTCCGTCTACCGGGATCAGTAACCCCTCTTTTTTATAATACTTTATGAGCGTTTCTGTCTGACGTTGATAAACCTTGAGCCTATTCTGGATTGCTTCTTCTTTATCATCATCTCTCTGATATAGCTGTCCACCGCACTCGTCGCATTTACCTTCTTCTTTAGGCGGATTGAATTGTATGTGGTAGTTAGCGCCACACGACTTACATGCCCTCCTGCCGGAGAGTCGCGCAATCACCTCTTCCTTTGGCACCTCTAAATTAATCACTCCATCGAGTTTTTGATTTAACCTGTGCAAAATACTTGATAGTGCATCTGCCTGCGTTTTCGTCCTGGGAAACCCATCTAAGATGAAACCTTTTGAACAATCCGGACTGGATAACCTGTCTCTTATAATGCCTATGAGGATTTGGTCTGGCACCAATTCGCCCCTATCCATATAAGATTTCGCTATCATCCCCGATTTAGTTCTCTCCTTTATGCTCTGTCGTAAGATATCTCCCGTGGCTATGTGTGGAATGCCGTATTTTTTGGCCAGTCTCTCCGCCTGAGTGCCCTTGCCAGCACCCGGTGGACCAAGTAATACGAATCTCATTTAGTCATTCCCCTCCTAGGAACTTTCTCATAACTGGGTGCATCTCCATCATCTGCTCTGACGCCAGTTGCTCGTACATCTGGTAGACGATGTCCACCGTCAGCAAAAGCCCCATGCCACCGACGTTTCCAATTAGACCAAACAGACTCGCTATGACCGTAAGTGCTCCCACGAACGCACCGCCGATTATCGTGACCTTTGGTATATAGCGTTGCATGACCCTCTCGAGCGCGCCGACATCACGTCTAAATCCAGGGATTTGTAAACCAGAGCGTTGAATCTGGGCTGCAACGGATTTCGCTCCCATGCCACTGGTTTCGATCCAGAATATTGCAAAGATTACACCACCAACGATCATCACGGTCATGTCCGTTGCCGCTCTAAGGACGATCTGCCATAACTGCAGATGCACCAGTTCAGGATTTTGCCATACCAAGGAAGGGATCCAGTCTCCAGGGCCATGTAGCGGCTCCAAGTAGTACATTATACCTGAGATCGCCATGTTTCCGCTAAAAGCTCCTATACTGGGATTATGTCCTATGAAAGGCAGATTGCTGTTCCAGAGCAGCATTCCGAGCATCTGGATGTTTGCCTGCAGTGCCCTGACAAGTATCATGGGCAAAACGCTTGCATAGATCAATTTTACTGGAAAACGCCCTCTGGCACCTCTTACTAGGGAGTGTGATAGCGGAATTTCAATTCTAACGCTCTCCACATATGTGACCACCAGGAAGACGACAATTGTGGAAATCAAAGCAAGAAAACCCCCTCTAAGCAGGAGGAATATCAATCCACTTCCGGTGAGCAATTGTGAGATGGGTATGGTGGTGAAAATGTAATGCCATCTCGGAATGAGGCCGATTGCAAGTCCTGTATAATCAACCTGCCAGTTAAAGATGCCACCAACTAGGGCTTGGGATATCCCAGCGACGATGAACAAGCCGACACCAGAGCCGATGCCCCATTTTGACACCACTTCATCCATGAACAGGATCAGGATCCCACCAATGCAAACCTGGATGAAGATGATCCAGGTTAATATGCCAGGGGAAATGCCTAGCGCACCAGCCAGCGCCGCATCGGGTCGTAGGTATCCCCCCACTATCTGCGGAACTGTTTCTAGAACGATCATGACGAATACGAGGAGCTTTTGTGTCCCTTGGAATATCGCCTGATCGCTAGGGTTGCTCAAGTCTAACTTGATGATGTCCGCGCCGACGAATAGTTGTAGGATGATTGAGGCTGTGACGATCGGTCCTATACCCAATAACACGATCGAGCCGGAGGCACCTGCCATGATCGCCCTGTACATCGCGAACAGGTCTTGTGATTCAGGAGCAAGGCCAAACAGGGGGACATTTGTAAGTGCAAAATAGATTATGAGTATCGCAGCAGTCCACATCAGCTTATTTCTGAGGTGAACATGTCCTTCAGGCCGTTCCACCGTTGGCAGGCGATTAAGAAGAGGTTCTAAACGATCCTTGATACTTACTCCGTCCGTCATTTACACCTCACTTGGCGAGGACGCATTTGCCACCTGCACCCTCTATTTTGCTCTTCGCGCTCTCGGAAAATTCGCTTGCTGTGATAATCAGCTTTTTCGTCACTTTGCCGCCGCCGAGCACTTTATCTACACCAATCTTGTCAACATCGATGTGAATTGCTCCACTTTTTGTTTTTTTTGCAAAAAGCAGGTCGCTAGAAATCTGATCGAGTGTACCAACATTTATGGTTGCCTTTTTGCTGATAACTTTAAGCGGCCGCTTGAAGCCGTATTTCCCAAAAGGTCTACCCTCTTGTAATGCCCTAACAAAGTGATGCTTGCAGCCTCCTGCTCTTCCTCTGCCACCCCTGCTGCCACCACCCCTGCGTTTCTTATGCTTGCCAGCGCCAAAGGTTCTTGATCCCCTGAATTTCTTGGTCTTCTGCCGCATCATCATCACCGCATTTGCTTGATCAGCGCGTTAATCTCTTCACCATAAAATCCAAGAGCTCCGCCCTGTTGGAATGTTTTCTTAATACCTCTATGACCTTTACGCGGGGGGTGAAGCCTGAATACCGGCTTAAGCTTTGGGACATCTTTGAGTGACACCTTTTTCTCGCATACAGCCTTGGCAAACTCTTCTATTGATTTGTACTTCGTGTTTTCTTTTACGTATTCATCCGCAAGTGGTGCACCCCCTTCAAGTTCGCCTCTCTTTCGGAGAATAAGGGCTAGCGAGTCTGCGTTGATACGTCCCCATGCCACATGGTCTTTCACTTTTTGAATCATGCCCTTGTAGTTTGGTGTTTCGTCTACTATAGTGCAATGGTTAGCCCTATTAAGACGCAACATTTTTAGCGTATCTCGCACTTCTGGGCTGAGATTAACGCTACCCCTCAGTCTGATTACCGCGTACATTTTAACGCCTCATTATTGCAGTTTGTTTAAGCGCTTCATAGGTGGCTTGGGCAAAGTTCAAGGTGGTTCTGGTATCTCCTCTAGTTTCGGTCCAAACATCCTTAATGCCCGCCACTGTCAGCACTTTTTTAGCGGTTTCGCCTGCGGCTATTCCCAGTCCATGCGGTGCTGGCTTAAGCGTGATCGTGGCGCTACCCGCTTTTCCTTTGACTTCAAATGGGACGCTATGTGGCCGTTCACATCCACACTCCCAGGAGCCGCAACCTCTCTTAACCGGGACGAGATTCAGTTTGGCCTCAGAGATCGCTTTTTTGATAGCAGGTCCGACTTGTACATCCTTGCCACACCCCACCCCGACATAGCCATCATAATTTCCTACAACGACTGTTGCCCTAAACTTCACCCTGCGCCCGGAATCGGTCATCCGTTGAACCATATTGATGTCCAAAACCTCGTCCACCAACTCTGGTAGTAGAGCGTCTATAATCTGAGGCTCTTTTAGAGGCAATCCAGAGGTGAACACCTCATCCAAAGAGGAAATTTGCCCTTCTTGGACCAATCTGCCCAGCTTGGTCTTTGGCACCCAGACTTCTTCTTCACCCAATTCCATGATATCTACTCACCTTTTTTGGCAAATTCGCTCAATATTTTTTTCTTAATTTTATCGAAGTGATTTGGCACGTCCGATTTCAATCCTTTCTCGTTAGCATATTTGGCAATATGATCTCCCCTAATTCGCCCATCGCTCGGGAATATGGATGGGTCGTGTGGAACCTTCATACCGGCATCAATTATGCCTTTTAGCGCGGCATAAATCCTGGTGCCATGCCTTGATGAGTGTAGGCCGATGTCCAACACGCCGTTTCTATGTCCTGCCTTCAATGCCCTCAGACCGAATAACAATCCCGTTAGGTACGCTGTGGGCGTGTTTCCAGTTGCGCCTTCATATCCAAATTTTTGAAGCTCCGTCGATGTTGCCGATGCTAGAACTACATCTCCTTTTTCACCGGGTGATATAAGTTGCACTCTCATGTGCCTTGGACTTTTTCGCACCACCACTCGTGGCTTTTGAGATAATAGCAATTTGAGCCTCTGACGGTAGTTCGTCTTGTGCTCTCTTCTGCGTCTGAACTGAAGCCGGTGCTTTGGACCTTTTGCCATTTTATGTCTCCTTGATAATTCCTATACTTTCCAGGTGGGCGTTAAGGTGTGCGACGCTTCTAAACTCTCCGCCCTTTGCTTTATTGTAGAGTTTGCGATATGTACTTGCATCTATTTTGCCCTCATCTCTAAGCGTTTTCAGTTTGCGTCTTAGGGCTCTGATGCGTTTCATCCACTGCTCTTTCCTCGGCATCCTGGCGCCTTTTGCTCCTCTCCTGCTGCCGTGCCCTTTTCGATGCCCGTATTTGCGCTTTGCCATTTTCGCCCGTACTCGTCCCTTGCTGACACCTTTCTCGGGTTTTCGTTTGATGACCCCTTCCTCAATTAGGGCGCGAACATCAGCTCGCGTAATTGCAGCGGCAATATCCTCTGATCTTTTACCATCCATCCATACCCGTGTTTCGCCTACGCCAAGAATCTCAGCAGCCATTCTCCTTTGGTTGGATAGGTCTACCATGTCACTCCTTCCTCATTGGATTTAATATCTTAATGCCAAGCTCTTCCGCTCTTTCTTCTATATCCAATCGCTTCTTGATACCGACCTTGCTGCTGACCCTAATGGCCTGCATGGTTGCATCGACCTTTTCAACATCGCTGGGTCTGTGTACCAAGACCTCCTCATAGCCCGATGGATGCAATCCTCTCACTTCTTTAGGACTCCTATACCCAATACGCACTAGCGCGCCTTTCGCGGCTATTCCACTGCGCAACTTGTTGTGAAGCCCTCTGGGACGTCTCCAGCTTTCGCCAACCCTCTTTTTCTTGTGCCAATCATGGCGTCTAAAGGCAGGCTTTTTGCTTTTTTGCCTTTTTCTCACCTTGAGAAGACGTTCTCTAACATCAGAGAGAACTTTGATGGGTTTCTTTACTGTTTTCTTCTTGGGCACCCTCTTTTTTGCAGGAGCTTTCTTCTTTGCAACTTTCTTTTTAGTTGCAGGCTTGACTTCTCCTGCTGCCTTTTTGATGTTCTTTGCCAGAGACGCGTTTATACCCTTGACTGCTACGAGATCATCTAATGAGACTTGTTGAATGCTTTCCACAGAGGTAAATCCTGCCTGGTATAGTGCAGCAGATTTTGCTTTACCCAGTCCCTTTATTTTAGGAAGTCCCTTAACCGCCTTATTCATCTCTCATTCCTCTACTACATATATCCCGTCTTGGAATACCCGGGGATCAAATCTCCTGATTCTGGTCGCCTGCTCGATGTTTGCAGCAGTTTGGCTGACAAGCTCCTTGTCAATGCCTGTGACGATTACTTCGTCACCACTCACCTGGACGTTTGAATTGCCCAAGATCTTCACTTTTCTTGGTTTTCTCTCTCCCAAGAAATTGCTAATTGACACTACATCGCCCATGACCTTCACCTGGATGGGGAAGTGCGAGTAAACGATTCTCAATTTACGCTCAAACCCTTTGCTCACGCCCACCATCATGTTCCTGATATGCGAGGCGAACGTGCCCACAATTGCCCTCTCCCTTCTTCTGGGGATTTCAGTGCTCACTACTATTTCCTTGTCCTTCTTTTCAATGCTAATTCCAGGGAACTCAAGCTCGCGTTGCAACTCTCCTTTTGGACCGGAGACCTTGATAAGGCCCCCTTCTATTTCAACGTTCACGCCTTCTAGGATTGATATTCTCTCTTTAAATTTCTCCATCATCTTCACCTAAAATACGTACGCGAGAAGCACGCCTCCTACTCCTCTCTTCTTGGCCTCTCTATGAGACATGACTCCTTCAGGAGTGGAGAGTATGAGGACTCCAAAATCTCTTGATGGTAAATATATCTTTTCCCATTTTTCAAATTCGCCTTTTTTAACGGAATATCGCGGTTTTACAGCCCCACATTTGTTGATTTTGCCATGCAACTTGACTGTGAATTTCCCTCCTTTGTCGTCGATGAGCTCAAATTCGTCAATGTATCCTTCATCCTTCATGACGTTGAGGATGTTACCAATTGGCTTCGATGCTGGGTATATTGTGCACTCTGGCTTACCAGCGTATTCGGCATTTTTGATTACTGCCAATGCATTTGCAATCGAATCCACTAACGTCATCGAATCTCCTCAATATTTTTTAAACCCCATGTCGCGTGCTACCTCTCTAAAGCACTGACGGCACAGGTAGATACCGTATTTTCTCACCAGCCCTTGTTTTCTTCCACATCTTTTGCAGGAGTGCGCACCTCGCCCGAATCTCTTGTCCGTCATACCACTTCTACTCCAAACTCTTCTTTCAGAAAGACGATCGTCTCCTCTTTGGACAGTCTTTGACGGCGGGGCATTTTTTGCAATCCAATTTTCCGTTTCCCAACTCTGTGTCCCGGTCGCTTAAGGGAAACAGTAACGTCCATACCAAATATCCCCACTTCGGGGTCATACTGCATATTAGGGAAGTCGGTATGCTCCTCAATGCCAAATGAGAAATTGCCTTTTTCGTCTAACTTGGTTTTATCCAGCTTATCGTCCTTTATCGCAAGTGCGGATTGCAAGAATTTCTTTGCTGCATCTTTCCTGAGCGTTACCTTGCACCCAATGGGCTCTCCTTTTTTGATCCCGAATGCAGGTCTCGTTTTCTTTGCGATCGTCCTAACCGGTTTTTGTCCCGTTATTTTCGTTATGATGTCCTCGGCGTTGAGTAATTTCTGTCCTCCTTCCCCCAAACTTATATTGACCGTGACTTTGTCGATTTTAGGATGCCTCATATCTGTCATTTACTCACCCAGTTCAATCGCTGGCTTTTTGGTGCCGACGACACAAACGTAATCTTCTATAACCTCAAACTCCTTGTCATTCTCCATAACCACCATGTTTGGTTGCGAACTTCTGAGCAGTTTCAACTCCTTGATCGTTCCAACCTCGCCTAAGTGCCGTCCACCGGTAATCATCGCTAGATTACCGGGTTTACGTTCTAGACGTTGTTTTATCTTTCGTTGCGGCAGTTCGAGCACGACAGAATCGCCGGGTCGATATTCGTTGGTGGCAATGACGTTTGAGCCGTCGTGCAGGTTAAGCAGGATTTTTCCTCCTTTGATCATGGTCTTGTTATTGACCCTGCATAATTTTAGGGTTGGATCTTTAACGGGGATGGGTATAAACCGCCCTTTTGAATCGAATACTACCCTGTAATGCTTCTTGATGACGGGAATCGAGATTACGTCGAAGATCCCCACGGGAAATCGATGATCTCGTCTGACCACACCATCTACGAGTACCTGTCCATCGTTCAGCATGTGCTTGACTTCCTTGATGTTATCTCCAAGTTTTAATACATCGCGCAGTATGATGGCAAGCGGCATACATGTCTTATGCGGACCAAGCCTTGGTGTGACGACCCATTTGTGGGTCTTCCTGGCTATTGGCCAAGCGGTGGGCGCTGAAACCCTTTTTCGATGCATATCTATCTTACCTCTTTAAACACTCCTCTCTGCGTCTATCCTTGAGGTGTAATTTGATGATTTGAACATTTGATGGGCGAATCGGACGTGCTACCTCTGAGTCATCTGCCTTTTTGACGGTGACTCCATCAACGGTTATGACCCCTCGCGTAAGATCAACGCTCTGAACCTTGCCCTCTGTGCCGGCGTGATCGCCTTTCATTACTTTCACGACATCGCCCTTGATCACGCGAGCATTTCGCTTGGAGTATTTCTCCCTGAGCTCTCTGCCGAGGGGTGCTCTCAAGAATTTCTGTCGCCTGTGCAATGGTGCCTTCGCCCGTTTCCTGCGCTGTTTTCTTGGTTGTGCCGATGTCATTCCTTTTACCTCACACGATTATCGTTGCTGCAGATGCGATCTTGGAAAATCTCTCTGCCGCTTCCCTAGCTACTGGGCCTTTGATCTCGGTCCCTTTTGGCTCACCTTTTTCATCAGTAAGCACGGCCGCATTGTCCTCAAATTTTACCCTGATGCCGCTTGGGCGCCTGAATTCTTTTTTCTGTCTGATGACCACTGCATGGAACATCTGTTTCCTCATCTCAGGTGACCCCTTTTTCACGGAAACCACGACCAAGTCTCCTATACCAGCTTTTGGGTATCGCCTTTTTATACCTCTATAATCCTTAACGGCAATTATTTGTAACATCCTCGCACCAGTGTTGTCCGCACACTCGAGCAAAGTGCCAGTGTGCACGGAACGCGGAATCTTGGCTTTATGTCCTTTCATTTTTTTCTAACCTCAATTATCACGAACTTCTTCGTCTTACTCAGCGGACGACACTCCGCTATCTTAACCACATCTCCTTCCTTTGCGTCTATGCAGGGCGGATTGTGTGCATGAATTTTTGATCGCCTCTTCTCATATTTCCCATACTTGGGCCTCCATCTGGCGAACTCCCGTCGGACAACTGCCGTTTTGTCCATTTTAGAGCTCACGACCCTACCCTCTAAGACTTGTCCACGTACGGGCAGCGTGCCGTGAAACGGACAGTTTTCATCAGAGCATTCATTTTTTGGTGCTGTTACATCCAATCCAATGTCCCTTGCCATGCTTCAACCTCGAATTCTGTCTTCTGGTTGGAAAAGTAACAATTCGCCATCGACCTTGACTTTAGCTTCAGGCAAGGTAAATACAAAGCTCGCATTCTTTTTTGCCACTCTTTTCTCCTTGCCATCGTGCTCAATGGTGATCATATTCCGCGTCTCATCGATGACATTTCCTTTAATCCCAATCAGACTTGGATTTGTGCTCTCAACAACCTTGACGGGGAGCCCAATCAGTTCGTGATGGATTAGGTTTTTCGGTGTGATTTTCATTTTACCTCTCTCCTAGCTCTCTTTGAATCGTTTTGATTCTGGCAATGGTGCGTCGTATTTCTCTAATTCTGCCAGGGTTTTCCGGTGCACCACCAGCAGAAGCCATTGCCCTCTCCCTGATAAGGTCGCTGCTAAGCTTCGTTATCTGCTCCTCCCTCTCTTCGGGTGTCATTTTTCTTATTTCATCAAGCCTTAGAATTGCCATTACTCATCTCCTTGGCATTGCTCTTGGTTTTTGTTTTAGAGGTTTTCTTAGATTTTTTGATCTTTTCCTTTTTTGCCCTCTTCTCTGGTGCCTCTTCTGGCTTAATCTCTTCAGCTACTTCTTCTGGTTTTTCAGCCTCTTCCTTGGCCTCTTCAAATTTCTCCTCGACTTTTTTCTCTACCTTTTCAGGTTTTTCTTCAACCTTTCCAACCTCAACCTCCTCTGGCGGAGCCCCCACAATCTTGAAGTCATCTGGCAGCTCGACATCCGGCGGGACGATTCTAACCTTCACGCCAATGACGCCCGACTTTTTGGTCGCGGTGGCAAACCCCTCATCGACGATTCTTTCAACCCCTTCTCCGGCATGTTTGATGTATCCAGCCAATAACTTCTCCGTTCTTTTTCTTGGGCCCGTCAGCTTTCCGGAGATTATAATCTCACAGCCAAGCCCCCCCGCATCCATTATTCGTTGCAACGTAGAATGACCAGCCTTTCTGAAGTACCATCCTCTCTCCAGTGCATTTGCCAGGCGGGTCGCCATCATCTGTGCGTTTAGTTCAGGTTTTGTAACCTCTTGTACATCGATTTGGGGATTATCCATATGGAATCTGGTGTCCAGCTCTTTGGTCAGCTCGTTTATGGTTTTTCCAGCTTTTCCGATGACCATCCCTGGTTTTTCTGCATAAATCGTGATCTGCGTACCCATGGGCGTCCTGGTGATCTTCATCCCCCCATAGCCGACCCTCTCCAGTTTCTTGGCAAAGTACTCTTGTAATTGGGACTTCTTCAGCCCCTCCTGAACGAATTTCTTTTCGGTGGCCATTATTCCACCTCTTCTATGATAAGTTCGACCGTTACGGTCTCGGTATCTTTGGGAGTCGCCCTTCCCATCGCCCTGGGCATCATTCCTGGAATTACACGCCCTTTCTTGGTGGCGATGTGTTTGATCATCATCCGTTCCGGGTCCAGCCCTTTGTACTCAGCGTTGCTTCTGGCATTGGCGATGAGCTGGAGCATTTCGGCGGCAGCTTTTTTTGGATATCGTCCAGCATACCATCTGTCCAGTCCCCTTTTGTGGCCAACGTCTCTCTTGTGCCGTTTGAATGGTACCACCCTCTTCATGGCGACGACATCCTCTAAGAAGGACTTTGCCTCGGTTATGTGCATTCCTCTCAATTCCCTGCATATTTCCAATGCGTGTTTGGGCGAGATGTGCACCTCATGAATCATGGCCTTTGCCATTTTATCGGCTTCCGCCTCCGTGGAATAATCAACTCTCGACATGTCATCACTTCAACGGCACGTACTTGCTCGACCTTGTTGCGCCTATACCAGCGCTTCCGTGCACAACCTTTTTTCGCGTTAGCGCAAACTCTCCCAGATGATGTCCAATCATCTCCGGCTGAATTTTTACTCTGATGAACTGCTTGCCATCATGCACCTCAAATTCCCGGCCAATCATCTCTGGCAGTATGATCATATCCCGCAGATGCGTTCTGATCATGGATTCGCCCTTCCTGATGCGTGCCAACAATTTCTTGTGCGTTTCTGGCAATCCTCGCTTGACGACCCTGCGCGCTCTTGCGGGCAGCAGCTCGGCAATTTCCTCCAGCCTCATATTTTTCAGTTCATCGAGGGTATGTCCCCTATATGTGAACGCCTCTTTTCTCTTGGGCAACTTAGTCTCGACGGCCATATCATCACCTCTTCCCCTTTCCGGTTCTTCGCGCTCCTATGGATCCAACCTTTCTTCCTGGAGGAGCGCCTTTGCCCACAGTTTTTGGCTTTCCAGGATGTTGCTTACCTCCGCCACCGAATGGGTGATCCACCGCATTCATTGCGACACCTCTCACCCTTGGATATTTCCCTGCCCGTGCTCTCATTTTATGATATTTTTTACCCGCTTTGAGGAACGGTTTATCTGTTCGACCTCCACCTGCGACAACGCCGATCGTGGCTCTGCATTTGGGGTCTAGCCACTTAGTCTTGCCGCTTGGTAGCTGGACTACGGTTTTATGAAGGTCATGAGCGACGAGAACCGCATATGTGCCTGACGACCTCGCGAAAGAACCGCCACCTTTTGGTCTGCTCTCCACGTTGCATATAAGCGTCCCCTCAGGAATCTCTGCAAGGAGCAATGTATTACCAGGCTTGATTTCTGCGGATATGCCACATGCGATCACGTCACCGACTGCGATACCCTCTGGTATGAGAATGTATTGTTTATCGCCGTTTTCAAACATGACCTTGGCAATTGGTGCACTTCTAGCGGGATCGTGCTCTATGCTGATAACCTCTCCCTTAACGGTTTCGTCAACGCCCGTCTTTGGGTGTTTGAGCTCTGCCTTGTATCGGTGGGATGGTGCCCTATATGTTGGCGTTCCCTTTCCTCTGCGTTGAGATTTGATCCTTTTTCCCATCTTCTTTGCCTCACTAGAATATTCCCAATCTGCTCGCAATCTCCTCGGCTGAATCCTCTGGCGACAGCGTGACTATTGCTTTTTTCTGCCCTTTTGTCGTCATCATCGTCCTGACGTTGATAACCGTGACATCGTACAGTCTTTCAATTTCTTTCTCGATCTGCTCTTTTGTCGCATTGACATCAACCAGAAATTGGAGTTTGTTTTCGGCGCTCATCTGGATGGTTGCCTTTTCCGTTATGAATGGATGCTTGATTATCGTCATCTGAGCGCACCCTCCAGTTTAGATAATGCGGATTTCGTCCAGATCGTTAGCCTGCCGGGCTGCGTGCCTGGCGCCAGCAACTCCGCATTTAGCTGGTTTACCGTTACCACATCCACTCCAGGCAGATTGCACGCTGCCTTGGAAATACCCCTATCTTCAGAAACTACGATCAGAAGACTCTTTTTGCGCTTATACTTTCTCCCTCTCATCTTGCCTTTACCTGCTCGGATTTTCTTTCCTCCCTTGGCCCGGAGGACGTCATCCCATAGGTTGGCAGTTTGCAGAAATTCTATCACATCGGACGTCTTTTTCACTTTTTCTAAAGAATTCTCGACGACGAGCGGCACTTTTGCCCCGAATTTGTGCCCTCTACTCTTGACCAGCTCGGCATTGGCAGTCGCAGCAATTGCAGATCGTATGGCTTTTCTCCGTTCCTTTGCGTTAATTTTCTCGGAGAGGATTTTTTGGGGCTTGGATGGGTGTGCTCTACGCCCACCTACTGCTTGTGGCACTCTAGCGACTCTACTACCGCCCTTGATTCGTGGCGCTCTGGAGACACCTCTGCCGGTACCCCATCCTTCGGCTGATGTCCGCATTCCAGCATATATGTCAGGACCGTAAGGCTGCAGCCTGTTGGCCTGCGCTGCAAGGACCGCCCTTTTTATCAGGTCAGGCCTGTATTCTTCCTCGAAGACCTTGGGTAACTCTACCTTTCCCTTGACTTTTCCCGATAAACCTATGAGTTGCACCTTCATGATCATCATCCTTGTTTGGATTCTAAGCTAATATGTCTGATTTCTGGAGCCTCTTTTGGCACCATTTTCGGTCTGATTGCCGACCTCATCCTGATCAAGCGCTTTGCAGGACCAGGAACAGTTCCCTTGAGCAATACGAACGTGTTCTTGACAATGCCGTAGTTCAAGAACCCCCCCTTTGGTGTGATCTTATCTCCATCCGAACCTATCTGCAGGATGCGCTTATTAAATTCAGTCCGCTGATGATAACCGGTTTGCCCCAGCTGTGGCACCCTCCAGCTTATTCTAGCAGGATGCCATGGTCCCAGCGTTCCGATGTGCCTTTTTTTACCCGTTCTCGCATGTTTGCGCTTTTGAACTTGCACTCCCCACCTTTTCACAGGACCTTGAGTTCCTTTGCCCGTTGTGATGGCTGCCACATCCACGAGTTCTCCATTCTTAAAAACATCCGATACATCTATTTCCTTGCCCAGGATGTCCTTCGCATATTCAAACCTGGCGGGAACATCTCCCCCACCTATGCGGTTCTCCATCATATCCGGCTTTTTCTTTGGAATGCTCCCTACATTCTTGGGCAATGTATAGGTTAGTATTCGGATATCGTCTACCACACCCTTAGATATCAATTCACTGATGCGCTTTAGCGCCGCCCCCGTGTCATGTTTTTCGGGTGGTGGCAGCAATCTACTGAGCTCTGGGTCCAGTTTTTTCGCCCATGCTTCTGCTACGGATTTGGTGCCATATAGTGTATGGGAATAAACCCGAATAGCTGCTACTCTCATAGCAGGTGTTTCGATGACTGTAGCAGGGACGGAAATTTCCATGCCCTCTGTGAGGCTATGCGGTATGTCATCTACCATTGTCAGATGGGTCATTCCGGCTTTGTAACCGGCAAATCCCTGTACCTTCGGTTCACCCTCACCCTCTGGCCAAGACCCGAATTTTGCTACGTGTGCCTTTGCCCTCTTTCTCGGGCTGAATGCCAGGGAGCCCTTTCTCGGACTGTGTCTTTTTGTCATTTTCGCTCCGTTATCTAACTAAGTTTAATATCGATAGGGTTGCAAATACCGCCTCTTCTGTTCTAACGGTGGCGGTTCCCTGATTTGGTATAGTGTTGATGACGTAGTCTGCAAGGTCGGAAAGCGTGCAGCCCTCCTCGTGCAGGATATCCCCTATACCCCTTGTGGGAGAACCAAACACAACTGAGACGCTCTCTTTCATCGCTTTCTGCAATTGAGCGAGTAATCGCTCATCTACAATGCTACCCTTTCTTGATGTTGCAATTACCAGTGGTTGCGCTTTGAGCGTCTCGCCCAGCGTTCCTGAGATTTCGGTTTGATATCCCCAGTACTGGGGGATTTGACGTCTATCCCACAGCTCAGCTTGCAGGGGTCTTCGCGAAAAGATCCTGACGGTCACACGCTCTCCCTTGCGCACTGTTCTGTCAGCACGCAACGGAACTGGGCCTTCTGTGCCGATATCGACCCAAGCGCCTTCGTCAGATCCGACCACGACTCCTTCTCGATATTCTCCTACTTCAGGAGATGAACGCGATGGATGATGGGGTGTCCGTAGCGGCGGGATCACTCCCACATACTTAAGCTCGTCCATCAAAGGGAAGAGGTGTTTTCTCAGATATTGCGGCGTTTCCGCGTATCTGAGCACCAGGTCGATGAATTTGCTGTCATCGTATTCTGGATCTTTGTATACGATGATTCTGTCCACCCTGAAAATGGACGCCGCCCTGGCGATTTGTCCCACCTTGTATGTCTTGATTCGCTGGTCCTTGCTCTCAGACGTCAAGGACGATGGTATTATTATCGACAGATCACCGCTGCGCATCTCGTGTTTCCTCCTAGATTGGACTATTCTTATATAAAGGTTGCCTGTGATAAGTTTTGTGTGTGGCTTTTCTGTATTGGGGACTTACTCAATTTCTCTCAGTAACTCCACAAGTACGTCTTCTCTGATTCGATATCCCTTCTGGATGAGTTCGAACACACTTTCTTTTAAATTTCTTTTTGACAGATGTCCTTCCTCATACAGTTTGGAGAGGGTCCAGAGCGTGCCTCTCGGTCTTAAACCTAAAACTCTCGCCAATCTTCTAATCCTTGCCTCATCTATCAAAATATCCTCTATCTTCTGATCCAAAGCAAGAGATAAAGCGGCCTTTTCGCCCTGTTCAATTGGGACATCTTTCAATTTGGCGATGTCTGTGCTTTTTACGATGATCAATCCATCTTTTATCAATTCCTCTATGATGCTGGCATCTAAGTAGCCTTTTTCTTTACCAACGACAACGACCTCGTTATGGACCTCCTCTGGGATTAGCACTTCAGCGAAAAGTTCTTTTAAAAAATGCAGTTTTCCTATCTTGGCCAAGTATATCAGAGGAGTGGAATCACTCACTACCCGCACGCTTTTTCCTCCGAATCGGCCCTAGATCCTCTGCTAGTTCCTCTTTCCCATAGTCGAGGTATAACCCCTCCTTGGATACCAGATCGATCATTTCCCAAAGAGAGATTTTGGCAATCTTCGCAGCTCCCCGAAGTGATGTCTTCCCAGCTTTATAGAGTTCTATGGCCTCTTCCCTTTTTTTCATCTCCACCGCATCGGCTAGGAGCCTTCTTATCATGGCAGATTTGTCCAATTGCTCCTTCTCTGCAAGCTCTTCGACATCTCTCGCTAACTTGTCAGACGCTCGAGTGGTTAAGGTTGCAGTCATATGTCTCACTTTGTATCGTTTCGTATACATATATTTTGTATACAACTTAAAGTTTTTCCTCAAAAGTTCACATTTTTGGACTGATAACTTCATAGGATATTATTAATCAGAGTTAAGTGATAAAGTAGATTAGTATGAAAAAATTTGAATTTCTGGAGCGTCAGTACAGGCGCCTTGAAGAAAAAGATGAGTTCACCCCTCTGGATGAGATCTGATGGTGTTCTCCGAAGGTGCTCCGATAACTATTATTAATCAAGTGACAAATGAAGACACCAACATGAAGAAATTCGAGTTCTTGGATTTTGCGACTGCGGACGTTTGCTTTAGAGCATATGGTGCAACGCTGGATGAATTATTTGCTAACGCCGCTCTAGCGATGCTCGAGGTCATGGTGGAGACGAAGAACGTCGAGCCGAAGATTACGAAAGAAATTGAAGTCAAGGGCGAAGACCTGAAGTCGTTGATGTTCGATTGGTTAAACGAATTACTCTTTTACGTCGACTCCGAAGGTTTGGTGTTTTCCAGGTTCGATGTCGAGGTGGATGAAAAACGGATGGCGCTCAGCGCAAAGGTCTCAGGCGAGCGGGTAGACCTCCAAAAGCACAGGATTAAAACTCAGGTAAAGGCCTGCACGTATCACAAGATGGAGGTCGAGAAGCGCGATGGAAAATGGATGGCGCAGGTGATC
Organism: Methanocellales archaeon; assembly: GCA_030018435.1. Lineage (GTDB taxonomy): Archaea > Halobacteriota > UBA148 > UBA148 > JAUWXC01 > JAUWXC01. The sequence continues at coordinate 32,144 of JASEEY010000002.1, forward strand.
GTCGATGTGTGATGTGGCGAAGGTGGAAAAGAGGAAATGTCCCAATTGCGGCGCAAGCCTAGAATTCGTCCTCGACGAGTGGATGTGCGCAGAGTGCGAGTATCATGAGGAGGCGCCAAAGAAGGAGGTGAAAGGGTCGTTTAGGTGAATTTATGGCGCGTCTTAAGAAAGATATCTCTTCACATTTAGTAATTATGTTAACCATTATAACTGATGTTTCTCAGAGTTTAGTAAATTATTATAGATTTCGTCTAAATTTCGAGAAATGCTCCTTATTCTTTTATTTATTCTTCTTGTATCTAATAGATAAAGAATCACTATAACTATGGATATTGCTCCAAAAATCGCATATAATGTTTTCACATGTTCGGGGATGACTTCTCCTACTACTAATAATAATGTTAATAATAGAATAATACCCGTTAGGGCAACATTATGTGTAAGATTTTCTCTATACAACGCTACATCTAACTTCTTCTTTTCATAATCAATAAGCAAATTCCATTTGTCTTTTTGAGTAAGTTTTGGTTTTTGCATGTTGAGCATCACCCCTTCACAACACCCATCGGGACGAGTTTGGCAACCGTCTTGCTGATGCCCGCCACTTCGCACACGCGCACGACTTCATGAATGTCTTTATACACGCCCGGCGCCTCTTCCGCTAAGACCTTCCAGCTTGCTGAGCGTGCGAATATGCCCTTGCTTGCCAGGTTTGCCTTTACCCTCTCACCCCTGAATTGTTTCAGGGCAGCATGCCTGGACATGATTCGCCCTGCGCCATGGCAGACCGAGCTAAAAGTTTCTTCTTCAGCCATTTTTGTTCCCACCAAAACGTAGCTGGCAGATCCCATGTCCCCTGGAACGAGCACAGGCTGACCGACATCGCGATAATCTCTTGGTATATCACTCGCTCCGGGACCCAGACACCGGGTTCCACCCTTGCGGTGCACGAAAACCCTCGCCCTCTTCCCATCTATCTCATGCTCCTCTAATTTGCCGATGTTGTGCGCAACGTCGTAGACAACATCAAGACCAAGCTCGTCCTGCGACATGCCCAGAATCTTGGTAATGCTCTCTCTCACCCAGTGGGTTATCATCTGTCTATTGCACCACGCGAAATTGGCGGCGCAGGACATGGCAGCGAAGTAATCCTCGCACTCCTTCGTTCCCGCCGGTGCATAGACCAATTCACGGTCAGGCAACTTTGCCACCTCTGCTCTAAACACGGTCTCGAGAATTCGCAGATAATCCGTACACACTTGGTGTCCAAAACCCCTGGAGCCGGTGTGAATCATGACACAGACCTGCCCTTCACGTGCTATGCCAAACGTTTTTGCAATATCCGGTAGGTAGATTTTGTCCACCTTCTGAATCTCCAGAAAGTGATTTCCTGCGCCCAAAGACCCCAATTGCGGAGCACCCCTTTGTTTTGCCTTCAGCGAAACCTTTGCTGAATTGGCAGATTTCATGCACCCCTTTTCTTCTAGGTGCTCGAGGTCTTTTTCAATTCCATAGCCGTTTTTCACGCCCCATTCTGCCCCCATCTCGAGAACTTCGTCAAGTTGCTGCGGAGATAACCTGATCTTTCCACCCTTGCCGACACCAGAGGGAACGTTCTGGAATATCTCCGTCACAAGTCCTTCTAAATGCGGTTTGACATCCTCCGTGCTCAGATTCGTCCTCAACAGGCGAACGCCACAGTTGATGTCAAAACCTATCCCTCCTGGAGAGAGGCCGCCCGTTTCAGAATCCAGGGCGGCAACGCCACCGATTGGAAAGCCGTAGCCAAAATGCATATCCGGTAATGCGATGGAATGTTTGTAAATTCCCGGCAGGCAGGCGACGTTTGCAGCCTGCGTTATAGCACTCTCCTCAACCTGCTTCAGCAAGGTCTCTGACAAGAATATCCATGTCGGGACGTGCATTCCTTCAACAGCGCCCTTGGGTAACTCCCACAGGCATTCGTTGAGTTTTTTTAATTTCTCCTTCAATGTCATTTACTCCTTTTTTACGCCGAGGAAGGGATTTGAACCCTTGCGTTCCAGAGGAACACCGGTTGTCTTTCAAGGAGAAACTACGTTTCTCCCTTGACCCTCTTATTTTTCCGTTAACGCTTTTGCACGAAGTGGAAAAGGGTTATTCAAGACCGGCGCCTTAGTCCACTTGGCTACCTCGGCAACCGCGATAGAAAAATGGACTTGGCACATATTAACGTTACCCTCATATTGCAGGAGGACAATGGTATGCGTAGCTTAAGCGAAGCGCATAGCGGGCCCGTAGTATAGTTCGGATAGTACAGGGGCCTCCGGAGCCCTTAACCCGGGTTCAAATCCCGGCGGGCCCGTGGACTTTGAAAGGACTTTACCCTTCTAGCACGATCTCGATGCTGACATCTTCCGGGACCTGAATCCTCATCAGCTGTCGTAGCGCCCTTTCGTCCGCGTCTATATTTATCAGGCGCTTGTGCATCTTCATCGTCCAATGCTCCCAAGTGGCGGTACCTTCTCCATCTGGACTCTTTCTGCATGGCACTACAAGCTTCTTTGTTGGGAGTGGAATTGGCCCAGAGATATTTACGCCCGTTCTTTCAGCGATTTGCTTGACCTGATTGCAAACATCATCCAATTTATTCGGACTGGTTCCTGATAGTCGTATCTTTGCTCGCTGGGCCATTTTTCCATCCTAATTATCGAGACTTGATGTCGGTGCACATACCAGCAGCGATCGTCATCCCCATGTCCCGGATCGCAAATCGTCCTAGCTGTGGAATGTCCTTGACCTTTTCGATGACCATTGGACGTGTTGGTTTAACCTGTACAATCGCTGCATCGCCCGTTTTCAGGAAATCTGGCTTTTCTTCCTTGGTCTGTCCAGTCTTGGGATCCAGCTTACTTTTAAGTTCGGTTAACGTGCAGGCAACCTGCGCGGTGTGACAGTGGAAAACCGGTGTGTATCCTACTGTAATCGCAGATGGATGCTGAAGTACGACTATTTGCGCCGTGAATTCATCCGCAACGGTTGGTGGTTTGTCAGGGTGTCCACAGACATCCCCTCTTCGTATGTCCTCCTTGCTGATCCCTCTAACGTTGAACCCTATGTTATCGCCTGGAACTGCTTCTGGAATCTCCTCGTGATGCATTTCGATCGATTTGATCTCGCCGCTAACGTTTGCTGGCTGGAATATGACCTTATCGCCTTTCTTCATCTTGCCCGTCTCCACACGTCCGACGGGAACGGTTCCAACACCGGAGATGGTGTACACATCCTGGACCGGGACGCGCAGCGGCAACGTGACAGGCTTCTCTGGCTCTTTCAGCATATCAAGTGCTTCTAACACCGTGGGTCCAGTGTACCACGGCATTTTCTCGCTTTCCTTGGAAACTGCATCTCCCTTAAACGCAGAAGTCGGTATGAACTGAATACCTTCAGTCTTGTATCCAACCGTTTTGAGGAGCTTTTCGACATCAGCTTTTACCTGTTTGTACCTGCCCTCATCATAGTTAACGACGTCCATCTTGTTGAGGACCACGATCAACTGATTGACCCCGAGCGTTCGCGCTAGGAATATGTGCTCCTTGGTCTGGGGCATCACCCCCTCTTTTGCATCTACCACCAGCACGGCCGCATCTGCTTGCGATGCGCCGGTGATCATATTTTTTACGAAGTCCCTATGCCCAGGACAATCAACGATGGTGAAGTAGTATTTGGGTGTATCAAATCGCCTATGGGCGATGTCGATGGTGAGCCCTCTCTCCCTCTCTTCTTTCAACGAGTCCATTACCCATGCAAACTCGAACGTAGCCTTTCCTTTTGCCTCTGCCTCTTTCTTGTACTCTTCAATTATGTGCTTTGGTACAGCGCCAGTCTCGAACAATAGTCGTCCCACGAGTGTCGATTTCCCATGGTCAACGTGTCCGATCATCGCCAAATTCAGGTGTGGTTTTCCTGCCATAATCTTCCTCCTTCATATTTGCTAATTACACTTAATCTGTGACGTGGATTATGCTTTTCTTAGACTTATACAATTCGGTTCCAGTTTCATCGTGTCTATACAATATACCTTTCACTTCTTTTAGGTCACGAGATTTTTAAACCTTTTCTTTGCCGGATTTGCCGAATCAATCCTTCCTGCAGATTTTGCGGGAGTACCTGGAAGCCAGCGTGTTCAGTATTCCACAGAGCCCTTCCTTCTGTAGCGGAACGTATATCTCCAGCAAATCCAAACAGCTCTGCCACCGGAGCCTTGCCTCTGATAAAACTCATGTCTCCTTCTTGCTGTATCTCCAAAATATGACCTCTACGACCTTGAATCTCTCTGGTGGCGTTACCCATCAAATTGGTCGGTACGTGTATATATACATCTTGGATCGGCTCGAGAATTGCTGGTTCTGCCTGTCTGACCGCTTCGTGAATTGCCTGTCTAACAGCTGGAATGACCTGCGCGGGCCCTCTGTGTATTGCATCTTCATGGAGCTTTACATCTACCAGCTTGACCTTTATGCCCTGACACGGCTCTCTTGCAAGTGGGCCAGTTTCCATGGCCTCTTTAAATCCTTCGATAATGAGTTCGATCGTTTCTCTCAGGTATTGAATGCCTTTTGTCATATCCACAAGCACGTTGGAGTTGAAGATCTCCGCGACGTTTTTCGCCTGCTCTTTGTCCATCCCAGCATTCATCAACAGGTCTCTCCGCTCCAGTGCATCCATCCTCATGAAAACCTCGCCGGTTTTAATCATTTTGACGACAGCCTCCTCGAGAGGCTCAACCTCTATATAGAATCTGTTGTGTCTGTTTGGAGATACGCCCTCCACAGGCCCTGCACCGCTTTGAACGGTTTCCCTATAAACTACAATTGGCGACGAAGTGGTAATGGGTACCTTATAATCTCGTCCAATCCTATGAGTGACAATCTCCAGATGCAGTTCACCCATTCCAGATATGAGATGCTCTCCTGTCTCTTCGTCAATTTTAACGTTGAGCGTCGGATCCTCTTTTGATATCTGCCGTAGCACTCCAATCAACTTTGGCAAATCCGTCATGCTTTTTGCCTCAACTGCAACGGTCACCACGGGCTCGCTGACATGTTTTATGCCCTCAAATGGCAGCATATCCTTCAACGAGGTGATGGTAGATCCCACTATAGCGTTCTTCATTCCTGTTATCGCGGCAATGTTTCCAGCTGGAATTTTTTCAACCTCTAAACGCTCAGCACCCATGAATACGCCCACCTGCTGGACTCTGTTGGTTTCATATGTGCCGGAGATGTAAAGTTCTTGGCCACGTTCGAGTGCTCCACTGAACAATCTTCCAGTAGCGACCTCTCCCGCATGTGGATCTATGCTGATGTCCGTTACCATCAATGCGATTGGTCCATTGGGGTCGCATTCCTCCATTGCTTTCCCCACCTCACTTGACTTGTCGCCCTTCCATATCACTCCTACTCTGTCTTTTTGTGCCGTTAGAGGATTTGGCAGGTGTCGTATGACCATGTCCAAAACGATCTCGTGCAGAGGACTTCTCTCAGCGAGTTCTTTCATCCTGCCGGTCTGACAGCATTCATACACTTCCTTGAAACCTATACCGGTCCTCTTCATGTGTGGCACGCTGATCGCCCAGTTGTATAGCGCAGAACCGAAGGCGACGGTGCCATCAGTAGCATCAACCCCCCATCCTTGTGCGTACCGCTCTGGTTTCATGCCTTTGATCAACTTATTGATACTACCGATGAGGTTGCCGAGCCGGATTTGCATCTCCTGTTGGTCGATCTTAAGCTCGTTGATAAGTCTGTCCACCTTATTCACGAAAAGAATGGGTTTGACGTTCTCTTTAAGGGCTTGACGTAGCACGGTCTCGGTCTGTGGCATCGCCCCTTCTACGGCATCCACCACTACTACTGCTCCATCCACCGCTCTCATCGCTCTGGTTACATCTCCCCCAAAGTCGATGTGACCAGGCGTGTCGATGAGGTTGATTAAATATTCCTCGCCCTCCAACTCATGGACCATCGAGACATTGGCCGCATAAATTGTGATACCTCTGGCTTGCTCCTCTTCGTCAAAATCCATGAACAGCTGTTTGCCGGCCAGTTCCTTCGAGATCATTCCAGCACCGGCTAAGAGGTTGTCCGTTAGCGTCGTCTTCCCGTGGTCAATATGGGCAACGATGCCTATATTCCTGATTTTTTCTGGCTCGTACATCAGCGTTTTCACGCGTTCAATCATTTTCTTTCTTCTGGTCATGTCTATCGTGCTGCCTTTGCTACCCTTTCCTTCTCTTCTTTTTTGCTGATCGCATAGCTCTTCACATCATATTCTGACGCCGCTATGATCTCTGAGGCGAGGCACTCTTCTATGCTTCTTTTGCTTTTGAAGGCTGCTTTTTGAGCGCCTTGGGCTATAAACATTAACGCCTGGTCTATCCTTCGTTGGGTGGAGGTATCTACGGATTTGGGGACTGAAATACCCCCATATTTTAACCTGACTACTTCCTCCCTTGGACCCGCGTTCTCTATCGCTTTTACGAGCAATTGGACAGGATTTTTTTCTGTTTTGTTGTGGACTATTTCGAACGCTTCTCTCACAATATTGAATGCCTTCTGTTTTTGACCCGTGCTGTGCTCTTTTCTCATCATTTTGTTGATCAACCGCTCTACGATGGATATGCCTGATTTGCTGAATTGCTGGCTGGCTACCCTGCCTCCTGTGTGGGGCGTTACAATTTCCTTGAGATTTACATACTGCCTGATCCCAGGATCCACGATCTCAATCTCTAAAACATCCCATTTCCCAAATATCTTCATGAGATCACCTTACTGGCTTCTCCTTGCGACCAGACACCATCTCTTCCAGCGATACATTGTTGACTTTTATTACCTTCCATCTCACACCTGGGATATCCCCCATCGCACCGCCCATCCTTCCTCCGATACCTTCAACGATGACTTCATCGTGTTCGTCTATGAAGTTAATCGCCCCATCTCCTGGGCAAAAGGCAGTTATCTGCCGTCCGTTCTTAATCAGTTGAACCCTGACACACTTTCGAATCGCGGAGTTGGGTTGCTTTGCCTCTACGCCCACTTTCTCGAGCACGATGCCCCTTGCTTGGGGCGCCCCCTCCAATGGATCTGCTTTTTTACCTAATCCAAGCGCCCGCCGCTTGTAGTAGATATCACTCCATCGATACTTTTTGCGCTCGCGCCTTAGCTTCCTAGCTGCATACATTCCTTTGCCCATTTTACCTCACTGGATCACTATGTCACCTATATCATGATGTCGTTGCGCTAACATCTTTGCTTTTTGTATATTCCTTCCGTTTCGCCCTATGGCAAATCCCCTATCTCTTGGCGAGATTTCTACAAATGCTAAACGTTTATCCCTTTTGCTTACCACGCTCACATTTTTTACTGGCACGGGATGAAGCGCATTTCGAATAAACTCATTGACGTCTTCTGAGTGTTCCACGATTTCAACGTGCTTTCCTATTGCTTTTTTTACTCCGTTGATGTTACTGCCTCCTCTGCCAATGGCCAGCCCCATCTCTCCTCTCTTGATGACGAAAATTACCCTGTCGTGTTCATCATCGATGACGCAATCCTTTGCCGTAGCGCCGGTCAGGTTCTCGAATAGCGCGATATAGCGAATTCCTTCAGCGGTGAGTTTTACCTCACTCATCGAAGCACCGCCATGATGTCTGACTTGCCAGGATCTATAATCGCAAGGGCAGATATCGCGTATGGCTTGCCGCATGCCCTACCGAGATCTATGCTGGGTTTAGCGTAGTTAAAGATGGGAATCTTATCTTCTAACTCCTTCATTACGTGACGGGGGCAATTGGATGCGAGAATCACCAGTTGTGCATCGCTTTTTCTTGCCGCTTTTATTGTTTGATTTGAGCCGATGACCGCTTTGCCAGTTTTTATCACATTTTGCAATGCCTTGTCTACGTCCATTCGCTTACTCCTTCGCTTTGTACATTAATTCAACATCGCCAGTTCCCAGTTGTATTGGTTGCCCTACAATTACATTTTCGGTAACTCCGGCTAGTTCATCAACATGTCCTTTTACACCTGCATCCAACAGATGATTCACCGTCACCTCAAAAGCCGCTCGTGAAAGCACGCTGGCCTTCTCGCCCGCTACGCCATGGCGTCCGATTTGCTTGACCTCTCCTTCTGCGGTTACCATGTCTGCCACCAGCATGATATGGCGTATATCCACCTCGAGCCCCTGCTCTCTTAAGGTGTCCATCGCCTCGGATATGATAGCATTGCGCGCCGCTTCTATCCCCAAGACTTCAGCGATTTCGTTGATGTTATTCGTTTTCGTCCTGCTGGCGTTTACACCTTCAAACTGAAGTACCCTCTTGAGCGCTGAACCCTCTGTATACAGTACGTACTCGCCATTTTCTTTTCTGATTATAATCCTGTGGATCCCTTTGACACCTTTGAGCGTTATGCCCTTGACATCCTCCACCAATTGCAGCAATCCTCGGTATGAGTGCCGCCCTGGATTGACCGTGAGCTTCAATCCTTCCAGTTGTACATCTAAATTAGTTTCAGCGCCAACCTTTTTAGCGATTTCCTCAGCGGTAATATTTCGCCGAGATAGTATTTTTTCATTTAATTCAATCACTACCTGCATCTTTGCCATGTCAACAGCTATGCTTCCAACATCGATTATGTTGGTCTCTTCGATCTTCCACCCCAATGCCCTGGCTTTCTCTCTATCCCTTGCATATTCTGGCTCAAGTTTTATCCTCATTATGGGCGTGCTCGGTACTTTTCTGGCATCAGCTATCTCTATAAGCCTCGGTAATCCGAGGGTGACGTTGATCTCAGCCACTCCTGCATAGTGAAACGTCCTCATCGTCATCTGCGTACCCGGCTCACCTATTGATTGCGCTGCTACAATTCCAACCGCTTCGCATGGCTCAATTCTCGCCCTTTCGTACGCGTCAACGGACATTTGAAGGATGCGCTCCAGCTGTGCCTCTGTGGGTTTGACTTTGTTCAGATAGGTTCTGAGCTCATCGATTATGCTCAGCGGAAGTGGAAGCCCCTTCAGTTTTGAGTCAATTAATAGGGGCGTTACAGCGCCTCTTTCTTCTTTCTTGACTTTTTTCGTCGTTTTTGTTACCTTCGTGTCAATTTTACTCAATTTTTCCATCACTTTACCGGCAGAGGTTTTTGAAATCCCCGCTTTCATTACATCTTCGATGGAGGCCTTCTTCAATTTACCCATCGTGAATCCCGCATTGCATAGGGTTTCTGCCGTTTTTGCGTCGATGCCCCTTCTTTCTAATGCCTTTACTGTATCCTTTTTAGCCAATCTCATACCTCCGCTAAGTCCTGGCCGGTGACGTTTTGGACGATTCTGCGAACGTTTACGGATTTGCCATAGTCGCTTTTGGATGGATCGATGCCATCTTCTCCGTATTCAAACTGAACGATTAACCCTCTTGTATCTCGCACTGTCCCATCATATTTGACTTCGAGGTCTTGCAATGCGTTGATAAGTCTCCGTTGCAGGTAACCAGACTGTGACGTCCTGACAGCGGTGTCTACTAGCCCCTCTCTACCGCCTATGGCATGGAAAAAGAACTCTGTTGGGCTCAACCCCTTCTTATAGCTGCATTTTACAAAGCCCTTAGCAGCAGCGCCTAGATCTCTCTTCTTGAAATGTGGAAGTGTTCTTTCATCATACCCTCTTGTGATTCTCTCACCCCTAACGGATTGTTGGCCAACGCAGGTAGACATCTGTGTCAAGTTTAGCACTGATCCTCTGGCACCCGAAATCGCCATGGCTACCGCAGAATTGTCCAGACCTAGGTGCTGACTTGCGATGTTTCCGGCCTGGTCTCTGGCCTTTCCAAGCTCTTCCATGATCTTCATCTCCAGTGTTTCATCTATGGTCCTACCCGGCAAAGCATCAAGCTCCCCTATTTCATATGCATCGATCAAGCGCTTGACCTTTTTCTCAGCTTCCATCATGATCTCGTAAATCTGGCTTTGTGCCTCCTGCGGAATGTCCTCATCATCTATCCCGAAACTGAAACCAAAATGCATTATAACTCTAATTGCCAATCTCGTGGCATTGTCCAAGAATTTTTTCCCCTCGGCGGGGCCAAACTCTTTGACTATCCTATCGAGAACCTGACCGGTAAAAGCCCCGATCGCTTTCTCGTCGATGGTTCCACACAATAACTCGCCATTTTTAATCACTACATAGGCGTCCTTCTCGCACTCACTCTTTTTGCACACGTCACAGTTCTCACACGCTTTTGCTCTGTACGTTAGATCGAGCCCCTTGGGGAGCATCAAGCTAAATATCTGCCTGCCAGTCCAATACGGCTTGTCATTTTCATATATGGCGGGCTTTGGTAGGTTTTTGATATGTGACTTTCTCAGTAGCTCTAGGGCGTCGTTTTCGTCAAAGAGCGTTGTACCACGTGTTAGGAGGAACAAACCAGTTATATGATCATGGATGCCGCCGATGATAGGACCGCCAAATCTGGGGGACAGCATGTTTCCCTCTACCGCTATCAAGATCCTCGCTTCCGCCCTTGCCTCCTCTGTCTGTGGTACATGGAGATTCATCTCATCTCCATCAAAATCGGCATTATAAGGCGGACATACCGTTGGATTCAGCCTAAACGTCTTATGGGGCATGACCTTGACTTTGTGCGCCATTATGCTCATTCTATGCAGCGATGGCTGCCTGTTGAATAAAACGGCATCTCCATCTTTTAGCTGTCTATCTACTTTCCATCCCGGCCCTAGCATCTCTGCCAACTCTTCACAATTCCTGTCTGTTACCTTGATACGTTGCCCGTCAAGCCTCTTCACGTAATTGGCACCTGGATGTCTCTCCGGTCCTCTGCGCACGTACTCCTTGCACTCTTTTATGTTTAGGGGCGTTACGTTCATCGTGATCGTCATTTCCTTGGCGATTTCCACGGGAACACCGACTTCATCGATGTCAAGATTTGGATCTGGAGATATGACGGTCCTTGCGGAGAAGTTCACCCTCTTGCCGGAGAGACTGCCTCTGAACCGCCCCTCTTTGCCTTTTAATCGCTGAGATAACGTCTTCAGCGGGCGACCGCTTCTATGGCGTGCTGGAGGAACGCCGGATACCTCATTATCTAAAAAAGTGGTCACATGATACTGGAGCAACTCCCATAGGTCTTCGATAATCAGCTGGGGTGCTCCTGCCTCCCTATTTTCTTGAAACCGCTGATTTATCCGTATGATATCGACAAGTTTGTGCGTTAGATCATCCTCAGATCTCTGCCCACTCTCTAGGGTTATTGATGGGCGTGCGGTCACTGGGGGCACTGGCAGTACTGTAAGGATTATCCACTCTGGTCTAGCGTTACTCGCATCCATTCCGAGCAGCTCTACGTCATCATCTGGGATGCGCTCAAGTCTGTCGCGTATATCAGACGGCATCAGTTTGTGCCCCTCTTCTATGTATGTGGTCGGCTTTTCGAACTTGATATCCTTTTGTTCCTCCCCGCAATGGGGACACACACCTGTTTTGATGGAATCCTTGAACATATCTTTTATAACGTCATCAGTTGATCGTTTTATTTTTTTCAATTTCTTGATATCATCTTGGTACTTCTTTTTCGCCTCTTCTCCCAGTAGCAGGCGTCCGCATTTGCGACATGTTGCCTGCAAAATTTTTCTAATCAGTTTCGCAAATCCGATATGGGCAACCGGGGCAGCAAGCTCGATATGGCCGAAGTGACCTGGGCACTCGCCAGGACGACCACCACATGTCCTGCACCGCAACCCAGGATCGATTACGCCTAGCCTGGGATCCATTAGTCCCATCTCGATAGGGAATCCATCACTATCATATGTATCAGCAGTGATGATCTTGGTGGCACTCATCTTTCTCACTTCTTGGGGTGAAAGAAGACCAAATTTAATTCTTCCTATCCTTTTCAGTTCGGTCATGGCGCCTCCTATACGGCATCCTCCAGTTCTAAGCGAGGTGCGATTCCAAGCGTTTTCATTTCGTCCAGTAGTAGTTTGAACGCGTAGCTCATCTCCACTGGATGTATATCTGTATCGGCTCCGCAATTAGGGCAATATGCCACCTTTCTACGTCTGTCATACGTCGCAATCATTCCACAGTGACCACAGGCAAGTTCGGTTACTTTATCTGATTCATCCAACAATCGTTCCTTCAGGGCCATCGCAGCTCCGTGACCTATCAACACGTCTCTTTCCATCTCTCCAAACCTTAGGCCACCTTCCCTTGCCCTACCTTCGGTAGGCTGTCTGGTCAGAACCTGTACCGGCCCTCTTGATCTAGCGTGTAGCTTACCGGAAACCATGTGGTACAACTTCTGATAAAGAATGACGCCAATGAATATGTCCGCTTGGATTCGTTCGCCGGTAATACCATCGTACATAACTTCTTTTCCCGTATGGGAGAATCCGAACTTCTTGAGCACTGCACGTAAATCTTCCTCCTTCTCACCGGAAAAGGCAGTACCATCAATTCTACGCCCTTCCATCGTACCCACCTTGCCTCCAACCATTTCGATCATGTGACCAACGGTCATTCTTGAAGGAATGGCGTGTGGGTTGATGATCAAATCCGGGACGATGCCTTGTTCCGTGAATGGCATGTCTTCATGTGGTGCTATCAGACCGACGACACCTTTTTGACCGTGTCGCGAGGCGAATTTGTCCCCCAATTCAGGAATCCTCTGGTCCCTGACTTTGACCTTTGCCAGCCGTGTGCCATTTTCAGTTTCGGTTAAAATGACGGTATCTACAACTCCTTTTTCGTTTGAGCGCACCGTTATGGATGCCTCTCTCCGCTTTTGTGGAGTTATACCCCCGAGCTCTGTAGCCTCCTCCAGGAACCTGGGCGGGCTTGTTTTTCCTATCAAGGCGTCATTAGGACCAACTACCGTCTCCGGGTTGATCAAGCCATCCTCATCGAGGTGGGCATAAACCTCGCTTCCTCTGGCGCCCCTTATCTCGGCATCGGGTATCTCAAATTTATCCTCCTGCCCTCCTGGGTATCTCCTCTCCTCGCCCTCATACGTCCTAAAAAAGTGACTTTGTCCTAGTCCGCGTTCTATCGAGCCCTTGTTGATGACTAGAGCATCCTCGATGTTATATCCTTCATATGAGAGTACTGCAACGACGAAGTTCTGACCGGCTGGCCGCATATCAAAACCAACAGCATCGGCCGTTTGTGTCTTAACAACCGCTAGTTGAGGATAGTGTAGCACATGTGCTCTTGTATCCGGTCTAAGTTTCATGTTCGATGCGGGTATGCCAAGCGTTTGCTTGATCATCCCGGCACCCATCGTATTGCGAGGCGATGCATTATGCTCAGGGTATGGAAGTATTCCAGTGCATATTCCCAAGATTAGTGATGGATCTACTTCGAGATGCGTATGCTCTTCGCTGATATCTGCTTCATTCATGGCGATAAACGTGTTTTCCTCCTCTTCCGCATCGATATACTCTATCACGCCTTGGGCAACCAAATCATCAAATGTGATCTTGCCATCTTTCAACTGCTGCGTGTGCTCCTCAGTTAAGAGAGGTTTACCATCTTCTACGATGATGAGCGGTCTTCTGGCCCTACCGGTGTCTGAATTTATTATTATTTCGTGAGTTTTCGGATGGTATGCAATGTTAATTTGGTTAGAAATCGTTCCATTTCGCCTTTTTGCCCTTATGTCTTTCACGAACTCTTGTGGGTTCTCATGCGTTCCTATGAGCGCTCCATCCACGAACACCCTACTCTTCCTCTTTGGTGTCTCTCCGTTGAACTCTCTCTTCAGAGGTTTGACACCGAGCTCATATGGCATGGTCTTTATTACGTTGGCATCCTCTACACCGATCGACAGCTCCACCATTTGAGCAAAGTTCTTGACCAATCCGCAGTTAGGACCTTCTGGCGTCTCAGAAGGACATATCCTGCCCCACTGCGTTGGGTGCAGATCCCTAGCCTCGAAATGTGGTTGCGATCTCGATAAGGGAGATATAACCCTGCGCAGGTGTGACAGCATCGCCATGTAGTCAGTTCTATCAAGTAATTGCGAAACTCCTGTGCGTCCGCCAACCCAGTTGCCCGTAGCTAAGGGGTGCATCAGTCTTTCTGTCAGCACATCTGCCCTCACCGCTGTCTGAACGCTGAGCTCCCGATTCCTGATGCTCGCCCTTTCCAATTGATATTTGATATCTCTAGTAAGACGATTAAACGAAACCCGGAATAGGTCTTCCATCAAATCGCCAGCAAGTTTGAGTCGCTTGTTGGAATAGTGGTCTTTATCGTCTTCTCCTCTTCTTCCAAGGGCAAGTTCAAAGCACGCTTCGGCCATTCGTCCGAGGAAATGCGCCTTTGCGAGCCTACTTCCTTCATCATCACCCAAGTGAGGGAGCAGATATCTATCAATCACGTAATTTGCTCGTTTCCTTTGGTAATCTCTAGCTTGACCAGCCGCAACTCTTTTGCCCAACTTATCCATTGCCTCTTCTATCGTCTCAACTTCTGCCTCCTCCAGATTCTCCAGCATGAACTTCACTATTTCTGGGTCATCTGATACGGCATTCACGATCTCCTGGTCGCTCTCTAAACCAAGCGCCCTTACCAGGGTGACAAAATTGATTCTTCCTGCTACCGATGGGAATGACACCTCGAGAATGGAATTGCAACTTCTCTCTACAATGACCAGTGCCCTATATCCACGTCGTTGAGAAAAGACCTTAGCCACTTCAATTTTTTCACCGTACCTGTCGTCAAATTCCACGAGAATTTTGTTTGGTGCTAGGTCTTCTAGGCTTATTATGACTCGTTCAGCGCCATTTATGATAAAATAACCACCCGGGTCTAGTGGGTCATCACCTAATTTGGTCATCTCCTCGGGCGAGAGACGACTTAGGTTGCATTTATTTGACCGCAACATGATGGGAAGCGTACCTATCTCCGTTTCGACCTCATCCCCTTCCTCGATCTCACCGCTTTCATAATACTCTTTAACTATGGTCATTTTGAGATAAACTGGCGAAGCGTATGTGATGTTTCTTAACCGCGCTTCTGTTGGGAATAGCTCCTCCCGTGAGCCGTCCGCCTCCTTAACCATCGGACTTCCGACTCTTATTTTTCCGAGTTTGACATATACTTTGTATCTTCCTTGCGGATCCTCTTTTTCAATATCTGTCTCGATTATGCCCTGCTCATCGATGATTTTCTGGAGACCCACATCAAGGAATTTGTTGAACGAGTTGATATGGTGCTGAGCGATTTTTTCTCTGGCGAAATATGCCTTTGATAAGATTCTCCTATCTAACATGATCCTCCTAATCGACCACTAATCGATATGCTATTGATTTGCCGGCTGTAAGGCTATCCCTGATGATTTTAACGACATCGCCGGATTTGGCGTCTATCTCTTTACAAATAGGGTCCACACTCTTAATTTTTGGCAACTGCTCTTTGGTAATGCTATATTCAGTTAAGAGCGCCTCTACCTCTTTTTTTGAGATTATTACGTGTTCAGGTACCATCTCGTGGTCGAGTACATTGAATTTTTTCACACATCACCCTCGCATGTAGACGGGCTCGAAGGGATTTGAACCCTTGGCCACCTGGTCTCTTTCCACAACTTACAGAAACGACCTTCCTTTAAAAAGTTGGTTAAAAGCCAGGTGCTCTGCCTAACTGAGCTACGAGCCCTTCTTTTGAACCTCTGCTCAAAGATGGATATGCGACATTCAAGCTCAGATACATTTACAACTCCAGACAAACCCTCACCATCGTTGTAGAAACCGGTTGACTGCACCGCTAATGCAATGCATTTATCTCATTTAAACTTTTCTCTCTCCACTGCAATTTAACAGAAAATATAATCTCTTTGCATGTATTATAATCTTTTCGATGCCATGAAAATAAGATTTCTCGGTGGATGTAGGGAAGTAGGGAGATCAGCGATTCTCGTAGACGGCATCCTCTTGGATTATGGGATGAAGCCATGCAATCCTCCGCTATATCCGCTTAATGGCTTACGTCCGTCATCCATCATCGTATCACACGCTCATCTGGACCATTCCGGCGTGGTTGCAAACCTGATGGATTTAAGGCCAGGGGTATTCATGACGCCGGTCACGCGCGACTTATCATTATTATTGGCCCATGATACGCTGAAAATCTCTAAACGGCAAGGCATCTTCCCGTTCGACATGGAGGATGTGCAACTCTTGATGCAGCGAGTCCAGCCGGTAACATATCAGGACTGTTTCCAAGTAGACGGCTACTCGGTCAGACTTTTTGATGCAGGACACATCCCTGGGAGCGCATCTATCCATCTTGACGGCGAGAAACGACTGCTCTACACGGGTGACATCAACACGCTAAATACGAGACTGTTAAATGGAGCATATGGTAGATATCCAGATGCAGATGTGCTGATCATCGAGAGCACGTATTTCGGGAGAACTCATCCTAATAGAAAAGAATTAGAACGCCAATTCGTCGAATCGATCATTCAGACGCTGGACGATGGTGGAAGCGCGATACTCCCGTGCTTTGCGATAGGGAGGACGCAGGAAATCCTGATGATTCTGGATGCGTATGGTCTCAGTCCGTATGTGGATGGGATGGGTGTGGATGTGCAGCAGGTGCTCGAGAGACACCCTTCTTATTTGAGAGACATCGATGAACTTCAGGATGCATTTAACAATGCCAAGGTCGTCGAGCCTGAGCACCGCTCCTTGATACTCAAAGAACCATCCATTATCGTTACCACGGCAGGGATGTTAAATGGGGGGCCAGTGCTTTATTATCTGGGCAAGGTGCATGACGACCCCAGAAGCAAGATCCTTCTGACAGGGTATCAGATAGAAGGAACCAATGGATGGAGCGCACTGGAAAGAGGGTATGTGGAAATAGATGGTGAGATGATACCGCTCAACATGCAGGTTGAGTATTATGACTTTTCTGCTCACGCCGATGATGCGCAGCTTAAGAAACTCATCAAAGGATGTAAAAATGTAGGGATGGTGTTTCCCGTGCATGGCGATGATGCTGAGGTTTTTGCTCAGTGGATTAGGAATAATTGCAGCTGTGACGCGATTGCGCCAAAAAACGGGGATGAAATTATACTGGATTGAAACAGATTGAATTAAAACAAACCGCATAATTTTTATAGGATGAGCTATAATGTGCCCCCAATTGTTAATGATTAACGAGGTGGAATTGTGGATATAGCTGAATACGTAATCCTTTGCGAACGATGCAAAACCCTTGTAATGGACGGCACCTCCAGTGAGGATGGTGAAGAACCCACCGCTTTGGAACTGTGGAGGAAAGAGAACCGACCAGGGATCCCGCACTGTCCAAAGTGCTGGTGTACGAGTTTGTCCATTCAAAAAAGAAGGTAATTAATTAAAAAAAGGGTTGCTAATCTAATAGACTTAAATCAACAACCCTAATTTCTAACTAAAAAATCTAGAGTTAAACTATACCACTTCAGCTATAGCGAATCGACGCATGACTTTGTTAATTTTAATCTTAATCTCGTCGCCCACCTTCGTGTTGGGAACAAATATCACAAACCCCTCGATGCGGGCAATTCCGTCCCCTTCTCTAGCCATATCCTCTATCTTCACGTCGTACGTTTCCCCCTCTGTTACAGGGGCACTTGATTCTTTTCTATACAAAACTTACACCTCTATCTCTGTATACATGACATAAGTCATGTTGTTAACAGAAATACCACCGGAAGTTTATAAAGGTTTGGCTGATAATGGGCGGGTTGGTGATAAATGTGGCTAAAGGACTCCAACAACTATTTGTGTATGAACGAGATGCCAGCAGAATCGAACTGATAATTCGAATATTTTATTCGATGGCGATAGGCCTGGTATTGGGCATTTATGGTCTCCTTGCGAACATCTGTCTGTTTATTCAGTGGTTCGTGATATTGATACTTGGGCGCAGAAACGAATCATTGAGCAATTTTGTCAAGGGATATCTGGAATATTTTGTGTCCATACAGTCGTATCTCAACTGGATGACCGACGAGCGCCCCGGCATCATGCCAAAAGCAGTGGAGATACATATAAAGAAATAGGTGCTAACGCACTCTCCATTTCATCAAAATGCCCTCATCCATATTTTCAACGCCCAATAACTCTAATTTTATGGGCTCTTTAAATCCCGCTCCGTCCACGAGCGTTGGCGCATCCTTCCCACCAATGATCATATTTCCGATGTACACGTAGACCTCATCGACCAAACCCTCACAAATCAACCCCCAGTTGAGCGTTGCACCACCCTCCACCATCAGTCTATTGATGCCTCTACTTTTCAGTTCACCGAGCAATTCTGGCAGTGAAACATGCTTGTCGCCAACTATGATGATCTCCGCCTTTTCCCTCAGCGCCTCAACTCTTTCGTAGGGCGCGGATCTGGATACAGCGATAATCGTTGGGCCGTCTTTTCTGGAGATGACTTCCGCATCCATGGGCGTTCTCGCCATGCTATCCACAACCACTCGAGTCGGATTTTTTCCCCCAGACCTCACGGTTAAACCAGGGTTATCCGCCAAAACAGTGCCTATGCCGACCATTATGGCGTCTGCGCCCGCTCTAAGCTCATCAACCCGCTTCATATCGGCATCGCTCGATATTCTTATTTGCTTGCGTTCGTACGTGGATATTTTACCATCAGCGCTCATCGCAGCATTGATAAAGACGAATGGTCTGGATTTCATTTCCCGCCTCCGTAAGATCTCTCGTGGTAAAACAAATATTCCTGGGCATAGCCAGCATACTTTCCGAAATACTCCCTTGCCAGCTCGCGGATTTTGTCATCGGATACGTTTTTGTCTTGAAAATATTCCCGTCGCATAAGTCTTCTCATATGTACATCGATTGGAAACGCCTCCAACTTGTCTAATGAAAATAGTAGGACACAATCAGCGACTTTATGCCCTACGCCCCGCAGATTCATCAACTCCTCTTTGGCATCCAGATAACTATGCTTTTTCAGTCTTTCTAAATCAAAATTATTTCCACTTACCAGTTTGGCTATTTCCAAAATCTCCCTTGCTTGCTTTTTACCGTACCGAAATCCACACATTCCTAATTTGTCCAAAGTAGTTCCTGCGATTACATCTGGTTCAGGAAAAGTATACTCTATATGATCATCGGACTTAATCACATTTCCAAAATTTTTCGAAAGATTAAAAATTACGCTCTTTATTTTCTTAATCGGAGCGTTGCGTGAGCAAACATAAGAAATCAGACATTCCCAGGGGTCCTGACTGACCAGCCGTAAACCCCTGTATCTGGCGATAGCTTCCTTCATCAATTTGTCTTTACCAATCTGTCCGTATACTTTTTCCATATCATCGTCCAATCTAAAATAACTCGCGATTTCCTCCGCAGCAAGATCTGACTTTACAGTTAGAATCTCATCTTCCTGCTTTGCCAAGATGACGGAGTTTTTCACAACACCTATCCATTCATCTCCTTTTTTCTGCCATCTAAAGACCTGGCCACAGCGCAGCGTGTGGTCTAGATTAAAGATCTGTACAGGTATTTGATGTAGTTTCATTTCCACTCTCCGATGCTTTTTTATCTTTTTGACCCTTTATATCAATACGTCCTGTGATTTATAAAAGGGGGGCTCTTGATGGGTAGCAAATTAGCGCCCCATCTTCGAGAAATAAAAAGGGCGCTGGATAAGAGCATTGAAGACGAAAAACTAGTGGCGGATTTTAAAAAACTGGTAGAGGATTATAAGGTACCGATCGAAGAGGCTAAGAGGAGTATAATCAAAAAATATAGCAAAGTTGTCGCGGCAGCTGGGAAGCCACCTGGATCCACTTCTAACGATCGCAGCGTTAAAAACTTGAGCCAGTTAAAAAGCGGCGATAAAGCTGTGAACGTTGTTTGCAGAGTCCTCGAAGCCAAGCAGATGAGCATAAGAACGAAAGACGGACAAAAAGACATCATTGGTGGCATAATCGCTGATGAAAGTACCAAGTTGCCTTTTACATCTTGGGTAATATCTCCCGTAATCTCGGAGGGGGACGTTATCAGAATTGAAAACGCATACGTCAAGGCGTGGCAGGGAATACCTACCGTCAGCATAGGCGAGCGCACAAACATGGTCAAGGTCGATGATGTACTACCACCCAAAACAGAGCTCAGCGCATCAAAACGACTCACCATAGGTGATGCAATCGCCAGGGATGGTGTATTCGATGTGATGGTAGAAGGAGATGTCCTATCCATTCGTCCGGGATCTGGTTTGATTGCTAGATGCCCGGAGTGCAAGAGGATGGTTCAAAAAAGACTCTGCAGAGTGCACGGGAAGGTGGATGCACAGCTGGACATGAGGGTCAAGGCGATTTTAGATGATGGAACCGGCGCGTTGACAATCGTGCTGAATAAAGAGCTAACCGAATGTCTGTATGGTAAATCGATGGAGATGTCGCAGAAACTTGCTGCAGAGGCAGGGGCCGGTGCGGTGGAAGAAGAGATAAGGAGAAAACTTGTGGGAACGCCACTTGCGGTCAGGGGGAATGTATCAAAAGGGGAATATGGCGTCGCCCTTGTAGCCAAGGAGGCACGGGTGCCGGAGAGCAAGTTAGAGAATGAGATGGTAAAGTTTCTGAGGGATGTCTGTGACTGAACGAGAGTTGGCATGGAGGATCTTCGCAGGGGAGTTTAACAGGGCAGACCTTCAGCATAGTGAAGGCGATGATAGAGCGCCCAATTACATCATCACGCCCACTGGCGCAAAATGCAACAGACTGTTCGTGGTTGGAGTTGCAACGGAAATTGACAACATCGGTGCAGAGGAGGACCTATGGAGGGTTAGGGTGTCTGATCCAACTGGGGTCTTTACGATTTATGCGGGACAGTATCAACCAGAGGCAGCCATATTCTTTTCGGAGCTTCAAATCCCCGCGTTCATAGCAGTCACCGGCAAAGCCAAGATATACGCGCCAGAGGACAGAACTGTGTATACGTCTATCCGTTCGGAAGATGTCAATATCGTTAATGCCGATGTGAGGGATAGGTGGGTCTTGAATACGGCGGAGCGAACTATGGAGCGGATAAATGCGATGAAGCTCGCGTTATCCCCTAATATGCATGGAGAAGAGCTGCGTGATTACTTCAGAGGCAAAATAAGTATGGAATTGGCAGATGGAATCGTCATGGCGCTTGACCATTACCACATTACAGAAACGTATCTCCGCCAGCTGGTTGACATGACCAGAGGTGCGGTGGAGGGTATTTCTAAAGATGTTAGCAAGAAGCCCGAGTACATCATCGCCAAGCCCACGCTTCCCAAGGTTGTGGGGGAGAAAAAAGAGGGGGAATACATCGTCGCAGGTCTTGGCAGCAAGGATAAGGCGAAGAAAGCACCAGAGCCAAAAGAGGTCATGTTTAGTTTGCTTGAAAAAATGGACCAAGGAGACGGTATCGGTTACTTGGACCTGATCAACGCTGCACGTAAACACAATCTTTCTAGTGACACAGCTGAGAGTGCCATTAGAGAACTCATGGATGAAGGGCGTTGTTACGAGCCCAAAATTGGAATTTTGAAGAAAGTGTAACGATGATTAGATCCATTCTAGATGCGCCAGTATTGGTTGCCGAACGTCGCAAGCGAATTTTAGTTGCAGCAGACCTTCATCTGGGAATCGAACATGAGTTGCGTAGGAGTGGGGTTACCATTCCAAGCCAGACCGAGAAATTGTTCAATCGACTGCTCGACCACATGGGACAAACTGATCCAGATAGGTTGCTCTTACTTGGAGATATAAGGCATAACATTCCATGGATTTCACACCAGGAGGCAGGGGAAATTCCAAAATTTCTGGGCAAGCTGGCAAGACATGTACCAATCGACATCGTTCCTGGAAATCATGACGGAGGGATGCACTCGTTAATACCAAGTGATGCAGACATTACGTTCCATCCATCAAAAGGCATTGTCATGGATGGCGTTGGATACTTCCATGGACATACCTGGCCCTCTGCGGATGTGCTCTCCGTAGAACGTGTACTGGTGGCGCATAATCATCCCATGGTGCGTTTTGTCGATTCATTGGGGCATGTGAGCATTGAGCCAGCCTGGATCCTGGCAACTCTCGATGCCGATGTTCTGCTGAAGCGCTACAAATCCATAAAAACCAAAGAGGTAATGGTGATGCCTGCGTTTAATGAGCTGTGCGGTGGAACATCGTTCAACACTTCGACACCAAAGACGTTGCTCGGTCCCATTTTCACCTCTGGAGCAATTGGATTGGAGGAAGCAGAGGTTTACCTGCTTGACGGGACACATATCGGGAAAATCAAAGACTTGAGAAGGTTGGGTGAGTAGATGGGTGCATTTGACCTCCTAGATCCCAGGATTCAAGAGGCGCTTAGGGAAAGGAATTTTTTAGCGCCTACGAAACCACAGGAGTTAGCTATTCCTCCAATATCAGAGGGCGAAAACGTACTGCTCATAGCGCCCACTGGCGCAGGCAAAACCGAGGCGGCTGTTTTGCCCATCTTTCATCGGTTGTTGGATAAGAGGAAGAAGGGCATCTCTGCACTCTACATCACGCCGCTCAGAGCGCTGAACAGGGACATGCTCCGGAGAATGGAGTGGTGGAGCGCCAAGTTGGGCATCGGCATCTCCGTCAGGCATGGCGATACTTCTGCACAGGAGCGCAGGAGACAGGTTTTGCATCCACCAGATATATTGATCACGACGCCCGAGACGTTGCAGGCGATGTTCACGGGCAGGAGACTAAGGGAAATACTAGCAGGCGTGTCATACGTCATCGTCGATGAGGTTCACGAGTTAGCAGGATCCAAAAGGGGTGCACAGCTTGCTATCGGTCTGGAGAGATTGGTCGAGATTGCAGGAGAGTTTCAGCGTGTGGGATTGTCTGCAACGGTGGGAAGGCCAGAAGAGGTGGCAAAATTCCTAGTCGGGACGAATAGAAGTGCGGAAGTCATTGAGGTCTCGATTGCCAAGTCGCTGAACTTCGAGGTGATCAGTCCTGAACCGATGCGTCAGGATTTCAAGGATGCAAAAAAATTAGTAACGTCGCCTGAGATGGCGGCGCATCTGCGATATATTAGCTCCATAGTTCAGCAGAAGAAATCCACGCTTATCTTCGTCAACACCAGGCAGTCTGCAGAGGCGCTTGGCTCGCGATTTCATCTGCTTGGAGCTGACATTGGCGTGCACCACAGCTCCCTCTCAAAGGAGACGAGAATAGATGCAGAGGATGCGTTTAAGAGGGGCGACATCAAAGCGTTGATTTGTACATCTTCAATGGAGCTGGGCATCGACATCGGCGACATCGAGCACATTGTTCAGTATGCATCACCTAGGCAGGTAACTCGCTTGCTCCAGCGAGTAGGGCGCTCAGGACATAAGTTAGATGAGATATCTAGGGGGACGATAGTCGCAACCCATCCGGACGACATCGCCGAATCATGGGCTATCACGCGCAGGGCATACGCTGGAGAAATTGAGCCAATTGAGCTTCATGCCGCCGGCGATGCGCTCGCGAATCAAATTTGTGGAATTGCGTTAGACCTTGGAAAGATGGACATTGATAGCCTTCACAAAATCATTTGCAGAGCCTACCCATTCCGGGATATAACGCGTGCTCAGTTGCTTAAAACAATTCAACAATTAAGCGAGCAGCGATTGCTCTGGTTAGAGGGAAACAACATAGGACGCAAAAGAAGAACTTGGCAGTATTTCTACGAGAATCTCTCCATGATTCCAGACGAGAAGCGATACGAAATATACGATGTAATTCGTCGTCGTCCCGTGGGCAGTCTGGATGAAGCATTTGTGGTTAACTTTGCATCTCCCGGAAAAACGTTCATCACCAAAGGTGACATGTGGCGCATACTGGAGTTGTCAGAGGGCGAGATAAAGGTGGAGCCAGTTGAGACGCCAAGCGGAGAGATACCTTCCTGGGCGGGTGAGGAGATTCCCGTGCCATATGAGGTGGCACAGGAGGTCGGACACATCAGAGCAAAAATTGCCAACATGTTGAATAGGTCGGATGAGGCGATAGTTAGGGAACTAAGAAAGACCTACCCAACTGATGCATTCGGCGTTAAAAAAGTGATAGAATTGGTCCGGGCACAAGATCAGGGTGGGTTCCCGCTTCCAACGGATGAGCGCATCACCATCGAGGGTGATGATACATCGGTCATCATCAATGCGTGCTTTGGGCACAAGGTGAACGAGACGTTAGGAAGGGTCATTGCGTCATTGCTAACTGCGCGCTTTGGCAGCAGCGTGGCGATGCAAGTTGACCCATACAGGATCAAACTGAAACTACCCAAGCAACTGTCATTGGCAGAGATACGCAATCTTATCTCAAACATCAAACCCGAATACATAGGGCCTATCATCGAGATGACGCTCAAAAATACCTCGCTGTTAAAGTGGAAGATCGTTCACGTTGCAAGGAAGTTCGGCGCTCTGAATCATGATATTGATTACTCGCACATCAGTATGGACAAATTGCTCGGCATTTTTTATGGCACGCCCATGTACGAAGAGACCGTGCGAGAGATATTCCACGATAAATTAGATGTTCGCAGGGCAGAGGAAGTACTAAAAAGGGTGCGCAGCGGTGAGGTAGAACTTGCCTCATCCAATCTCAGTCCAATCGGACTTGCATGCGTACCATCTGGCGTGGAGTTAATCGCTCCTGAGAGGGCTGACGAATCGATCTTGCTCGCGCTCAAGGAACGCATCTTTAACGATAGAGTTATACTTTTCTGTGTCAACTGCAAGAAATGGAAATGTCTCAAAAAGGTGGCTCATGTTTCACAAACGCCACACTGTCCTCTCTGTGAGTCCAGAATGATAGCTGCGCTCAAGCCTTGGGAAGGAGAGGAGATTAAACTTACTCAGAGAGTCAACAAACTAAAATCAAAAGATGACAAGGCGAGGGTGCGCAGGGTGTTCAGAAATGCAAACCTCGTTCTCTCGCATGGAAAAGCTGCAGTCATCGCGTTGGCAGGTCGAGGGCTTGGTCCAGAAATGGCTTCGCGGGTGATTCAAAGGCAAAGAGAGGATGAGGCATCGTTTTACAAAGATATACTAAAAGCCGAGCGGGCATATATGAGAACGAGGCGCTTCTGGGATTGATGTGAACTTCATTGATCGGTGATGTGCGCCACACCACGCTTACACTTTGTTTAAACTACGCGTAATCTGCGTCATGCTTTCCGTTCTATCGACGTCGTACCCAACCCATCTGGTTGCTTTCGCCTCTAATCCCATTGCCCGAATGGAAAACTTGTCATTTTCCTCTTTGATTTCAATCGCACCATCGAACAATTTTTTGAGCGTTGCAACCGTCTTATCGTCATGCATGCCAGCCTCGAGCACATAAACGCCAAGAGCTTCTGCGGCTTTAATCCTGCCGGTGAAAACGTGTAAAAACCTGAAGACGGTTTGCAAATTGGAATACATCAGCATCGTCGACAGTGAGTTAACGATCAGTCTCGTTTTTCGAATTCTATCTGCTTGAAATTGCTCCAACAATTGACTTATTTTGACCCCAATCCCAGTTATGTCCAATGGGCTGGGGGCCATCTTTATGTTGGGTGTATCCGAGACTCTTATGCCCAGAGATGTCGAGACACAGTCCACAATTCCAAGTCGCTCTCTGTTTATCTCCAACTCATGTTGTTTAAACCATTTCAATACGCCGCTACCCGTCTCTTCCGTTGTCACGAGAATGACGCTCTCTCCTCTCGTTAAGCCCGCATACAAAATGTTGTAAATCAGGGCATCTTTCCTACACATCGCCGGTCCGATCAGCATTATGTTTGATCCGCCCTGGGCCTCACCTAGGACTTTATCCAGTTCCGCTATTCCAAGCTTGTATTCAGACATGTAACTCGTTTTTAGTGTTTTTTAGAATGATTTAGGGTGGTGTTTGTTTTATATATAATTTTCCGTACATTTCTGTACAGGCGCACAGGTTCATTACTGGGGCCGCAGAATTTACTTTTCGATTTGCTGCAGTCACGAATGTAGGTTATAAAAATGTGTTCAATATTTAAAATACTTAAAGATTCTGATTTTGCTTTTCACTATAACAATGGCGGTCGAAATCACTTCATCATCTCAGACCTGAGTTCGCCCATCGTAGCTATGCGCTCCGCAAATACATCGTGCTGATGAATGCTCTCCTCGTTGACTTGCTTGATCGTCACGATTGAATCATCTGGTATGTCCGGAAACGTTTGCACGATCATTTGTGCCATCAGCCTGACGCAATCCTCTGCAAATTTGGGATTTTTGTGCGCCATCTCTGTGACAAAGACCTCATCAGGGCGTTTCAATAATTCATAAATCTGTGAGCTCATCGAGTTCTTTATCATATCGATCAGTTTTTCCATCCTGACATCATGCTCATCATGCACCTCGATGGAGATCGATCCTTTTCCTCTTTGGTTATGCGTAGCCATTGGAATTTTATCGAGAAATGTATTGATTGTTTTTTCTGGCACGTTTAACTTTTGCAATTCGCTTTTAGCCTTCTCGCGCATGATTTCCTGCACACAAGGGCAGGCGGTCATGCCAACCACTTCTACGCCGACGGTCTTTCTGATATCCTCCTCTGCCCTGGTGGCAACCGCGCCAGCGAAGATGTTCACAACTTCTTGGCATTTAGTTTTCGTCTTGGGCGTTTGATGCTTGACGATGTATTCGCTTCTCATCCTTACCTCTGCTTTAGAAGCATATTCGTGCCGATTAAGCAGGCGGCGCGCCACCTCGCTGCAAAGTTCTTCGATTTCATAAACGGGTGCAGCTATCGCTTCTTCCAGCACCTCATCGATCGCCTCAAAATTGCGTGACAGGTTGGCGCCTTTCCTATCGGAAGGCAGGTCCACAAATACGTCAAATGTGGAAATTAAGATGACAGGTCTCTTCCCTTCTCTGGCGACCTCTACGAGTTTCTTCACGTTGGTGACGCCCACTCTTGTCAGATCAATCTGAACATCTGGGTATCTTGCCTGTGCATCTGGTAAACGCATGCTCAATGCCTCAACATTGGATATGGTTTTAAAACGCTGCCTGCAACCAAACTCAATTTCCTGCCAATCCGCGCAAAGCTGTTCATCGCCATCACCAATCCGCCGGCTCTTCCTGCCGCTATCTTCTCATCCTTATCTATTTTTTCCATTAGTTCTTTCTGGAGATTAAGCACATCATCATATTGCTTCACGACTTTCTTGGCCCTTTTTCTATCCTCTTTCTCCAGGGCATCAAGTGCATTGTCAAACATATCCGCAATGATTTGGTTGGCCTTTTCCAATATCTCTGAGTATTTCTCACCTTTTTCATATCTTATTCTGCCGCCAATGCGCATCTTGGCCAACACGCAAACATAGTCCGCCATCGATTCCAATAACGATGCCAGATCTATCATGGAAAAAGCGATCGTGACATCTACGGGAACCATCGATGTCGCGACATATTTTAATGAATTCTCTCTAATTTTCACTTCCTTGGCGTTGACTTCATCATCCCTCTTCAAAACTCTCTGCACCAACTCCTTGTCTCTGGTCAGTATCGCTATCCATACGTCCTTGTACATCTCCCTGGAGATTTTGTACATATCCCTGATGTCGCTTGACAGCTCCTGGAGCTCAATGTTCCCCTTTACGATCTCCCTTATCAATTTAAAGACCATTCGTCCACCTCAACATAGCAACGTTATCATCATAGCAGGTATTATGAAGAACGCTATGATTATATAGATTATTGCATAGCTCCCATGCGCTTGCACGGCATCAGCCAGTCGTTCGGCAATTCCTATTGGCACCTTTTTTAATGGATACCATATACATGTTCCGATTACGTTGAAGAATAGGTGTGCAAGGGCAGCTGCTATGGCTATCGTATTCCCTGTCGCTAGGGCTGCTATTAGAGCAGTCACCGTCGTGCCGATGTTCGCTCCCAGTGCGTATGGAAATACCATTGCTGTAGTTGCTAAACCAGCTCCAGCGAGCGGAACTGCCAACGAGAGTACGATGCTACTGCTTTGAACGATCGATGTGAATACCATGCCCGTTGCAAAACTCTTTTTTGAGTTGCCAAATGTCGTGTCTATCGCCCTTCTCAATCTACCAGTCATTATGACCTTCATGGAATCTGTCATGAGTTTCAACCCGACGAATAATAAAATAATGAATGCAATCATCAAGACGATGGGAGGGATATGTCGCGCGAAAACGTCTACGATGGGTCCGGTTACAATCTTCACAGGACTTGGAAATTTGACTGCCTCTTTTCCGACCAATGACGTGGCAAGGCTACTTGATACTATGCCCAGAAAATTCGTATAATACTGAAGAGGGAAAATTATCAGAACAGCCAGAATGTTAAAGACATCATCTACCGTACTGGCTGCAAAGGCCCTCTTGAACTCTGCCTTCCGTGTGATGTGTCCCAAGGAGACCAATGTATTTGTCACGGTCGTGCCCATGTTTGCACCCATTATAATTGGTATTGCCGTTCCTAGGTCCAGAGTACCGCTGGCTACCAGGGCTACGACCATGGAAGTCGTTGCGCTGCTGCTTTGAATCAGGGACGTTGCCAGCATGCCAGCAAATAACCCTGCTATGGGATTGGGCACACTTCCGAGCACGAGGTCTGCAAAGGGTTTTCCCATAGCCTTTGCTGCATCACCCATCCCGACGATTGATATAAGAAAGATATATAAACCCACGATGAAAATTATTGCCTTTTTTCTATCCTCTATACTACTACCTCCCGATGAACCTACGAATCAATTCCATATAAAAATCTCATTTCCTTTTCTTCCTCTCCTCTTTAATCAGCTGATACACATGTCCTTTGAAGTTTGTCCCAATCAACTCTGTAAGGGTATCTGTAACACTGGATGCAAATGAGACCATATCCGCATCGGTGATGATGCCGAGCAATTTGCCATCCTCGACGACGGGTAATCTTCGTATGTCCTTCTCCAGCATTTTTTGCGCCGCACTTGATATACTCTCATCGGGTTTGATGGTAACAAGTGGTTGAGACATCACGTCCTTTAACATCACTGAGTCAGGTGCTATGCCCTTGGACATGACCTTTTGTATCATATCTCGTTCAGTCACGATGCCGATGGGTTTGTCATCCTCGGTTATTACCAGGCTGCCTATCTTGCGCTCCGCCATCTTTCGCGCCCCTTCTGATGCCTTCATGTTACCATCAGCTGTGATGACATTTGTGGTCATGATCTCCCGCACAGGCATCTTCATTGCCATTCTGTTTAGGCACTTATCGCAGTAAATCTGCTCGGACTCAATTGGTATGGGTGCTCCACAAAATGCACAAATTCTTCCCATATCTTCACCTTTCTTTCATTAAATTATTGTCTTGTTTTGTGTTATATACTTGATGTTATTTGCGGCTTTAGAAGAAAGTGTTTTATAATCTGATGCACAATTAACAACTGGTATTATGATGAAAGAAAGTAAAGCGAGGGATCGCCTTTTACTACATTGAGTCGATTTGCAAGGGCATGCCTAAAAACGTTAAGATATTTGATACCACGCTCAGGGATGGGGAGCAAACGCCTGGTGTATCTTTAACATCTCATAACAAGCTCGTTATAGCGCATCAACTGGATAAATTGGGCGTTGACATAATCGAGGTTGGCTTTCCGATTGCATCGAAGGGCGAAAAGGAATCAGTGAGAAAAATCGCTCATGCTGGGCTCAGTTCAAAGATATGTGGACTAGCTAGGGTGACCAAATCCGATATCGATGCATGTCTGGATTGTGGAGTGAACATAGTCCATACCTTCATCCCAACCTCGGACATCCAGGTCAAGTACACGATCAAGAAGAGCAGGGAAGAAGTACTGCAGCTTGCGGTGGAGGCGGTGGAGTACATCAAAAAACATGGTGTAACGTGCCTCTTCTCTGCCATGGATGCTACCAGGACTGACATGGATTACCTGCTCAAGGTCTATCAGAGCGTTGAAAAGGCTGGCGCAGACATCATCAACGTTCCGGACACCGTGGGCGTGATGATACCATCGGCGATGCATAAATTCATCGGCCAAATTCACGATGCGGTAAAGGTCCCCATCGACATACACTGTCATAACGATTTTGGGCTGGCTGTAGCGAATTCTCTAGCGGCGGTAGAAGCGGGAGCGCGACAGGTTCAGGTGACCGTCAACGGTCTTGGCGAACGCGCAGGAAATGCTTCCTTGGAAGAAACGGTCATGAGTCTTCATTCCATCTATGGTGTCAAAACGAACATCAAAACCAAGTATCTGGTTGAGACGTCGCGATTAGTGGAGCGTCTGTCTGGAATTCACGTACCGCCTAACACGCCCGTGGTTGGGGAAAATGCCTTCTCCCATGAATCCGGCATTCATACACATGGCGTGCTCAGGAGAGCAGAGACCTTTGAGCCAGGGGTGATGACACCTGAAATGGTGGGGCACAAACGCCGCATAGTAGTTGGAAAGCATGCCGGGAAGCATGCTGTGAAGAAAACGTTGCATGAAGTCGGATTGAGGCCGACTGATGCGCAGCTTGATGAAATAATGCAACGTATAAAGGACTTGGGCGACAAAGGGAAACGCGTGACGGATGCAGACCTTTACGCGATTGCTGAAGCCGTCATGGGCGAAGTGACCAAAGGGGAGCAGGCGATTGTGCTAGAGGAGGTCTCGGTTATGACCGGCAGCAAGATCACACCCACCGCTGTGATCAAAGCAAAGGTTCACGGAAGGCAAAAAAGAGGAAGCCAGACCGGAGTTGGTCCAGTCGATGCTGCGCTGAAAGCGGTGCAAGCCATTCTTGGAAAGAAGGCCAAAATAAAATTGCGGGATTTTAGATTAGAGGCTATCACTGGCGGTTCTGATGCGCTGGCTGAGGTGACGATTGGCGTGGAGGATGAAAAGGGGAATATCGTCACCGCAAGAGCTGCACGCGAGGACATCGTCATGGCGTCTGTGGAAGCATTAGTAAGCGCGATAAACAGGCTGATGCTGACGAAACGATGATGGTTAGCTCCAAGTTTTCAAGCTTTATTCGATCCAATGATATGCTTTACTCCTCGGCAGTATCTTTGCAACTAAGATGTCTTTTTCCTTAATTACGTATATTGCTCTATAGTTTCCTATTCGTAGTCGATAGTATTCTTTTTTTGGTCCCACTAATTTCTTAATATCTGCTCTGGGCCTAGAATGATAAGGGTCTTCGCTCAAAGCCCTTTTGATACGTTGCTGTGTCTCCGCATGCAAGCTCTTGAGTTGTCGCCTTGCGGTGTCCGAAAGGAGAACATTATATTTCATCAAGAGGGGTAAACTCCTCTGTTTCAACTATGCGATCAATTTCTTCAAAAAAGGCGATCTTCCTTGCATTTTCCATCAACCGGCGGATAATCTCTTCGTAGGTCTCCCCCTTCTTCCCAAATTCCCGGAGCTCTTCACGGGTGTCCTTAGTGATTTGAATGGTAGTTGCTTCAGTCAATATGCATCACCACTATATATATCTATATACTACTATATAAAGTTAAGTGGTATATATAATATTTCAATCCTTGTTTCACCACATTGCCGATACAACTTGTGATCAAGCGACCTTTACTCCGAGCAATCTCTTCACGTCGCCTATTTTGTTCATAATGGTTGTGGTATCAGAGCCGGCGAAAAGTAGTCCACAAACCCTATTATCTTCATCCAGTACGACTGAGCCGGAGTCCCCGCCCTTTGACATAGCTCCTGCGACCAGCTGATCCTTAAAGATCGCTGTTTTGCGTCCATATTGAACCCTTACAGTTGCGCTAACCAATCGGACCTCTCCTGTCGTTAGTCCCGTGGTCCTTCCACTTTTTTTGATTTTCATTCCAAGTCTTGCTTCTGCTGTTCCTTTTGGAGCGCCGATTTCTAGCACTTCTTTTTTGACGGCATCAGGAGAGATAGGAGACGCTATGGCGCAGTCAACCCTATTCTCCTTACCGGTCAGCGTCATAACCTTAAACCTCGATTTTCTCTTGAATAGCTTGGAGACGCTGTTAAGGAGGCGTGCTATAAATTTAGCCAAAGGACAAGTAACCTCCTCCTCTTCGGCTCCGATTGCTATATAATCAGCTAGGTCACCAATTTTGTCGTCTGGCGCGAGCCCGCCATCATATGGACCTGGCTGGACTATTTCGCCTGTCTCTATCTCCTCCTTCATGGGATCTTGGGTAAAAACATGGGCGTTACTTAGGATAAATACGTCTTCTCCTCGCTTGACCAAACAACCACTCGTGCCAGCAGTTATTTTTACGTTTCCAATCGAGCAGCCCATGGGCATTGGGCGGAGTCGTGACTTTCGATCGATCATCTAGCTTCATTCTTCCTTATAAAGGGCAAATCTACCGATTTTTATGAGCGGTTTTCGAATGTCTCCTTCAACTCCTAAGGCTCGGATGATTCCAGTTTCAATTACATCCGTCTTAACATCGTCCAATTTTTTTGGTATGATATCCTTTTTTCGAAGTTTTGTCTCAGGTAACTTTTGCTCAACCATGACAACAATACATTTTTCATCCGTCTCTTCTCCGCCCACCCATTTTTTGCCTATTCCAACGCCTACCACGTTCGCTCGCCTTCTCAAAAAAGCTTCATATTTTTCCATCGTTTTTCTCAATTTGCCCATGTTATCCGGCGCCCTCTTTCTTGCCCAGAGATGCCTTGATCTGCTCCTGGAGTTCTTGGAAGCGCTTTTGAATCCTCTCTTCTTGCTTTTCAAGCGTTTTAAGCCTGAGCGTCAGCGTCTCCTTTTTATCCACTAAATCCTCCTTTACGGTGCCTTTTTTGGATTTGATCAACAACTGACCGACGCCCTTGTATATCACCGCGTCCTTGCCCAGTTTATCCAACTCTTCCAATGCCTGCTCGGCCTCGCGGAGCATCAACTCTATTTGCATTTTTTGCGCGTACATTGCCTGTGCCTGCTGTTGTATCTGTTGCAACTGCGCCAGTTGGTTTTGAACCTGTGGCGTTAATTCAGTACTCATTCTATCACGTCATCCCAATTGAATTAAGATGACTTAAAAATTATGAGGGCATAATCCTTAAGTAACATGTATTTCAGAACTGTGATAGGTCACAACAAAAATCAAAGATGACCAAGAATGAATTCCGGTCCATTACAAAAAATCATCACAAAGATCAGAGCGTTGATAAACAGATTGGACGCTATTTTCGGTAAAATTTTTCCGAGGTCATAATCACATCTTCGCCATCTCATGTGCTATTTTGATCAGTCTCAACCATGTGTTCAGCGCCGCCCTAAGCGAGACGATATCCTTTGCTTCTATGCTGAGTTTAATCGTGCTGCCCTTCAGTTCTAAGGTAACACCAGACCGCAGGGAGGGCACATCCTCCAGCTCCGGGCATAGCGAGCGATACACGACATCGGCATGTTCGCCTAGGTCAATCTCAAACACAGATGAAATCATTCGGCCTTAACCCTTTTGATGATGGTGCCTCTTTCCTTCAATAGTACCCTATGCCCACAGTATGGGCACCGAACGCCACCATATTCACTATTAATTTCTACAACCCGCTTGCACCCGGTGCATTTATATACCATGCTCTCCCTCTGCCTCGCTGGTAGGTTTTTGGATTCTTCCTACTGATGTTCGGGGCACATAGGTACCACCAGCAAACGTGAACTTGCATTTTGCACAGCGCCAGATGCCCGTGCTAATCCTTGATATAGATGTATGACCGCATTGTGGACATCTATGCGGCATGCGCTTCTGCTCTTCGATGCTTGCTACCGTCTTCCTATCCTTCCTACCATATCTGGGACCGAAACGACTGGCAGATCCAGTTTTCTTCGACTTAGCCATTAACCCTACTCCAAGAACTTCTTTCGTATCTCTTTTGCTTTTTTAGATGCCATCTCAATCGCTTGATATATTTGCTCGGAGGTGAGCATGCCCGTTCCACTTTTCTGCATACCTGATATGGAGCCATCCTTGTTGAAAATTATCGTCAGTTTCGCGGGTGTGATTTGCTCCTCCTCTAGGCTAGGATCGAGCAGGAGCTTGCCCCCTATCTCCGCGACGGTGATGGCTACCGGTAAATCAGCCACTGGTAGCTGAGCATCTTTACCCATCTCATACCGCTCGTTTGGCAACTTGGCATTTAACAGCGCTGCAATCGCACCAAGCGCGGCTGCATCTATCAGATTGCCGTCATGGTCCAGCACATGCACGTCGATGAAGACCATCCAGACTTTAGCCCCTTCCTCGATGCAGAGCTTCGCCAGGTCCAGTGCGCCAGATTCCCTGATGCCCCTGTCAACAACTCTTGCTAATTCGATCGCATCCTCCTTTGGCGGCCCTGCCTCAAAGGTAGGAGATGCGAGTGGGACCAACTCGGCGTTTGTGATGATCACTCCTTCGTTTGGCGTGTCCGGAAACGGTTCACCAGGCTGAATCTTCACGCCTACAAGCACTTGAGTATTTCCAATCTGAACACGTGCAGATCCCTCGGCCCTGCTTACTATTCCAGGCTCAATGGAGATGTCCCTGTACTGATCAAATGCCCTGCCATCTACTCGTTCGCCTTTTTTTGCCAAATCATACATGTAATCCTTTCTGATTTCAGCGACAATACTCTCGTTCATTTCCCCTCCACACCATATTTCTCAATCAACGCCTGTCGCTGCATCTCGTAGATCTGTTCGCAACCTTTCTTAGCCAGCTCGAATGCCTGTTTAAATTCGTCTTGAGTAAAACATCCATCCATTTGTAATAACGTGATCTTGTCCGGCATCACCATCGCGATTGGCATATCCGCCTCCCCATAGTTATCCTCCTCCTTCATGGGGTCGAGGACAATCTGTCCATCTATTTTTCCAACCGCACAAGAGGACACCAACCCCTTCATCGGGATGCCCGCATCTGCCAATGCAACCGATGCGGCGTTGATGCCTGCAGTTCTAGTGCCCGCATCTGCTTGCAACACCTCCACGAAAATGTCTACAGCTGCCTTGGGAAAGCATTCCTTGATGATGACCGGCTCGATTGCATCCCTGCTCACCTTTGATATCTCAACTGAACGGCGATCAGGACCAGGTCTCTTTCTCTCTTCTACGGAAAAAGACGCCATGTTGTATCTGTATCTGATGATTGCCTTGGTAGCCTCTTGAAGATGGCGTGGATGAACCTCTCTTGGCCCATACACTGCAGCCATTACCTTGTTCTCACCCAGCTCCATATAACATGAGCCATCCGCCCTTTTTAAGACGCCTACTTCAATCTTGATGGGTCTAAGCTCATCCATTTTTCTTCCGTCGAGTCGCTTTCCCTTCACTATGAGTTTTTCAGGTTTGTCTTTCATTTTTCGCTCCTCTTTGCATTTTCTACAAATTCTTTGATTCTATCCGTTAATCCAAGTGTGTGCGCCTCTTGTTCAATTTTCAGCAGGCCCTCGGCAACAATATTTGCCATGTCCCCTCTGCCGCTAATCCAGATGCGCCCATTCTGACCGACAAAAATGTCGCAATTTGTCTCTCTTTTTAGTAAATTTATCATCGACCCCCCACGTCCTATCACTCTGGGAATTTTGGTGTGTGACATCTCAACTACCCTGCCACTTCTAATGACTTCTCCACTATCTCTCATGGTGAGGTCTACTCTCATGGTCACATCCACGTCTATCACCTTGGCGATAATCAAATCTCCTATCTTAAGATGTTGGTTTGCATCGCCAGGTTTTATTCGCTCTGGGTGTTCCGAGATGTGTAAACGTGCTTCATATGGTGAGTTGATGTCGACTGTCCAACTTGAAAAACTTACATCTGTTATCTTTCCAATCACAACATCGCCACTGCGCGGCATGTATTTTCCAGTTAGTGGTACTACTATGATCTTCTCTCTCCTATCTACGACTCCGTATACTGAGGCGTAAACCTTCCCCCCTTCAATGTATGTGCCCTCCCCGGCTAATCTAACATCACCAGAAAGAAGGTCGCCGGGAATTGCTAACTCTCTACCCATAATAACATGCCCTCAAGCATCCTAATGATTATGCCATCTATCTTAATAGTTTGGTCTCAGCCTCGCCTTTAGTTAGGCGGTTTACCAAACCATAGAAATCATCCTGCATTCCAGCCGGAATCTTGATGACTGCAACCAACGATCCATCGTTTTGCCACTCCTGTTTTTCGAGCTGCCCAAAACCTGTGATATCGCCATATGATTTTGCAGCGTACTGTGGAGGTATTTTGACCGCGATTTTCACCTCTTCGAAGCGGATAGGTATGATGGGCCTGATCTTCTTCATCACCTCGGTGACGATTTCATCCACATTTTTAAATGGGTCGATATGCACGCCAGCCTCCTCCATCGCTTTTTCTATCCTTGATGGTGGATGCGGAGACCCTGTCTGGGGGTTAATGGCATTCCTGGCGATCACATCGATCACCCTTCTACGTTTGTCCTCTTGCATCCGTTTCCGCTGCTCGGACGTGAGTTGAAGTTCGCCCTTGAGAATTATCTCCCTTGCAGCAGAATGTATGTCAGTGGTGCCGAAAGCTCTCCTTAGGTCATCTTCAGCAGCACGTTCACCCTTACCTGCATCCTCAAATACATCTTCGACGGCCAACACGTTATCGATGCTTACGTCCTCCCCTCTTTTCAGTGCCAGTGCCGCGTCTGGGTCGACCAAAACCTCAAAATGCGCTCCATGACTTTTGCATCTTGCCACTACTGCCTTGTCCAGGGTCACCATAGGGATCGCCTACGTTTTCTCGCGTGACTCGGAGGGGTGTTGCTCAAGGACTTGTTGAACGTATCTATTGGTATCCTCAGCTGTCATTTTTTTGAACATTTTAGTTTTAAGCTCGACGACTCCGATTTCCACTGTTTGTGTACTAAGTTTGCCTTCCGCTGCCTTGTGCAATGCCTCCAGACCGAGCAAAATGGCACCATCTAGATCGAGATCATCTCTATATTGTGCCTCGAATACCTCCATGCCAACGTTTCGTCCGGCTCCAATCCCGGTTGCCTTGTACTCTAGTAGCGTACCACTTGGATCAGTTTCAAACAGCCTAATCGAATCGTCGTTGACACCCGCGATTAACAGGGCAGTCCCATACGGGCGCACGCCGCCGTATTGCGTATAGGTCTGCATATGATCGCAAACCCTCTTGGCTAGCGCCTCGACTCCCATGCTCTCGTTATAGGTCATCCTGTTTATCTGCGCCTCTACCCGTGCTCTATCGATCAGCACTCTGGCATCAGCGACCAATCCAGAGGTGGCAGCACCTATGTGGTCATCGATCTTGAATATCTTCTCCACCGATTCTGCCTCGAGTAGGCGACTTGTAACCCTCTTATCCACTAAAAGCGCAACACCGTCCGTCGCTTTTATGCCGATTGCGGTCGTCCCCCTTTTCACCGCCTCCCTGGCATACTCTACTTGAAACAACCTACCATCTGGACTGAAAACCGTAATGGCTCTATCATAAGCCATTTGAGGCATCATTTGCATTACATATCACTTCCCAAATCAACTTCACATACGTTGCATCAATCCATCTTCGATATGCCCCGCCGTTCTATAAACTTTTCTGTTACACCCTTTATCGTACCGGAAATACCCAAGGCCCTGACGCCAACACTGACCATTCCGACTTTGTTAATGGTGGCAAGCACCGCTCTTGCCAGGGTCGTTTTGTCTCTGGCGCATCTCAGGATGCCCCTTGTGCCATCAAAATCAATGAGCCAAAGATCACACTGACTTACTCCCACATCTCCCAACAGTGACTGGGATGCAGCTCGTAATTCGTTTATGAAATCATCTCGCCCTATCTCGCCGGTAGACATAACCTCAAATGCGAGATATCTTCTTCTCTTCCGTAGTGATGGTGGTAATCGTTTCATCTTACTATCTCCACACCCTCCATTATGTACCCTGGACGTTTTCTTTTCCTGTTGGTCTCGACGATTCTCAGGGGTGTTGTGCTGAGCGCCTGTATTGCCTCCTCCTCGCTCATGCCAAACAAACTGGCCATTGCAATCATCTCCCTTGGCGCTCTCAGGTCATAGCAAGACTTGGCATTGCTGGCAAGGATCATGGGCACATCGTACTTCCTCGCCAATTTTAGATTGTGCTGAAAGCCAGAGAGGACGCGAATTCTGGGATTACCTCTCAGGTGGATAAGCGCATCCATATTGAACTCTATGGCGACATCGTTCTTAGTAGCGAGCTTGGCCAGAATGTGATTGAACTCATCATCCCTCCCAACGGGATGTGCCAATATGTCCACCCTGGGGTCCTCGACAGCAGCTCTATTGATTTTTGCATCTCCGCCGTGAACAAGCAACACCTCTACCTTGGGGCGATACTCTCCGATTTTCTTTTTTAACTCTGTAGCACTTGTAGCGACAATTTCAACACCTTTAACGGCGCTGCTGAACTCGTTCCAGTGATTGGAGTGATTGGTAATCGCTATACCAGCATAGCCGTATCTCTTCGCCACTGAAACCAGTTTATCTGGAGCATCCATGCCTTCTGGACGCGAATGTACGTGAAAGTCATAATACTTGGGCATTGCTCAATAAACCCTCCATTATTTTTATTGCGCTATCCCGCTTAGATGGGTATGTCTTGACCTTCATCTTTATATCAATTGCATCCTCGGTTCGGGTCAACCTGACGGTGCCGTTACACGCTGATTGTTTGTCAAGTCTGATGTGGAAGTTGCAATCATCGTCAACACGCTGCTCCACCTCTCTTCTTAATTTGGATAACTCGGCTGCAGGCAGACACTTCAAAATTTCCATAAACGGCTTGCACGCTCTTTTTTCTAACTTTGCCGTGAAAACGGTGATGGGATTCCCAAAATGTCCTTCAGTCTTGGACGTATTGATTTCGCAATCTTCTGGGATAAACAATCGCAGAGCGGTCTCAACCTTGGATGGGTTTTCAGTTGCATGTACAAATGCCCTGAGCGTGATATAGTGAATCACTTGCCTCGCCCTTTCTTGACTGCAGACGTTTTTCCCCTGAAAACGCGTCCTTTATGCGTAGGATCACAGATCCAGTTTAGCGTGGGATCACTCATGATGGCGGGATTAGTCGGATCGACGAGTATCACCTCATACCATTTCTTCTTGCCATCCTCGGCGACCCAGTATGAATTCAGCACCTCCATATTTGGATACCTGCGGGCAGCCCTTTCCTCTGCGATGCGCTGAATGTTCTTAGTTGGCGTGATCTTCTTTTTCCCCATATGTGCTGTCCTTCTTCCGCGCACATATCTTGACTTTCTCCTCCCGCCACGTCGTACCATTACACGTGCGACGATTATTCCCTGTTTTGCCTTGTATCCCAGTGCTCTAGCCCTGTCTAATCTGGTGGGGCGATCTATCCTTTTTATAACCGGTTCTCTACGCCATACCCGGAGCCTATGCAACATCAGTTTATCTACATGGGTTTTATCCGGCTTTTTGTAAGCATCCCGTATATATGAATAAAATGATCTCACCATTACTACCTCTAAATTTTACGGCACACTGTTTGTTCAATCCTAATAAACCTTTCTTGCCATTACACTTCGTTTAAGCTTCGCATACCACTTCGTTTAAGCTTCGCATACCACTTCGTTTAAGCTGCGCGTAATCTCTCACGCTATGATAGATTCTATCATCTATAAATAACCCAGTTCCAAAGCCCAACAAACCCTCGTTTTGCAGCACCGTTGCAATTGCCATGCCAATCAGGCCCATTCACCAGTGGTGTACCTCCAAATACACCGTACAGTAATTATATTCTATCACATCTCCTACTTGGTAGAAACGATCTTGATGATGTCACCATCTTGCAGTACATGTTCTTCGCTAATCCTGCGCTTCGTCTTGGCATCCACCGCATATAAGAATCCTTCTCCTAAATCGGTGTGAACCATGTATGCCATGTCATGTGCTGTTCCACCTCTTTTCATCAAGAACGCATCCGGTAGCACATTTCCGTCTTTGTCCGTGAATTTGTTTTCATCTTCTACGGGATAAATGACGATGTGATCTAATAACCCAAAAATCGCTTTGTCTATGCATTGCTGGACGCCCGTACTACCATACTTCTTCATCAGAGTTCTTATGCGCTCCAATCCCTCTTTCTGAGCGCTTGTCAATTCTTCTGGCGCTGTGATTTGGAAATTGGCGTCTCCGGGCAGATATTTGATTACTCCCTTCTTGTCCGCCATTCTCAGTGCCAGTTCAGCAGCAGCGCTCGCTAGAACTACGATGTAACTTTCATTCTCTAACGAAGTAAGTCGTTTGATATTTTCTTCGGGAGCGATATCGATCTTATTCGCTGCCAGCGTCATGGGTTTGCTGACCTTTCTGATTTCGTCTGCCAAGCGCAGCAAATCCTCATCTGACCAATCGGTTATTTTACCTTCTAATGAGGCGTTATGCAACGCCACCTTGATCTGCACCTCATTTGCACCGACCCCCATCAATCGCTCTGCAA
Source organism: Methanocellales archaeon (assembly GCA_030018435.1). GTDB lineage: Archaea > Halobacteriota > UBA148 > UBA148 > JAUWXC01 > JAUWXC01. Next base: position 72,705 of record JASEEY010000002.1, read on the forward strand.
GGATGCGCTCAATCTTTGCATCTCGCGATGGTATTTTTCGCGTCAATTGAGCCCAGTGGCGCTTGATGATGCCATACATCCACATCGTCATCTCTTTTTCCAGAAATCGTACATCCTCGACGGGATCACGTGTTCCTATCTCCACGAGATTGCCCTCAGCGTCTGTGCCACCGGATGCATCAACTACGTGTATGATTGCCTGTGTTTGTCGCAGGTTATCCAAAAACTCGTTGCCCAGACCTTTTCCGAGATGCGCGTCCGGCACGAGACCAGCGACATCCACTAACTCAACGGGAACGAATCGATCCCCGTCTATGCAGTTGTTACACTCTAGCTTGAGCTCCTTACAGGGGCATTTCGTCCGCACGTGTGACATGCCGTGGTTGGCATCTACGGTCGTGAATGGATATGATGCGATTTCCACATCCACAAGTGTGGCAGCCTTGAAAAAGGTGGATTTTCCTGAATTCGGCTTTCCCGCAAGTCCAATGGATACGGTCATTTGATCTCGATTTAAGATAATGGCAAGATGACTATTAAAGTTAAACGGGCTGAAATACTCTTTCACTAGACAATGATACGTTGACTTTACCCTAGCTCACACATCCAGTGATATGAACTCATCTTCGTGCTGCCCATCTTCTTCATCACGTGCGAAGAAAACGCCTTTTAGCGATCTCATCGCTCCATCCACTTTCGCCTCTTCGTGAATCGTTATCACATCAGCATCGATCTCGCCCATCACCTGACTTTTTTCACCTATGTGCACGGCACCTTTTGTAACTAGGCCTCCATGAATCTTGGTCTTTTGTCCAATCTTGATACCATCTTTTGTTCTGATGCTGCCGAACAGCGTGCTGTTGTCTCCGATTTCGAGTGAATTTGCGCGTAGATTACCCAGTATGTAGCAGTTATCGCCGATGATCGCCCTGTTCGGAATCCTGATCATATCGAGCGTGACTTTTGTTCTATTTGGTATGATCATCGCCCGTTCGTTGGGGATCTCTTCATCCTCAAACAGTTCGCTGAGTATTTTCTCCACATCTTCGCCCCTGCCCAGCCTGAGAAGTACAGCCAGATATAAAAACAGGTACACAATCACTGGAACTGGGTTTCTTATCGTGATCCAGCCCTTGGCTTCAAATCCTTTTTCGATGTGCACATCCGTTCCGATGTCCAGGTCGCCTTTCACGGTCAACTTTCCATTGATGCTGACCTTTTCGCCTAGATATGCGTTCTTCTTCGTTTTAACGTCGCCATTTACATTTGACCATAAATCGAGTCTGACCTCTTCGTCTGCTATCACATCTCCATCGATTTTCACCCTTTCACCGGCGATGACGGAGTGTGCTAAAAAACCATAAGCGATCTCAGAATGATTGCCGACGACGACGTCTCCATCCACCACGATCGTCCGCTCTTCCATTCTCGTGTTGTCTGGCACGATGAATGCTCTTAGCAGCTCTATGCCACCACTCCCCTCTAGATTACAAAGGGATATATGGCGTCTTTTCCCTTATAAAGGGCAAGGTTGTTGCTAGCTATGGACATAAAATGATATAGAACAACTGATATAGAATATCATATATGAATAAAAAAATGATTAAAAGGTATAAAGCGGGTAAAACTGCGCAGTTGCGCAGCTACAATGGTAGACATATGGTGCTCGTTCCGTAATCTCGCCAGTCGGCGAGATTGCAACCGCGGTTGCAACGTTGAAACTGCACAGTCGTTCAGTCGCAACACTCTTGGGTATTTTTAACCCCGCATGGGGGTATACGGGGTTTTAGAAAAGGGTAGAGGGTCGAAAGTGCGCGTCCGCGGAGTTCAGTGGATGATACAGTAGATTAGACAACTTAAAAGAAGGCTTATTTGGGGATATTGGTATTGGGATTTGAGGGAAATTACAAAAAAGCCAAATCCATTGGGAAACTCTTTTTGCTTTATAGGACTTTCCATTTTGTGTCGAAATCTATCTTATCTTCACTTTAGGGGGCCGCCCAGATGTATCCCATGGAAAGAGGAGAGATGATCAGCTTGCTACAAAGGTCTCCGGTAGGTCGGTTGACTACCTGTGCTCATAACCGACCCTATGTCGTTCCCCTAGCCTATGTATTTTCTCAGGGCAATATTTACCTCCACTGTGCACCCACTGGAAATAAAATGGAGAATATGAGGCAGAATCCTAACGTTTGTTTTGAGGTTGATGAGTTTACTCCCTCCCTAGATCGATGTCAGAGTGTGATTGTCTTTGGAACGGTCAATTTTATCCAGAATGTTGACCAAAAGATAAAAGTTTTGCAGGAGTTGAGCAGGAAGTATCAAGGAGATGAGCGGGATATTGATGAGTCAGCCACTGCCAAAGTAGAGATAGTAGAAATTATTATCCAAGAGATGACTGGAAGGAAATCGTAACCAGAAAACTAAGCTAAGATAGAGAAGTAAAGACAGCAAATACCAACATAAATACCACTATGCTCCGAATTTCTTGGTTTTGTTGATGAGGTCCATCAGTATGGGCATCAGGTTCATACTGCGAATGCGGTTCAATCCTCCGGTGGCGGCGCTAACTTCATCATATGCACGAACACCATCCGCCCTCACGCCGGGTCCGGCAATCATCACCGGAACGGGGTCTGCGGAATGGTCTTTTACCGCAACGGGCGTTGAATGGTCAGCGGTTACAACTACCAAGACATCCTTTAGGTCGACAATTAGTGCTAAAGCATCGTCAATCTTGTTGATGAATTGTATTTTCTCCTTGACGTTCCCGTCATGAGATACTTCATCGGCACCCTTGATGCTGAGTAGCACGAAATCGTGCTTTTTGAGCGCGTCAATTGCGTTCTTGACTTTAGCATCAACATTCGAATCAACGCCGCCTGTAGCACCTTTCGTTTCAATGTAATTCAATCCACATATTCTACCAATGCCGATAACCAGTGCAGTGGCAGCGATTACAGCACCTTTAAGTCCGTACTTCTCTGAAAAGATCTTGATGTCTGGCACTGTTCCTGCGCCTCTCATTATTATGGTGTTTGCGGGAGATTTGTTAGCCTTTACTCGCTCTACGTTGATAGGATGTCTTTCTAAGATGTATTCTGCCTGCTTGGTGAATTCGTTCAGGATGCGGGCGGTCTTTTCTGCATCTGGCTTGAGCGCTCTGACATTCCTGACAGCTTCACCATCGTGCTTTGGATCAGAATCCGATACATTGGAATCCAGTCCATTACCTCTGAGAACCAGCGCAGCCCTGTGTCCGGCCGATTTTTCAAACATAAACGTCACGTCTAGGTGGACACCTTTTTGGATTGCCCTTACGAGTTCTCCTGTTTCACGTATCCTTCCTGCACGTCTGTCAACAATTACATCGTTCTTTTTCGTTGCAAAATTACATCTAAAAGCGACATCGCCCTTTTTCACGGGAATGCCCGCGCCAGCAGCCTCAAATGGTCCTCTTCCAGTGTAGATGTCACATGGATCATATCCCAACAACGCCAGATGAGCGACATCAGATCCTGGTCGGATGCCGGGCGCAATAGGATCCATGATTCCAGAGATGCCCATGCTGGCGATTTTATCAAGGTGGGGAGTATTCGCCAACTGTAGCGGCGTTTTCCCCTTTACAGGGCGGTCCGATGCGCCATCTAAAATGACCAGTAAAATCTTATTTGCGATATCCATGATAGGACGTTTCCACGACTTTGTATTTAAAATTTTAATAGTTATCCGGCGGCCACAGCTTCTGGTTGAACTTCCGTCTTTGCAACTTCACCACTGGACATGACCTCAGTCTTTACGATCTCCACTCTGCGCAGCGGGTAGATGGGTTTGACCTCTTTATAAATATCGGATGCAATCTTACCGAGCACGACTTCTTGGATAAATTGGCTAAAGCTCAACTTTTTCGCTCTTTCAACGACGGTATTATGCATCACCTGCTTGATCGCCTGTATTTGTGGACTGTGTGCCCGTTTAACCGTGAAACAGACTGGCTTAACCCTCACTGTGTACCCATCCTTTGTCGCCGCAACGATGTTGACTTCGATCTTGGACGTCCTCCTTTTGATCAGGGAACGCATATAATCCTGCGCCATCATATGACCGATGAACTGCGTATGCGCGCCCTTACCCACGACGTCATGCACCCTAAAAAGCATTTTTACCTTTTGCTTCGACCAGTCATTGGTCAAATCGCCCAGCGTCGACTCAACAGTCCTTCCAATCAATTTTTTTGGATCATCTGCTGGTGTTTGGCCTATGTTCACACTGCCAAACATTTCGGGAGCAAGTACATCATACCAGTTCTTTGCTTTCCATCCTTCTTTTCTCGCCATGATCCTCCTCGCGCTCAAACCCAATTTATTCGAGCATATATAAACATTATCAGTTACAAAAACCTGAAAACCTCTGGCAGCGTCTTCACCCTTCTCCTTAAACCGCTGGGCCAGTCCCCCGCATCAAGTCCCTTCTGGGCGAAAAATGCCGCTGCCCATCTCTCAAGTCCAATGCCAGAGCACCCTGACCAGAGTTCTTCTCCGCTCTGGAGTTTTACGTTGAAGCCATTCGGGTATTTATCACCATTGTTGCTCAGGTTCTGGAACTCCATCCATTTTTTGCTGTAGGGCATGAATGCCTCGTAATCTATTGTACCAACTTCTTTTTTCTCAGCTAGTCCTCCCAGACCCTCCTGTGCCATAAACCACGGCGTGACCCACGCCATTCTCCACTGCAGGTCCAGTATGTTCTCAAAGATATGTTTATATCGCTCTTGAAGTTTTTTTGAATGTTCTGTTATTTGTTCGGGCGTTCCAATCCACAGTAATTCTATCCTATGAAATTCATCCATCCGTTCAATGCCCCTAATGCCGCCGCTTTCATACCTGTGGGATGTTCCTGACTTGTCAAAAACGCGTATCGGTAGTATGTCATCCGGAAGTGTTTCGCCTTCCAGAAAGCCCCAAGCGGGCGGGCATTGCGCATAGCACAGACCCCCGATGGGTTTATCGATTCTCTCTTTGATCATGTCCAAGGGCACTTCTAACGTAACCTTGTAGTAATCCATTATGTCCTCCCAGTACGTCTCATCTCTCGTTTTTGGCGGACAAACATAATACATCTCCGGGTAAATGGCCTTGGCATGACCCGACCTCTTCCAGACATCCCATGCCACCACCTTAGGAAATACCATTTCGTGATATCCAAGCGGCCTGAGAATCTCCTCCTCGACGATTTGTTCAAACGTCCTGAGCACCTTGGTGATCTGCGGCCCAAATATCCACTGCCCTCTGCAGGAACCATGCTTGATCCAGCGCCTCTTTATCAGCTCCTGCGTTGGATCGCCGGTGAACCTCAGCGTTTTTTCCTTTGACTCCCACAACAATTCCCAGTGCTCTTTCTTGCCGTATTTCTGTGACTCGATTTTATCGACAATCAGGGTGATGATGCGGTCCGGTACCCTACTCTCTATTTGCGGCTCTGCCACATCCAATTCGAGTAAGATGTTACCATTTTTATATTGCATGTCCTTGACAAATGGAATCTTCAACTTCCTTAGCGGCTTCTCGGTTGGTATGGTAATGATGAACTTTTCCACTTCGATGCCTCTGATGCCAATGCGGCGTTTGCCCAATATACGCGTTAGGGCTTTTCTCAACCTGAGTAATGCATCATGAGCTCTAACGTATCTATCCGATTTGATTTCGACCATAATAGTATCGTCAACGTTCCAACTCACAACCTCTGCGCCCCCTCCCTCTGGTGCACCTTTTTTCAGGATATTTTTATTTGCGTCGTCGATCACACCTGCTACATCATCCTTCGCCTCTGCACCATTCTTACTCAACTTGAATCGTCCTATCAGGTGGAACCTTAGCTTAACTTCGTTCATGCGACATTTCCTCGGCAATTTGGAGATTTAACAGATAATCGTCAACGCTTGCTATTAGTGTTCCAATTCCATCGGTATTAAACTCCGTGATCACTTTTTTACCTTTATAGCTGGTTTTGATGTATCCGGTATTATCTGGTCTGAGGGCATCTGCGATGATGCGTGGATTCTCATGGGAGGTCACGATTTTGCCCCTACATCTCATGCATTTCACCTAACTGCTTGGTTATAATGGCATCCACGGCTTCGATGAATTTTGTTTCCTCTCCCGAGGGAATGGATGCACCAGATGCAACGCTGTGTCCTCCACCAGTTCCGCCGACCTGTTTTGCCCCCTCCCTCATCGCAATTGACAGGTCAACCCCTTTCTCAACCAGCTTTTTACTGGCGCGTGCGGAAATCTTCACCTTGCTATCATGCTTGATGAGCACAAGTACTGGCTTGTCGGATGCGATGTACCTAATGATGGTACCGGCTAACGTTCCAGCTACGTCCTTGTCGCTGGAGTATGCATATCGAATGCTTTTTACTTCTTTTATATCCATTTTCTTTAACTCTGACCCTACCTTTTTTTGGTACCCTAAATACAGTCGCTTTGCCTCGTCAATAGCACTGTCATCCCTCAAACACAAGGATAGTGCCAAACCAGTATTCTTGAACTTGCCGCAGGCATTGAGTAAATTCCTGAACTGAAATGCATCTTGTATTACTTCACGATTTAACTCATACCTTTCGCCAATCAACGATTCGGCAACATCTGCGGACGTTTTCGCAACCTTCAGGACCAGTGCAGACGCCAATCGGCGAAGCTCTTCTGGATTTAGGTCACCGATATTTCCGTGAACATTCAACTCGTTTAAAAGCGCATGAATTTTTTCTGCGTCGCCAGTGATATCCAAATAAGGGTCAGTGGAATATTCCAATATCTCAGCGATATCACCATCGCCAATCCTCAGACCATGGCCGATCGTGATGACGTTATGCTCCACCGCCTCGCTAAGGATGTCTTTATTGGCGCTCACCATCTCCTGCTGATCACCTATTGCCCCAACGATCGCAAGACCCGCTAAATCGATGTTATCGCCCAAATGTTGAGCCATGGTGTACGCGGCGCCTGACGCGGAGAGTTCAAATGTTCCATCGATGCCCACTAGGTGTGGATTTAACTGCACATATTTTACATCGGTCGCAGCTGGTGCATGGTGGTCGATAACGACGATATCACCCCTAAGCTGAGCAATCAAATCTGGTTGTCCGCTACCCATATCACAAAAAACGATCATTTGATCGTTCAAGCCTTTTATGACTTCTTCGTCAAGATGGCTTACGATGCTCGCCCTAAAGTGGATACCGCCCCTGTACAGGGCATTGCAAATGATGCCAGCAGAGGTGATACCATCCGCATCGTTATGGGACACAACTCGCACGTAATCGCAGGTGGCAAGTCTTCGCGCAGCATCTCTCGCCACTACATCCAGCTTTTCGATCATGCTCATCTTGAAATTAACATTCTAGCCATATTCAAGTCGTAAACCCACTCTTCAGGAAGTACTTTCTCGCGTTTATAATACTTGACCAGTCTTCTTATCCTTGACTCAGTGTCCTGAAAAGCCTTCTTATTGTGCAGGTCCTTGGGATTGTGGTCTAGGTGCGTTTTCAGCTTTACTGCCCTGAGAATCAACCTTTGCAAATCCTCCGGTATTTTGGGATCCATCTTGTTCTCCTTGAGAACCTGGACTATCTTTTTTCCCGTTGCCTTTTTTATGTCCGGAATGCCGTATCTATCCCTGAGCACTATTCCGATCTCGCTGGACGTTTTGCCTTGTTCCCTCAGCTTGAGAATCGTCTTTTCGATCTCCTTGGCGCTGAGCCCCAACCCTTCTGGTGTTTCAGGCTTTCTGGTTTTCGTTCTTGCTTTCCTTTCTTTTGTACTTTGTGCCTTGGTCATGTGATCTTCCCTCTATAATTAAAACGATGAAATGCGTTCACATACGCCCTACGGGCTTAAGCTATGCGTACACTTCGTTTAAGCCATGCGTACACTTCGCTTAAGCCATGCGTATACAGTTTCGCATTCATTAAATATCTTTTGCGCTAATCCACTTCACAAACTTCTTAAGTGCCTTACACCTGTGCGATACTTTATTCTTTTCCTCTATGCTCAGTTCCCCAAATGTCTTGTCATCGTAAAGGAATATCGGATCATACCCGAAGCCGTGTTCTCCCCTGATTTCATGTGCAATCTTGCCGTTGGCAATGCCTGTGAAGGTAATTGCCCCTCCACCTGGTTCGCAGTATCCGACTGCTGACTCGAAATATGCCTCCCTGTTCTTCTTGTCGGACATCAGTCCCAATATCCCTTCATTCCCGATCGTTTTGAACACGTACGCAGAATAGGGACCGGGAAATCCCCCTAAAGCAGGGATGAACAACCCAGCATCCTCCACGATGACGGTCTTGTTTAATGCTCTTGCGGAAAATTCTGCACCGTATTTTGCTATCGTCTCCAAATCATCGGACTGCAGCTCAGGATACTCATATCTGATCTGCTGAATTTTTATGTCGTGCTCTTCACATAATGCCTTTGCCTCTTTCACCTTTCCCGTGTTGTTGGTCACGAAATAGATGGCCTTCATAGCCGTTCCGTCCTATATCTCCCTCTACTTTCAATCTCTTTTACCCTTTGCAGGACATCGTCTGCGCCACCAAATGTCTTTCTATATCCTTTGACGAACGACTTGATCAACGTCTCATGTCCTTCATGCGTGCTCTCAAACGTCTGGAACAGCACATGTACATCGACGCCTCTCGCTTCGGTGCTTTGATCAAAATATGCCAATCCAAAGTCGATTAAGTAGACGCGCTCTCCTGATAAAATCATGTTTGATGTCGTCAAATCCCCATGAACGATGCCAGCCGTATGGAGATGTCCTACAAGCTCGCCGACGCGCTCGCTCAGTTTCGCATCCAGCACATGCTTCAATTGTACACCATCGATATATTCCATTAGGATCTCGCAGTTTACCACATCGTATATGATGGGCGTTGGAACGCCTGCTTTACGCGCTTCAGCGATCAATTTAGCCTCAATCTTCGTCCTTTCCCTCCTAAGATGCTCGTCTATTTCTCTCACCCTGTATTGCTTGGGGACCCTGCTTTTTACGATTACATCATCACGTAGCTCAATCGTTGCCTCGGCACCGCTTGTCTTGAACGTCTCCTTCATCTCCATCCTATCTCCACTTCATCAGGCCTGTAATTTGGGCGAACCGCAGAGTTCTCAACGGGGAGAGTCGCTCCACTTTCAAGCATGAGCAATCCTGTATACGCGATCATAGCACCGTTGTCCTTCATGAACTCCTTGTCTGGGGCGAAGAATTTTGCATCTCTATCTTGGCACATCGTATTCAGCATCTCCTTCAGTCTGGTGTTTGCGCCGACCCCTCCAGTCAGCAGGATGTCTTCTTTTCCAGTGTGCGCCAGCGCCCTCTCCGTCACCTCCACGAGCATGGCAAATGCCGTCTCTTGAAATGAGTAACAAACGTCCTCTAAGGATGCATGCGCTAAAGCATCTTTTGCTGCTGTGGTTAATCCTGAAAACGAGAAATCCATGCCCTTGACCACATATGTCAATGGTATGTAGTGCTTCGCATTTTTCGCCGTCTCCTCTATCTTAGGACCTCCTGGGTGTTGGAATCCTGCATATCGTCCAAATTTGTCAAGCGCGTTGCCGATTCCTATATCTAACGTCTCACCGAAAATCCTGTATTTGCCGTCCCTATAAGATAGCACCTGGGAGTTGGCCCCGCTCACGTACAGTATTACTGGATCCTTTACATTGCATAACCATCTGCCGATTTCGATGTGCGCTATGCAGTGATTGACCCCTATCAGCGGAACGTTCAGGGACAGCGAGAGCGCTCTTGCAGCCGTGGCCACGGTTCTGAGACACGGGCCGAAGCCGGGGCCAATGGAAAAGGCGACAGCGGATATCTCTGCTCTTTCACCTTCAGCCAAAACATCGCGAATTACGCGCTCGATTTGAGATGCATGGTGCTGGGCAGCCGCTCTTGGATGCAGCCCTCCATATGTGGGATGATAAGGCGATTCAGCACTGGCTACGATTCTGCTTTGATCTACGATTGCAGCACTTAGGTTCCAAGCCGTCCCTTCTATTCCTAAAACGGATTTACTCTTTCTGCGCATTGGGCACAACTTCAGGTTTTTGGGACTTAAACTCCGAATAGCCGCATTTACCACACGATAGACGATCGTCGTGTTCGGCCAAAAAGACGCCAGCGCCGCAACGCGGACACGTCTGCTTCTTCGTTTTTATGGCATCACCGCTGACTTCGTAAAATTTGCTGATCATGTTTTGTCTCCCTTGGATTCTTCTTTAACTTCCTCGGCTTTGCCCTCGACTTTCTTTTCCTCTTCTGGCTTCTCTACTTTAGCAGCCTTTTCTTTGGGTGCTTCAGCTTTTTCCTTAACTTCCTCTGGCCTTGCCCCTTCCTTGCCCACCTCAACTTTCTTCTCGGCCTCTTCTACCTTGGGGGCATTGCGCTGGATTATGTAGGCGCGCTCTATACTGTCAAGCTGTTTTTTGGACTTGTAGAGCTTTGCATAGCCGTGTGCTCTTCTTCTGCCGTATTCCGAGCGCATTCGTTCGATGATCACCAGCGTTGGCTCTGCGTTCAGCATGGCGGCCAATTTATTTTTTACATCCTCTCTGGCAGGTGTAGGTCCTTCGTGATGTACATCAAACCATATCTCTTGCCTTTTTAACAATGGATTCGTCTTTTTCTCTATAACCTTGATTTCCACGAATCTCCCTCCATTTGTAGGAGCAATGCTCTTGCTTCATCCTTCTTAGCGTTCGTGATATTCACCACTACCACTCCTTCATTCGGCTGTCCATATATGACGACAGACGCTAGTGGAGCAAGGATGACCGCGGGCAAGGCAGCAAGGTCTTCCTCACCCTTAACGAAGACCCTGACGGGCCTGTCCGATTTCACGGCCTCCTGTATTGTGAGGATTAATTCTTCTGTGATTTTCCCAGCCGGATTGGATACTGATTTCATGACGAACTCAGGCGCTTTTGTGCCTTCAATCATTTCCTTTGGGGCTGGCTTTCGCATGACCATCTCATCTACGATGCCAATGTCAGGAATTGTGCCTGACCTGATCAGGTAAAACGTCACAACATCGCCGACAGAGATGATTTTGGTGGGAGCTACAAAATCACGCTTGGCATCTTCTATGCACATCGTTTCATTGCCTTTGTAGAGGGTGCCGAACGGCTTTTTTAGTTCTTCCCGTAGTTTTTCTGGTAGGCGTAATGTCACGTTATCGCACCTTCAATGCGTATTTGCCTTCTTTGGTGATGTTCATCTTTTTCGCAATCTCCGACTTTTCCGGATCGATGATGATGACGTATCCCATCCAGTCAGTGGTCAGCGTGTTGGAGCCGCACGCACATGTGGTGCCCTTTACAATTCTGTGGCATTCCTTGCAAGCTTTTTCTGTCATTTTGCCTCTTCAGCCTCCTTTTTGCGCATCTCCTCAAGCCATTCTAGTTTGCCTAATGCAGTCTGACGCATGGTCAATCCAATTTTGCTCTCTCTTGGCTCGTGCTCGTTTAAGCTGACTGCCACAATTCTCGCCCTGACGCTGTCGCCTTCAGCTAACGACTTGCCGCTTTCCTTGCCAACCAGTCTTGCGTTTTTTTCATCGTACGATATATAATCATCAGCGATTTGACTGACGTGAAGCAAACCATCCAAGGGACCAAGGCAAACAAACGCACCAAACTCTGCGACTTCCACGATATTTCCCTCTGTAATTCCCTGCATCTCAGGTACGTATACGAGTGCATCAAACGTTGCAGTATAATATACTCCTCCATCTCCTGCGAGAATACGCCCCCCTTCGATACCCACAACCTTTGTCACTGCTACGATGGAGCCGAGCGTTTTGTCCACTCTACCCTCTAATTTTTCCTCAAGCGCCTCTTTAATGACATCCTCTGTCTTGCTGCCCAGTTTCCCTGGAGGTATTCTGACCGTATCGACAAGTCTCATCTCTTTATACATGTGAGCCCCTTATCGTATCATGATACTATTTATTTTTAACCCACACTTAGCCGTTTTTTCTGGCGTAAATATATGGTGGTTATGCCATTCTCCTTTAGCTGTTTCCTCAGCACAGCATCATTTGTGAGGACGGCAACGTTCATATCCTTTGCCATTTGGATGATCGCATCATCTGCTTCCTTCCTACTTTCAATGATTTTGCATCGTGACATCAGCAATAGGGCGACGGATGCCGCAATTTTGTCTTTGCCCTTTGCGTGCGCCTGCAACGTTTCCAGTTCTTTGATGACCGGTCTTGGTATTAGGAATTGGTCATAGCCCAGTCTTTCCAGTTCGGCGAATACATCGACGCCGAACTGCCCGGGAATCATCAACGCATTAGAGTCGAGAATCACCTTCATTCCCTTAGTACCCCTACGCCTATAAGGCGCCATCTGGCACCGATTTGTCTGCTAATTGCGATCCTGGAGCCGACCTTCGCGCATACGGGGCGCTTCAATTTGACTTCAGCCTCGTCCTCTCTTGCAGAAGAAACGATGCCTACGGTGGTGGCAGTTCCCACATTGAGCATCAAGGGCTCGCTTGTCTTGATCGGCGTGACCTCTGCCTCATCTGTGGCGCCAACGACCCTTTCGAGCAATTGCACATCCATGGTGAAGCTATCCCAGACTGGTGGAAGTGTGCCAGGACGACCTGCTACCTGTCCTGCCAGTGTGTCGCTTTTTGTCATCGCTGGATCCAGAGCAGTTCCAACACCCAACAAACCACCGGGTGTAGCTTCTTTTACCTTCTCCCCCCCTACCATCATCGACGTAATCTCAGTGTTAATCGGTTTCCAGCTCGTTTTGCCCTCAAAATCCACTTTCCTGCCAGGTTTGATCTCGAGCTGGTCTTTCGCCCTTAGACATCCTTGGCTTAGCGATCCGCCAATGACCCCACCGAGAATTTTATCTGGTGGCGTGCCAGGTTTGTTGACATCAAACGAGCGGGCGATGAACATTTGTGCTTGTTTGTTCAAATCGCGTTTTGGCGTAGGGATGTTCTCCTCGATTGCCTTGATCAATACGTCGATGTTCGTGCTCTGTTGTGCTGAAATCGGTATGATGGGCGCATTTTCTGCGATGGTGCCTTTTATGAACTCCTTAATCTGATGATAGTGCTTGATGGCATCATCTCTTGATACGAGATCGATTTTGTTCTGAACGATTACGATCTTTTTGATGCCGATTATGTCCAGTGCCATCAGATGTTCCTTCGTTTGCGGTTGCGGGCAGGATTCTGTTGCAGCGATGACAAGCACGGCACCGTCCATGATCGCAGCACCGGATAGCATCGTTGCCATCAGCGTTTCATGTCCTGGTGCGTCGACAAAGGAGACAGTTCTCAGTTCTTCTGTCGTAGAGTTGCAGTGCGGACACTTTTCCTGAGTCGTATAACAGTCCGGCTCATTGCACTTGGGACATTTTCGAAATGTGGTATCTGCATAGCCCAGGCGTATCGAAATGCCCCTTTTTAGCTCCTCGCTGTGCCTATCGGTCCAAACACCTGATATGGCTTTGACCAATGTGGTTTTGCCATGATCTACGTGGCCAATCATGCCGATGTTCACACAAGGTTTTTTCACGCTTGCAGTTCCTCCATAACTCCCCATTAGCGCAGTATGGTTTTGATGAAATGACGATTAAAGTAATAGCGCTAAAGCAGGATATATCTTCTCATTCATCGCATATAATAGCTTGGGTCGTCTCTCTGTGCTCAACTGCCAAAATGGTAACATATAAGATGTCTAATTTATAACGATGTATCGGAGGTGAAATATGCTATCAGAAATTCCCATTAATCTTGAGAGGGTAAAAAAGGAAGACTTGGATAAAGAGATACTGAGAGTCGGGATGATAGCTGAACTAGATGCCGTAAGTCTTTATGAGCAAATGGCAGCCATGACTGAAAATGGAAATATCAAGAAAGTTCTTTTGGACATAGCAAAAGAAGAAAAGACGCACGTGGGAGAATTCCAAGCCTTGCTATTAGAAGAGGATGAAGAGCAAGAAAAAGAGCTGGAAGAAGGTAAAAAAGAGGTTGACGAGTTAAAAGAATAAGTGCGAGAGTACTGATATGGATATCACCATCTATACCACGCCGACTTGCCCCTTCTGTCACAGGTTAAAGGATTTTTTAACGACCAACAAAATTCAGTTTAAGGAAGTCGATGTCAGTAAAAGTCAAGAGGCTGCGGAGCAGCTTATTGAAAAAAGCGGACAGATTGGTGTACCCGTGATTGAAATAGATGGGGAGACCATCGTTGACTTTGATGTTCAGAAACTTAAGGAAAAACTGAAAATCAAATGAACATGATCTACGATTTGATAATAATCGGAGCTGGACCAGCAGGTATCACAGCCGCTATTTATGCCGCCAGAAAAGGGTTGAAATTTTTGGTGCTTTCTCAAGATGTTGGAGGCCAGGTTACGAAAAGTTCAATTGTGGAAAATTATACCGGATATCAAGAGATAACTGGAGAGGAATTGGCGAGAAAATTTGAGGAACATTTAAAAGAATTTAAATTTGATTTTAAAGAGACTGAGGTTACAAATGTTCAAAAAGGAAAAGATGGCTTTTTAGTAGAAACTGAGCATGAAAAATTTAAAAGCAAGACTGTGATAATCGCTACTGGCGCCAAGCCGAGATTGTTAAATGTCGAAGGAGAAAACGAATTAAAAAATAGGGGAGTTACTTATTGTGCGACCTGCGATGCCCCCCTATTCGCTAATAAAGACGTGGCTGTTGTAGGAGGGGAAACTCCGCTCTTGAGTCAACGCTGCAGTTGATCAACATCGCTAAAAAAGTATATCTAATCAACAGAGGGGACGAACTAACTGGAGATAAGGTGTTGGCAGAAAAAGTAAAAGCGAGTCCCAGGGTGGGAATTCTCAACAACGCTAATACAACGGCCATATTGGGAGATAAATTTGTTAAAGGAATACGAATTGATCAAAAGGGCAAAGAAAAAGAAATAGACGTTCAGGGCGTTTTTGTCAACATAGGCTATATTCCGAGTACTGATATAGCAAGAGATTTGGTTAAACTCAATCCAATGGGCGAAATCGAAATAGATTCCAGCAATCAGACAAGCATTCCAGGCATTTTTGCCGCCGGGGATTGTACCAACGTTCCTTATAAACAAATAATAACTGCAGCAGGGGAAGGAGCCAAGGCATCTTTAAACGTCTTTAAATATCTTGCAAAAAAGCCAAAGGAGGTGAAAACATGACCGAACTAAAACAGATTTACAGATGCAATGTCTGTGGAAACATGGTTGAGGTGTTGCATGCTGGTGTGGGAGAACTCGTTTGCTGCAGCCAGCCGATGGAGTTGCTGGGGGAAAAGACGGAAGACGTTGGTAAAGAGAAGCACGTGCCGGTGATCGAAAAGACGACATCTGGAGTAAAGGTGAAGGTTGGATCGATGTCGCATCCTATGGAAGAAACACATTATATCGAATGGATCGAGATACTCGCAGGTGGTGCAGATGGAAAGGTTTACAGAAAATTCCTTAGATCAGGAGATGCGCCAGAAGCCCAATTCGAGATAAGCGCAAATAAAATCGAGGCAAGAGCTTACTGTAACGTTCACGGATTGTGGAAGTCTTAAGAATCTTAAATGTCACTCAACACTCTCGACAAAGACAACCTTTTTCTTGGTAAAATTCAAGGAATTTAAATTCAAAAATGATATCCCAGGAGTTGTTTATTTTGGCTCAATATAGTGGTATTCCCTCAGCCCAACGCTTCGTCGCTTCGCTCCTCGCCCTCACTTCGTTCGGGTCATATAACAGACGCATATCTGGCTACGCTACGCTCCGCCCAAATTCGCCCTTCGGGCGAACTTCAGATATGCGTCAGCCGTTAAGTGAAATTGTGGGCTTCGATTTTCTTCACGGCATAACCATCATCTTCCGGGTGCCTTTCCAAGGAACGAAGATAGTCGTCAGCTATTTGAATTGCTTGCTCATCGGTGATGGTGGCATCTGGTCTACTCATCCAGTATCCGCAGATCAGGATGCCAATCGCTACTGCGATTATTCCTATTGAAACGATTTTCCGTTTATTCATTCCTAACAGAAATTATTATTATATGACCATATTTAAGGATATAATAACTATGGACTACCTATCTCTCTTCAGTTCGGATGTATACACATGGGTCATCTTGCCACTGCTTATTTTTATCGCGCGAGTTTGTGATGTTAGCCTTGGAACCATTCGAATTATCTTTATTTCGAGGGGCATGAAGTACTTAGCTCCATTTGTTGGCTTTTTTGAGATAATGGTTTGGCTCCTTGCCATTGGACAAATTATGCAAAATCTAACCAATATCGCCTGTTATGTCGCTTATGCTGGAGGCTTTGCCCTGGGGACTTTTGCTGGAGTTTACATAGAAGAGAAATTGGCAATGGGCGTATTGCTTGTTCGAATTATTACCAAAAAAGATGCATCTGAATTAATAGATTTTCTTAAATCTGCAGATTACGGGGTTACGAGCGTCGCTGCTCAGAGCAATGCTGGGCAAGTACACATCATTTACATTACTGTAAAACGCAGTGATCTTCAAGATGTTGTTGGAATCATTAAAAAGCTTCATCCGAAAGCATTTTACACAATAGTAGATATCAAGTCTGTAAGCGAAGAGGTATTCCCATTGGAAAAACCTCGTTACGAAAGAAATTATCTAGGTTTACTTAGATTACGCCGAAAAGGAAAATGATTGGTATCAACGATAGATGGATGGACTGAATGGATCCGTCAACCAAATTTGCTTGACCCTCTAATTGTCAACCATTTTCACTTTACTGAGAAGTCGGGGGTGAAAGTGATTTTTTAAGGCTAAATGACCAGAAATGTTAAATATCTTATATCTTTATACTATGGTATAGAGCATAGTAAAGGGTATTGTGTAGAGTATGGTAAAGTATTGTAGAGAGTATTCAGAATATCAGGAGGAAACATGGAATCAATTCCCGCAAAATTGACGCCTAAACTGATCACGGAGTTAGATGAATTGGTCAAGGAAGGCTGGTACTCTAACCGAAGCGAAGCCATAAGAGATGCCGTTCGCGAGCTGGTAGAGAGAAAGAAATTGGAGCTCTTAGAGGAAGCCATAGAAGAGGATATCAGATGGGGCCTGTATGGCAAGGATTAAAGCCGTCTCCAACTTCGGTCCTCTCATACATCTGCATGAGATCGACTGCGTTGAAACATTGAAAATTTTCGATGTGATTATATCTTCTAAGGTGAAAAGCGAGCTGAGGGGTATAGAAGTACCGGGTGTCAAGATTCAGCCCCTGACCGAGAAGGGAAAAAATAGAGCTGCCATGTTGGTTAGAAAATACGGCATAGAGTTGGGAGAAGCTTCCGCCATTGCTTTAGCTGAGCACAGCGGAATAAAACTATTTCTCACAGATGACTTAGATGCTAGACTTGTCGCCAAACGTCTCAACCTAGAGCCCCATGGATCGATGGGCATCCTTTTGAGAGCATTCAGAGAAGGCATCCTAACGAAAAAGGAAGTTGTGAAAAAGGTGGAAGAACTGGAGACGAAAAGCTCTCTTTTTATCACTCACGATCTTATTAAAAAGACGATCAAGGAGATTGAAAGGTATAAGTGAGTCTTGCTTGGGGAGTGAAACTGATTCTTGTGTGAAGCATCATCTCACGTACTTCCTGGTCCATTTCACGAATTTAATCGCATCCCTGACCAAATCTTGTGCAATACGTTTGCTCACCATTCTTCCAGAATAGCCAACCTCTGATTTGGAGGCAAGTGCGTCTCTTAAAATTCCTCTATGCGAGGAGTCGCCTATCACTCCTGCAGCCTCTATGTGCGTTTTTATCGCCTCCCTATGGTCTTTGCTGGCTCTCTTTCCTATAATGAAGGTGGTGAAGGCGTCGTTCGCATTTATGATCGCCTGTATTGCATTCAGCCCGGCAGCATTGAACCTTGATTTGAGCAACGCATCCCTAGCTTCGTCTAAAAACTCGTCGGCTTTTGACAGATAGTTCTCCGCATCTTCCTTTTTGATTACTCTAACCATGCCCTATCTCCTAAGGATTTTCCAAACAAAACCCTTCCTTCGTCCTCTACCCCGAGGATGAAACTGTTACATTCCTTCTTCATTTTTTCAACCTCTCTTTTTGAGTAAAAAACCGGGACGATATTTATGTCCTGTTCGAGATATCCATCGATGAGTTTGTTTACGTTTTTCTTGACAATCCCAGGATTTTTGTCATAAATAATCAAAACATCAACATCGCTTCTTCCGGTTGCCTCGCCCCTGGCGACGGAGCCAAAAAGGATTATCGAGACGATATCAGTTTTATCGACATTTTTTGCAAAATCCATGGCAGCATCCAATAATGCCCCCTCCTCCGCCGAAAAAATCTCAACGATCTTCTTGACAATGGGATTTCTACGATTTATTCTATAGAGGGTTGACCTGCCAGCTTTTCTGGATAAAATGATTCTCAGCCGGACCAGATCTGATAGCGACGGGTAAATGGTGCCGGGGGAGTGTCCCATGATCCTTATCAGGTCATCCAAGCAAAATTCTCTATCCGGAGAATCGTAAAAAACCCTGAGTAATTTGATCTTCGATTTTGATCCCAAAACGTTCTCAATTAACATAACAATTCAATAATTGACGATCAGGTTTAAATATCTATCGATTTTTCCGATACAATATCGGATTTTTCAATTCAGAAATCATAATAGATATGCTATTTTTTATCCTTCTCGACTATTTTCCTGAGTTCCGCAGCTCTGGATGGAGTTATGAGCTTTCTTTCCACTAGGTCATCAATGCATTTTGATGCATATTCGCACCAGCTAACGCATGATGGCGTGGCTTCTCTATGCAACGTTCTCCCGCAAGAAGGACATGCTACTTCGGTCTCATAGCCAAAAAACTCCACTTCCTCTCCACAGGCCGGACACGTTCTCAATATTAGCTCCGGCCACACAACGTCTCTAACACCAGGGCATCTCTTCCACATATTTCATCCCATCTTTAGAACTCGAAAACCATGCCATCATAACCAAGCGGCCATTTTTTGGATGCGCTATCATGGGGTCCAAAGAAATGTCCAACATGCGTTAACACGATTTGTTTAGCATTCAACTTTTTGCCCAGGGCGAGTGCTTGCGCCGCATTCATGTGCTTCTTGAGTCTGAAGGTGGGGGCAAGAGCATCGGCGATGAGAACGTCTGCATCTTCCATCATCTTTAGACTCTTCCCTGGAATCTCCTTGTTCGTATCGCCCGTGATCACGACGGTCTTGTCACAGTCTGAAACCCTGACGCCCACCGCATTCTCAAAGGGCGGGTGAGTTACCCTGAGCAAGGTGAACTCCAGGCCGATCAGTGAAAAGGGTTCATACAATGCTACGTCATGCCGCTTGTAATTCATGAAGTGAAATGTTTCCAGTATGTAGTCCAACGTCTCCTTGATGCCGTAGACGTCAACGCTCTTCTGAATCCTGTAGAAATCGCCGAAGCCGGCATAATGGTCGTAGTGGGGATGCGTCCAGATCACGCCATCAACGGCGGAAACGTTGGCATTGAGCAGCTGCGTCCTCATATCAGGACTGGTGTCGATCAACACATGCCCTTCACCTTCTACCAATATCGAGAAGCGGGACCTGTAGCTTCGACCCCCGTCTTTAGCGTCCATACACGCTGAGCAGCTGCAGCCAATTGTTGGTGTACCGGGTGTATCTCCTGTTCCCAACAACCTGATCTTCATCACTCGTGTCCTTCCATGATCTTCATATCAGTTCTGTCCTTAAAGGCGTCCACCGCTTTGACGAGGTCTTCATGCGTCAGCGTTGTCCTCTCTTCGATCAGTGCATTTAGCACAGCCTCTCTGAGAAGAAGTCTCAGATCGGAGCCAGTGTAACCATCCGTTCGCTGAGCTATATCTGCGGCGTCGATACTTCCTTCAATGCTAGCAAGAATCTTGGTAAGAATCTCCTGTCGCATCACTTTATCTGGCAGGGGGAACATGACGATCTCATCGAACCTTCTCCACACTGCATTATCCAATAGTTTGGGATGATTGGTCGCACCTATCAGGAGAACGCCATCGTTGACCAGACTGATCTCATCGATGCACTTCAATAACGTATTAACGGCTCTTTTGAGTGCAGCATGCTCATCCGAGGTCCTGGTCTTCGCCACGAAATCAAATTCGTCGATGAACAGAATGCACGGACTCAATCTCTTCGCCAGCTCAAACACCTTGTCAACGTTTTTGGATGTCTCACCCAAGAAATGGCTGACGGTCATCGATAGCTTGACCTCCAGAAATGGCAGTTTCAACCTTTCGGATAGGGCTCTTGCTGTGGACGTCTTCCCCGTTCCAGGTGGACCCACAAACAGCAGTTTTCCTATCTCCCTCAGCCCGATCTGCTGGAGGTAGTCCCTGTATTCGATTGCCTTTACAATCTTGCTGATTTTGCCCTCTTGCTCCTTGGTGAGCACTATTTCATTCAGCGTTTGCTTGACCTCTTCTGGGGCGACGATGTGAACCAGTTTGAGCACGTCTCTGGCATCCTCCCCCTCTTCGACGACCTCGTTTATTAAGGAATCAATCCACTCCCTGTCCACCTCTTTTGGTCTGTTCGCCATCTTCGCCTGACTATAACTGATGCTCATGTCATTATTTTCGTAGTAGTACGCCAGCACAGGGTTTTTCTGTATTCTGTCAACCCCATGTCTCTCAAGCCACTTTGCCCCAAGGTCAAAAACCGTCATGCGCAGACGTTCGCCAAAATCTTCAAACTCGACAAACGGCAGCGACGTCACACATCTGCGAGCATTCTTGATGCCGTAGATGCTCTCCACGTCGCTTTCCGACACGCTAATGGGACGCTTGACACCTTTCTCCTTTTTATTCCAGTAGTGTTTGCGTATGTTGGGCGGGATATCGTCTTCATTAAGCTCCTGCGACTCGTTGTAGATTTGTGCGGTCAATAAAAGCTCACATATATCGAGCGATTCATCTCCTGACATGAAACCCCCGTCAAATACCTACTAAATAGCATTCAAAAAGGCATAAAGTTACCCATTTTACTTCTTCAGCATCGCCTTGACGAAAGCTCTAAAAGGTGGTGATGGCTTTTCTGGGCGCGAGGTGAACTCGGGGTGGAATTGCGAGGCGAAGAAGAAGCGATGCGATGGGATCTCAGCGATCTCCATCCTGTTTTTGTTCCTGCCAGAGAATATCATGCCCTTTGCTTCAATGACATCAATGTACTTCGGATTGACCTCATATCTATGGCGATGCCTCTCCACGATCCTCATCTTGCCGTATATCCTGTGCGCCAGCGAACCTTTCTTGAGAACCGCCTCATAATCACCCAGGCGCATCGTCCCGCCCATTTCCTCGACGCCGATCTGCTCTGGCAATAAATCAATAACAGGATGCTCCGTCTGTGCGAGTTCAGAGCTGTTTGCATCTTTAAGCCCAACCATATTTCTGGCAAATTCGATGACCGCGAGCTGCATGCCGAAGCATAGACCCAAAAACGGGGCGTTGCGCTCCCTTGCATATTGTATTGCCATCATCTTGCCCTCAGCACCTCTGACACCGAAGCCACCTGGGACGAGTATTCCATCGACTTCCTTCAGGCGCTTGACCGCTTTGGGATCCTTCTCCAAACTCTCTGCCTCGATCCAAACGATGTCCACCATACAGCCGTTCTCTATGCCTGCGTGCTTCAGTGCCTCCTTGATGCTCAAATATGCATCCTCTACCTCGGTGTATTTGCCGATCAGTGCGACTTTGACCTTTTTCTCAATCTTTGCCATTTTCTCCACCATCTCGTGCCACTCTCTTCCATCCCTCTTGGGCTTAAGGTGGAGCTTTTTCATGAGATACTCGTCAAAGCCTTCATCTTCGAGCAGAAGCGGCACCATGTGGATGTCCTCGGCGTCATGCGCGCTTATCACAGCCTCCCTGGGCACATCGCAGAACAGTGAGATTTTCTCCTTTGTCTTTGGCAGCAACGGCTCCTTACATCTGGCTACGATGGCATCCGGGCTGAGTCCGAGTTCGCGCAGCGCTTTGACCGAGTGTTGCGTCGGCTTGGTCTTCTGCTCTCCTATTTTGTCCAGTGGAACCAACGTGACATGGACGAAAAGTATATCCCCACCCTTCTCCTCGCCGTGCATCTGGCGCACTGCCTCTAAAAATGGCATGCCCTCTATGTCTCCTACTGTACCTCCAATCTCGACGAGGCAAATGTCCGCCCCACTATTCCTGGCGACCTCCCTCATTCTTTCCTTGATCTCGTTCGTCACATGAGGGATGATCTGGACCGTGTTGCCAAGATAATCTCCTTTGCGCTCCTTCTCGATCACAGCCCTGTATATCTTGCCCGTGGTGAGATTGTGCTCGCTTGTGAGCTCTGTGTTGAGAAAACGCTCATAATGCCCTAAATCAAGGTCGACCTCGCCACCGTCCTTGAGCACAAAAACTTCGCCATGCTGGAGGGGGTTCATCGTTCCCGCGTCTATGTTTATGTAGGGATCGATCTTGATGGCGGTTATGTTATATCCCTTATTTTTCAAAATTCTACCTATTGAGGCGGCGGTGATGCCTTTTCCAAGGCCGCTCATTACACCGCCCGTGACTATTATGTACTTCATACAACTCACATTTTGATTAATTTGGAGATGGAATACACCATGATAAATACGATCAGAATCGAGAACGCAACGGCTCCGCCGATTCTTAGTGAACCTTGCACACCGAACGTCACGGCTAAGATAAGTGCTGCGATGATTAATGCTACTGGCAACGTCAGTGGGTGCTCTATGGGCACTTCCATAGGTATACCTTTGATCCAAGGGCGTTTTGTCTCCACCTGCACCTCAACGGTTGGCGCCTTTGCTTCGGCTCCCAGTTTCACGGCAAAAGCGCTCTTCTTTGCCCCATAGCCGGTGGTTACAACGATCTCGCCCGTGTAAAGCTTCTTCTCGCCCCTTGGAATTCTTGCCACAACCGGAATTGTCTCCTCATATCGCACATATGGGTTGTGGCTTAAAAACGTGATGTTATCCCTGATATCCCCGACAGCGGCTAAATGGATATGTGTGGGCGTTCCATAGTTGATCACGTTGATCTCAAAGCTGGTCTCCTCTCCTGGCTCCAGCGGTATCATCAACTCCTGCACATCAAACTCAATCGAGTTGACACCTCTCCTATTAAGGTGTATCCGTTGCTGTAGTTTTATCATACCGGCATCATTCTCGCAGGTCTGGTGGCAGTAGGTTTGGGATGCCATCTTCGATGGGGTAGCGCTCATCGCATTTGGCGCAATAGAGCGTTCCCGTAATTATCTCATCGTTTTCCTCCTCTACTGTCAGCTCCAGGTCACCTTTACACATCGGACAGGCAAGAATGTCCATCAAGTCCCTTTTCATACCACGCCCTCTTTTCTTTTTTGTTATAAGCGCTTCTATTTGTATCTTATATCTTAAACATCTTCATCAATTTTCGCATCGGGAATTTTCCGCCTCTGAAACCCTTCATTGCGGTTTGCATCATCTTGTGATATTTCAATAACTCTCTAACGTCCTCGGTGGAGACGCCAGAGCCTAGGGCAATCCTTTTTATCCTCGAGCTTCCGATAATTCTCGGCGTTTTCAACTCCTCATCCGTCATGGAGTCCATGATCACCTTGTATTTCTTTAACTTGTCCTTCGTGACTTCGTAGGCATCCTCAGGAACCTCCATGCCCAGTGGCACCATCTGCATCACCTGTTTAAGGGGTCCAAGTTTGCCGATTGCCTCCAGCTGTTTGTACATATCTTCCAGGGTGAACCTTCCCTTGAGTACTGCCTCTACATCTAATTCGCCCTCAACCAGCCCTTCTTCCGCCCTTTCGATCAGGCTTTTGATATCCCCCATGCCCAATAGTCTCGAAATGAAGCCATCCGGGTCAAAGCGCTCTAAATCCTCAAGCGTCTCACCAGTTCCCATAAAGGCTATAGGCGCTCCAGTCTCTGCCACTGCAGATAAGGCGCCGCCACCCTTGGCGGTGCCATCCATTTTGGTCAGAATCACGCCAGTCACGCCAATCGCATCGTTAAACGCCCTTGCCTGAATACCTGCCACCTGGCCGATTGCCGCATCCAGGACGAGGATTTTTTGATCCGGTTTCAGAAGGGTATCTATGCTCTTCATCTCCTTGATCAAATCCTTCTCAAGGGCATGACGCCCTGCGGTATCGACGATTATCACGTCTCCCTTGAGCGTTTTCAGCCCGTTTTTTACGATCTTGAGTGGCGCTTTCTCTTCACCATAGCACGGGACACCAATCTGCTCGCACAACTGCTTTAACTGGTCATAGGCACCGGGTCTGTACGTGTCAGCGCAGATGACCGCGGGTTTCATTCCCTTTCGCTGGAAAAATCTGGCAAGCTTTGCGACGGTGGTGGTCTTTCCACATCCATGCAACCCTACCATCAGTATTTTCTGCTCTTTTAGGGGTACATTTGCACCTTTTCCTATGATCTCGACTAGCGTCTCATAGATAATCTTTATGACATGCTCTCTTGGACTTGCCCCCGCCGGAGGTTTTTCCTTGAGCGCCCTCTCCCTTATTTTGGAGGACAATCGCATGACCAGTTCGACGTTGACATCCGCTTGTAGCAATGCTCTCTGAACGTCCTTAACGATCTCGCCCACGGTGCGGGCATCTATCCTGCCTGCCCTAGCAACTTTTTTGACCACAGCGCGCAGAGAGGTGCTAAGGTCTGGCATGCTCATCTCCCAACAAACGATCTACCAGCCAATCAGGCTGGAATTTGGTCAGATCATCATATTCCTGGCCCGTTCCGAGGAACAGAATGGGCTTCCCCGTGGTATGAGCGATTGAGATAGTAGCACCGCCTTTCGCATCTACATCCACCTTCGTCAGAATCGACCCACTAATGCTCATCGTTTCGTTGAATTTCTTCGCCCGCTCAACAGCATCATTGCCCGCTATGGCCTCGTCGACGAAAATCACCAAATCCGGGTTCGTAACCCTGCTGATCTTCTTGAGTTCTTCCATCAGATTCACGTTCGTGTGCATCCGTCCTGCCGTATCCGCCAGAACTACATCCTTATGTCGAGCTCCTGCGTACTGCACTCCGTCATATACGACGGCTGCAGGATCGGCTCCGGGCTGGTGTTTGATCACCTTGAGGTTTAATCGCTCCGCATGCACATCTATCTGCTCGGTCGCACCTGCCCTGTATGTATCTGCGGATGCGATGACAACAGAATATCCCTGTTTTTTTAAGCGCTGAGCAACCTTCGCAATGGTCGTCGTTTTGCCGGTTCCATTTACACCCACGAAGATGATGTTCACCGGCTTTTTCGCCTTCTTGATGTACTCGTCAAAATCGAATTCATCCACTGAGAGCGCTTTTATCATGGCCTTTCTCAGGGCAGACTCCAGAACCTCATCGATATTGGCGCGCCGCCCCATCTTCGTGCCAAGAAGCTCGGCTTTTACAGAGGAAATGATGCTCTCTGCCACCGGCACTGCAACATCGCTTTCAATAAGAGATAGTTCAAAGGTCTGGAGGGGTTTCTCCAGACTTTTTTCGTCCAGTTCACGTTCGAGAATAAGCGTTTTGGTCTCGCTCTTAAAGGCGCTGACTTTCCTCCTCAACACATCAAACATGCCCTCACCTGTACTGTGCGATCTTTAGCTGCAGTTTTTGCATCTCGTTATGCATACCGCGCAGATCCTCGATCAAGCGCCCGTGTATCTTGGTGAATTCATCCTTTCTTTTGGTCAGCGTTTCTTTGGCAGCACTGGAATCCTTTTCTGCGCTCACCCCTGCACCGAGATTCATCAGGATTTTATCCACCTGTGATATCGTGGCATGCACATACGCGCCTGCGCCGATTGGAACCAAGGCGGTCTTGTCCGCTTTTACCTTCTCGAGCTGATCCAGCGCATTGATGGCACTTTCACAATCCCCAATCGAAAGCTCGATTAAAGCGAGCTGCTGCCGATACGCCTCCGCTCTATTCTGATACTGTTGCAGCAGGGCGACCGTCTCTCTAATCTCCTCTTCGCTTATCTTTTTCCCAGCCATTACCGCACCTCATATAAATCCTAGGGCGTCTTCAATTCTACCTAACTCATGCCCCGTGGTCTCAGCCCCTACGACATACCCCTTTGAGTTTGCCAACAGGGCTGCACCTATCAATCCCGACCCAAAGTTTACCGTGCCGACATCTACCGGCAGGCTAAATGCATCCTCCAGAAACTTCAGCTCTGATGTAGATGCGTGAGGATGGACCAATACACCCTTGTTAGTGGCGACTGCCACCATCCCGACCGTCTTTAGTCCGCCGATACTTCCTTTATAAACTTCAACATCTAGGGCGTCTTTGATCACTTTTATCGCGCTTTTGCCCATATCGGGATGCACTACCGCCACTTCGTCATTTGCCAAGATGAGGTTGCCAGCTGCATCCATCTTGCCAGGCAGCCTCAATACCTGCGCATATTTTTCAATCTTTGTGATCTCCTCCTCCAGCGTGTACTGCGGCACGACAAATCCGTGTGAGTTTCCGCGTACCAATGCACCCAACACCGAACACTCGCAGATGAATGTTTTTACGCCTTTCACATTCAACGCCTCACACGTCTCCTCAAATGTTCGATGTGAAACGTCTGGCGGGATGATTGCAAGCGTCTCGGTGTTCGTGGCAAACACGCCTAAATACGGACTCCCATTGAAGGTCAATTTCTTCGACATAATGCAATTATTCTTTCACAAGTTCTGCTTCGACGACCCCGTCTTCGAATTTCATCGCCTTAATCCTGATCCTGGGCGGTGGACCTTGACCCCCTTTCTCCCAGATTTTCTCATTTATGGATGCATCTAAATGGATCTGTTCTGGCTTAGCCTTCATGTGCTTTGCCAGGTACGTTCTGATCTCGTCAACGGCCCTTTTACTTCTCCGCCATCTGGGCACTTTTTTTGCACCCCTCAGCGAAATCGTGTAAATCTGCTCCCCTTCCACGGGATCACCCTATGTATCCAGGTCGCTCCGTCTCCAGTTTCGCCTTTTGGGGTGAGTGGTCACTGCCCTATTGGTTCTCATTATCACCCATACTGGCACGCGCCTGTTTTGCTCCGTTGCCTTCGCAAGCCTCTTCTTTTTGCCCTTCGTCTTTTTACCCATTTCACACTCTCCGAATTTTTACATCCCTTTTCTTTGGCTGGATCTGCAGGAGTATCTTTTTCAATTGCTCATCACTTATCTGACCTTTTATTTTCCCGCTCTGGGCGAGGAGGATCAGCTGCATCTCAACCTGCTCGACGAAATCGGGACGTGCGACCCTGATACTGTTTAACCTTTCTCTCGCCTCCGGTGCCAAGATTTGGCGTAGTATGCTCCTCTTTCTGGCCTGTATTTCTGCCCTTACTGCCTCTTCTTGAACTGCCTGTATCTGCGCTTGTCTGAGTTGTTCCAATTTTCTTCTTCTAATTTCGTCCAAATCATTCATGGCGCTCGCCCTAATACTTTTCCAATGCAGGGATTTCCTTGACAAGTTCTTTCTTAACCTCATCTGCTACATTGTCCAAGAAGGATTGCCCCGCAGGCGATACGACTCGTCCTTTTTTGGCATTGCGCACATATCCCGCTTTTTCCAGTTGCTGAACCGCTTCTCGTATAATCGAACCGCTTCCCTTTACAAACCGTTCCGGTTTTGATCCTCTGCTCTTCCGTCCACCATAGAATGATCTAAGACGCTCCACTCCGACCGGACCATCTATATATATGCGCCTCAGGATGGATGCGCATCTAGTGCACCACCAGTCCTCGTTTAAGGGGGACAGCTCCTTATGAGTGCCGGTTTTTACATAGGATGTCCACTCTGGTGGCATGACTTTTTTATCCTTTTTTAATCGTTGTGCCACCTTATTTATAAGCTCGGATGCGGGCACATCATAAACCGTTGTCATGCTCAACTTCCATTAGAAGGATAATAGATTAATCTATCGGTTATTTGCCTTTAAAGTATACGGCAGTCATACCCCTTGTCTCGATTAACTCGGCATCAGTTGACCGGGCTAATTGCTGCGCAAATCTGACTCGCTCAGATCTAATCGCAGATTTTGAGAATTTGACCTTGACGAGGTGCATTTTTTTCAATTGTCTTCTCAGCTCTTCTATGACCATTCTCGTAATGCCGTTTTTTCCGACCTGAACCGTTGGGCTGATTGACGTCGCATCTGCCCTTAGTCTGTATATTTTTTTCTTTTCCATTAAACTCAGGTAACGCTTGCAGCCTTTTTAATTTTATCTGCCGCTTCTTTCATCTTGCCGATTATTGGGTCTAATTTGGTGGCAGGGTCAGCTATTACCACCAGCAGCGTCTTTAGACCAGCTCCCATGGTGATGATCCTTGCATCGTCTGATTTGGCGATGACATGCTTAGGAATGCCCTGCCCCAGCTCTGACATGGATACCTCTGCGGCGCTCGACATCGTCGCAGCCATCGCTGCAAAGGACTCGACGTGCATCTCTGGCGGGACATTTCCTGTTACCAACAACCCATCCCTGGTGATGATGGCGGAAGCCCTTATGCCTTTCATGGCCTTTAAATCCGCCAGTGCATCCTCGAATGTTTCCATCGTTGCGCTCATACGCACCTCTTACAACCTCGGAAAATGCGCCTTTTCCTATATCCTTCTATATATTATACTATTCTATATCTTTTAGATTATGGATAAGGATATCGCATCTGCTTATTGCATGTGAGGCATGTTACCGTTACGTATCTTTTCCGCAATCGTACCCTTGCATTGGTCCCTGGCACGAGATATGAATCGCAGTGCTTGCACATCCTTTGCTTGAGCTCTCTGGGAATCCTGACGTTATTGCGCGTGCCAATCCTTCTTGCTAGCTGGATATATCTGTCGCTTCTTTCAGGATGTTCACCGAATTGTTTCTCGGCAAGCATGAATAATCGTTCAATCCTCTGCCTTGCCATGTCCCTGATCCAGCTCTTGCGCTTCACCCAGACACCTCTTCATGCGCCGACCGGGATTCGAACCCGGGTCATGGGCTGTCTCCCGCAACCTTTTGGAAAAAGGTTGATCAAAACAGCCTTTTAAAAGTTTGGTTGGAAGGCCCATGTCATAACCACTAGACTATCGGCGCAATCTTGCTGTTCTCTCGGTAGGTTATTAAATACGCTTCGATGATAATAAATGTTGACGATGAAGAAAGGTATCGGTGATATCAGCCTGTATGCATACCACACGCACCAGTGCGACCCCAAGAGATGCACCGCTAAAAAACTGGCGCGATTCGGTCTGGTTAGGTTGTGCAACACCATAAAAAAGCTACCTTCGGGCGCGATACTGCTCGATCCCACGGCAGAGAGGGCATTCTCTCCTGCGGACTGGGGAAAGGCGCAAAAAGGATTAGTCGTGCTTGACTGCTCCTGGGAAGAGGTTGAGAGGGTTTTTCCTTTGCTTAGGGAAAAACGGATGGTGCGCAGAGCGCTGCCATTTCTATTAGCTGCAAATCCCGTTAACTATGGCAAGCCGTTCAAGCTGAGCAGTGTCGAGGCGTTTGCCGCTGCGCTCTACATCTTGGGGCGAAAAGGGCGGGCAGAACAAATTCTGGGCAAGTTCAGCTGGGGTCTGGGATTCCTGGAGTTCAACAGAGCACCCCTGGAAGAATATTCAAAGGCGATAAGTAGCGCAGAAGTGATTGAAATTCAGGAGGGGTATATGTGATCTTGTCGATGCTACAAACTCCCCAAACCCTTAAATCCTCTCGTGATAAAAGGCGCGGACATCGTTAGGGCGTTAAGGTTAAGTGTTAGTATTAAATGCTATAGGAACTATCTATACTGACAATTAAACGTCAATATTAAATGTCATACTGCATCGAGGTAGCATCATGGCGCGATTTCCAGAGGCGGAAGCAAGGCTGTTCGGCATGAAAATTTGTATGAAGTGCAATGCGCGCAATCCCATTAAGGCGCTCAAATGTAGAAAATGTGGCTACAAAGGACTGAGGACGAAATCCAAGATAAGCAAGGCAGGAAAGGGAGGGACGGCATGAAAGTCGAGACGTTGCTTAATGAAGTCATCCAAAGGGATGGCGCCATCCATCTTACGCTAATAGATCCTGATTCGCAGGCGCCGGAAGAAGCAGCGAAGATCGCTGCTGGCGCGGCTGCTGGTGGCACCGATGCCATCATGGTCGGTGGGTCCCTCGGAAGCGCAGGTCCGCAGCTTGACGAGACCGTGCTCGCGATAAAGAAGAATACCAAGCTTCCGACCATCCTTTTTCCCAGCAATATAGCTGGGCTGAGCGAACACGCAGACGCAGTCTTCTTCATGAGCCTTTTGAACTCCAAGGATGTGATGTACGTGACGACAAATCAAGCCCTTGGCGCACCAATCGTCAAAAGATATGGTATCGAGCCGATACCCATGGCATACATCATCATCTCTCCAGGGGGCACGGCTGGCTGGGTCGGCGATGCAAAACCGATTCCTAGGGAAAAGCCTGAGTTAGCCGTCGCCTATGCGCTTGCAGCTAAGTATTTAGGGATGCGCTGGGTTTACCTTGAGGCGGGCTCTGGCGCTGACGAACCCGTGCCGGCAGCCATGATAAAAGCCGTGAAGGATGCCATAGGTGATACGAAACTCATCGTGGGCGGTGGGATTAGAGATGGTGCAACCGCAAAGGAGTGCATCAAAGCAGGTGCAGATGCAATCGTAACGGGAACTGCCATCGAAAACGGTGATGTGATATCCAAAATCAAGGAGTTTGTCGGGGCGATTAAGAAGTAAATATAATTACCAATCACACTAATTTTTTAACTGCATCGATAAACTTGCGTGTCTTGTCTAGTGCATCTTTAATGTCCTCATTGCTTACTGCCAGCGCCTCTAAACCATACATAATTCTGTGTCTTTCTTGCCTATAGATATCCAACCAATTTACATGGCTTGGCTCTAGCAACCTCTTTTTGACATAATTTTCTCTGAGATATTCGATGACGCACCAATGACTTCTCTCAAATACGCCGTCCTTGAACAATAACGCCTTGGCAGATTGGAGCATCGCCGTATGGCTCGCGACCATTGCCTCCTCCAGAAAATTACGATCAAACAATTCCGTAGCTCTATTTAGTTTTTGCTCGGCGATTTCAATAGCCTTCTTAGCTTTAAGTTTGTCTGGTCTACCTTTCCTCAGCAATCGTTTCCTGTAGCACTCTTCCAGACTCATTCTACCACTGGCCTCGTCCCGTAGAGCACGATACCCTCCGTGATCACGTCTAGATACAACGCTCTATTCTCTTTGGCCTGTCTTGACCACTCAGTGATAGAAAAGTTAAGTAAATTTACTTCTCTACCGAGATCTAGCCAATCTCTACCAAGATGTTCAAGACGCTCAGCGAGGTGGAGTTCGGCGAGATCTGGAGTTTGTTTGTCTCTTGAAATTACCAATAAATCCACGTCACTTTTCGCATCGTTTTCTCCTTTTGCGTAGCTCCCGAATAAAAGAATTGTCCTCACATTTTTCATCGTTGTTCTGATGATCTTCACAACTCCTTTCTCTTCAAGCCACGCAAGATTGTATGCGATCTTAAAATGTTTGAAGGCAGCGCTGTTCATGTTGGCTTTGTAAAGTATCTGATTCTTCACTTTCTTTTTTGTCAAAAATCTTTGATTTACTAACAAATCCAGCGTTCTTTTTACGGTCATAGGACTCATATTTAACAGACGAGCAGTCTCTCTTAAATAAAAGGACTCATATGGATTTTCTAGGAAATGATGTAGTACTTCCAGTTGTGTAATTTTTTGATACAATTGTATCATATTTTAGTACAGGTGTATCATATAATATATAGGTTTCGCGTCAAACGTCACTTATTCTTCTGCCACTCGAGATAATTGCAGTACGGGCATCCGAAATCCCATGCTCTTCTTCCCTTGGTAACGATCTTGAGTTTGCGCAATCCATGTTCTTCGCAGACGTTTTGTGTGGCGATGATGTGTCCGTTTCTGGGAAGCGGCAGCGAGAAATTACAGTCCGGATATCCGCCGCATCCTATGAACCGCAGCCCCTTCTTCGATCTGCGAACTAATAAGTTTGTGCCACAAAGGGGGCAGGCGCCAACGATTCTATCCTCTTCCAATCCTCTCTTGAGCGAATCGCTGATGTCTTCACCTTTTTTCCTCAAAACATCGAAAACGACGCTCAACATTTCCTTTGACTCCTGAACCACTGCATCCTCGCTTATCTCGCCCTCTGCGATCTTGTTCATGTCCTCTTCCAATGTGCGAGTCATGTCGGGCTGAACGATCTGATTTGCGTAGTTTTCCAGCGCATCAACGACTGCTATCGCCGTCTTTGTCGGGCGAACCGGATTGCCGTGTACATAGCCGCGTGCGTACAACTTGCTCAGCGCCTCATGTCTCGTGGACTTCGTGCCAAGCCCCAGGTCTTCCATCAGCTTGATCAGCGCGCCCTGTTTGTACCTTGGCGGGGGCTGAGTCTCCCTCTCTGCCAGCTCTAACTTTGTTATGTCCAGGACTTCACCCTCTTTTAGCAGAGGCAAAAACCGCTCTTTCATCGCATAGTAGGGATAATGCCACCGCCATCCTTCTTCAACCAGCTGCGAGCCGTTCGCATTGAATAGTTCTCCGTTGACATCGATTACTACCTTCGTGATATGCCAGATTGCCGGCGATGCAAACGTCGCAAAGAATCGTCGCACGATCAACTCGTATATCTTCCAGTCCAGGGCGCCAAGCTCCTCCTTTCTAGCAACTGCGACAGGGTATATGGGTGGATGGTCCGTTGCCTCTTTCTTGCCCCTAGTTGGCTTGAGTTCGGGCCTCTTCAGCAGAGCGTTTGCATACTCTCCAAACTCGCTGTCTACGAACGACTCTATGATGGATCTAGCATTCAGGCTCTTGGGGTAAACCGTGTTATCTGTCCTAGGATAGCTAATCCATCCATTGATATACAAATTCTCGGCAATCCTCATCGCATTGGCTGGAGAGAAGCCGATTGCACTAGCTGCTCGCATAAATTCGGTCGTGTTGAACGGCGTTGGCGGCCTATCTACTTTCTCACTTCGCTCCAGTTTTGATACGATACCCCTTTTACCAAGCCGTGATACAATTGCCTCTGCCTCGCTCTTTTCCCAGAAGCGCCCTTTTTCATGCTTCGCGATAAACTCCCCATCGTTCTTACATGTGATGAGGATCTCCCAGTACGGTTTAGGTACAAACGCCT
Source organism: Methanocellales archaeon (assembly GCA_030018435.1). Lineage (GTDB taxonomy): Archaea > Halobacteriota > UBA148 > UBA148 > JAUWXC01 > JAUWXC01. Next base: position 106,039 of record JASEEY010000002.1, read on the forward strand.
CTATCTCCTTCTCCCTCTTGACCAATAGCGCCAAAAGCGGGCTCTGCACCCTCCCGACTGAAAGGAAGTTTTTTCCCAAGCGGCGCGAGGATAATGAGATGAACCTTGTTAAGGCGGCACCCCAGACCAAATCGATCTTCTGCCTAGCCTCGCCTGCGGATGCCAGCTCAAAATCGATCTCTGCGGGATTCGAGAAAGCTTTGAGAATCTCGGGCGGGATGATTGCAGAATACCTGACCCTATCCACGGGAGCGGACGGCTGTATCAACCTCAGCGCCTCCACGCCTATCAGTTCGCCTTCCCTGTCATAATCCGTGGCGATGGTTATGTGCGTTGCACTCTTCGCGAGTTTTTTCAGTGCAGAGATGATCCTTTTCTGAGTCGGTACCTGGACGATCTCCGCATCTATGAGCTCGTGCGGCTCCACCTTTGACCAGTCGTTGTACTTTTTCGGAAAATCAATTGAAAGAATATGCCCAACCAGCCCGACGATTTTTTTGTCATCGAATTCATAAACGTTTGCTCCATTGACCCTTCTCTGTTTTGCCTTTCCATCCGAGAGTATCTGTGCAATCCTCTTTGCCGTAGAATTTTTCTCTGTTATGACGAGATGCATCACAACTTCTCCCTGAGCAATTTGTTCACCACGTTTGGATCTGCCTTTCCAGATGTCTTTTTCATGACCTGACCAACGAGGAAGTGCAGCGCCTCATTCTTCCCGGCATGATAATCCTTAACTGCGGCGGGATTTTCCTTAATCGCTTCATCTACTGCCTTGGCGATAACATCTTCATCCACTTTGAGCAAACCCTTCTGTTTTACGATCTCGGCAGGAGTGCCACCTTTATCCAATAGGGTTCTGATCACCTGTACTGCGCCCTTCTCCGTGATGTTCTTCTCCTCAAGCATGTGTAATATCTGAATCATGTGCTCTGGTGAAAACGCACTGATGTCCAAATCCCTATAGTTCAACTCCCCTTTTAGAACGTCCGCAATCCATGTCGCAGCTTGGTTTGCACCTACCTTGGCAGCGACATTCTCAAAAAAGTTCGCAAGTCCCAGCTCGGACGTTAACACCTTTGCATGATGCTCAGAAATGTTGTACCGCTTGACAAATCGCCTCCGTTTGGCATCCGGCAACTCTGGCAGGCATTTTCTGATCTCCGCTACTTTGTCTTTCACCTTAAAAGGCACCAAATCGGGCTCGGGGAAGTATCGATAATCCTTCTCCTCCTCTTTTGTCCTGAGTGATATGGTGACCCCTCTCGCCTCGTCATAATGGCGCGTCTCCTGCACGACCTTGATGCCCCTACGCATCAGGTTCTTCTGCCTGACGATCTCAAACGATAACGCTTTTTCCACTCCTTTATAAGAGGAGATGTTCTTGACCTCTGTCCTTGCACCTCCAGCGAGCGATATGTTCGCATCCACTCTCAGCGCCCCTTCCAAGGAGCCGTCAAAGACATCCAAGTACTCCAAGATGTTTCGCAGTTTGTTCAAAAACTGTCTCGCCTCCTTCGGCGATCCTAGGTCTGGTTCGGTCACCACCTCCAATAATGGCATGCCTGATCTGTTGTAATCGATCAGCGAGTACTTCGACCTTTCAATGGGACCTTTATGCACCAATCTCGCTGGATCTTCTTCCATGTGCACCCTTTTTATCCTGATCTGGCGTTCTCCGTCGCCCTCGATGACGAGCTTGCCATTTGTCGCGATCGGATAATCATACTGTGATATCTGAAATCCCTTCGGCAAATCTGGGTAGTAATAATTCTTTCTATAAAACAGCGTTTGCTCGGCTATTTCACAGTTCAGCGCCAGTGCAACCTTGATCGCAGCTTCAACGATTGCCCTGTTCAAAACGGGCAGTGCGCCAGGCAGTCCCAAGCAGACCGGGCACGTGTACGTGTTTGGCTCTGAGTCATGGTATTTAGTTGAGCATCCGCAGAACAACTTGGAATTGAGTTTATTCAGTTGAACATGAACCTCCAAGCCGATGATGACATCCTTCATTCCGTCGCCTCCACATGTTTCTCGAAGGTGTACGCCATCCTGAGGATGGCCCCTTCGTCGAAATGTTTTCCTATAATTTGCATGCCTATTGGCAGTCCATTTGCAAACCCGCACGGAATTGAGATGGAAGGAACGCCCGCCAGGTTTATGGGAACGGTGTTCACGTCTGCCATGTATAGTGATAGCGGGTCATCGATCTTCTCGCCTATTTTGAACGCGGTAAAGGGCATTGTTGGTGCGATGAGCACATCCACTTTTTTGAACGCATTCTCAAAGTCCTGCTTGATTAGGGTGCGCACCTTCAGCGCCTTCAGATAATATCTCCCATAATAGCCGGCTGAAAGCGCATACGTTCCTAAGAGAATTCGACGCTTTACCTCCTCGCCGAAGCCGTCTGCCCGTATTTCAGAAAATGTGGTATGCCAGTCCTTGTCTTTTTTCAGGCGAAGGCCGTATCTAACGCCATCGAATCTTGCCAGGTTGGAAGAAGCCTCGCTCATGGCTATGATGTAATACGATGCTAGAGCATATTTGGTGTGCGAGAGCCCTATTTCAGAATACGATGCGCCCATGTCTTCCAGCAGCTTGATGCCATCCCATACCGCCTTCTCGACACCTTTATCCACGCCCTCGAAGTACTCCTTTGGCACGCCTATTTTTATGTCTGACACATCATCTTCGAGCTCGTCAATGTATCTTTTCTTTTTCACCACGTGCGATGTGGAATCTCGTGGATCATGTCCTGCGATTACGTCCAACAATAACGCAACATCTTCGACGCTGCATCCAAGTGGACCAATCTGCTCCAGTGAGTTTGCGTAGGAGATAAGACCGTATCTGGAGACCAATCCATATGTGGGCTTCAGCCCTACCACGCCGCAAAACGATGCAGGGCAGCGAACCGAGCCGCCTGTGTCAGAGCCCAACGCAATGGGCACCTCGCCACCTGCGACGGTGGCCGCACTTCCGCCGGAAGAACCACCTGGAACGCGGCTCAAATCATGTGGATTCCTCGTCGGACCAAAGAAGCTGGTTTCCGTGGAAGACCCCATCGCGAACTCGTCCATGTTCGTTTTTCCGATGATAATAGCGCCTTCTGCCTTCAATCGCCCTATGACGTGCGCATCATACGGTGGCACGTAGCCCTTCAGAATCTTCGAAGCACATGTTGTGCGTATGCCCCTGGTCGAGATGTTGTCCTTGACTGCAATTGGAATTGCAGCAAGCGCTCCCTTTGCGCCATTTTTGTCGGCTTTTCTAGCTTCTTTCAATGCTTGCTCCTTTGTAAGGGTTATGAAGGCGTTCAGCTTGCTGCGCTCAATTTTATCAAATAGCGATTGGACGACTTCTTCAGCCGACGTTTCTTTCATCCTCTTTTTTATCTCGCTGATGCTCGTCATACAATCCTCGGGCCTTTGAAGAACCCCTCTTCTTTCTTGGGTGCGTTTTGCAGGACATCTTTCTGATCCAGTGACTCCTTCACCGCATCATCTCGAAAGACGTTCACGACTCCGGACACGTGATGCGTTGGCGCCACATTGGGATCGATCTCGTCCAGTTTTGCAAAATAGTCCAGTATGGAGTTAAGTTGCGTTGTAAACTCCTCTTTCTCCTCATCGCTCAGCTTTATCCTTGCCAGCCATCCTATGTGTTCCACATCTTTTTTGGTTATCATGTCTCCTCCAAGGGAATGTCGCATTTCTCTGCTATTGATATGAGATAGCGATTTACCCTACCTATGCCTCTGAACCCGTGCGCGCGTGACAATTTGTCCAGCGCGCGATGGACGCCTGAGCCATATTGTACTGCCTTCTTCTCCTTCCAGGCGATCTCGTGCGGTATGACGTCCTCAGCCAATCTCCTTAGAATGTATTTATTCTTATACCCCTCGCCAGTCTTTCGTATTTTAAGTTTGGGTGCAATTCTGAGCCCGACCTCTACGACCTCTTCATCTAGATAAGGCGTTCGCAGCTCTATGAAATTTGCTGCCGTTACCGCTGTATCCCGTCTAAGATCCACTTCAGCGATGTTTTTAATGCCCTTGACGACTTCCTGGTGCAAAACATCTGCGCCTTTTTCAAAGACCTTTACATGGCGATGATACCCTGCAAATAATTCATCTGCACCCTGGCCGGATAGCATGATTTTTATGCCATCCTTATGTGCTTTTTCCGCGGCGATGAACAGTGGCGTTCCTATGCTAATCTGCGTTAGATCCGCGCTTTTTACGACTTTTATGACCCTTGGCAAAAAGGACTCTATATCGTTTGGGGTGATAACTCTCGGGCGGAGGCAATTTCTCAGATTCAAAAGTTCTGCTGCATGTTTTGCTTGGCGCACATCTTGCGAGTTCTCTAATCCGACAGAGTATAACGTTATCTTGCTTCCCTTGGCCAATGCTGCTATTAACGAACTGTCAACTCCCCCCGAAAATGCGATCCCAGTTTTTTGCCCCACTCTTTTGTCAACAGCCCTCTGCAGGGCGTTTCTTAGCAGGTTTACGGCGGTCTCTTCGTCACTTATCAGTTCGTCTGGAGCGCGCATGAACGTCTCTATGTGGCGCGGAATGAAAAGGTTTTGTTCTTATTTCAGTAAATTGTCCGATCGTTACCTCTTTCTGAACTGCATGGGCTTGTAGCATTTTTATACCTTTGAGTTTTTAAAAATTTTCAAATAAATTAAAAGTTTAGTAAATTTCAAATACTTGTTGTACGCACAACATCTCTAAGTCAAAAAGTTGGCTTGAAATAAAAGGAGGCGAAAAATTTGAAAAGAAGATTGAAATTAGGAGCGGTGTTCGCTGCGATGCTGTTCATCAGCATGGCGTTTGTGCCGGCAGTTATGGCTGCACCAGGTCTGGAGAAGGAGATAGCGAACGAGCGTGCATTAGAGAATGCCAACGAACATGCGTTCTCAGCACCGGCGCCAAGAAACGAAATTAAAAACATAAAGTGGATACATAGGGGTGAGATTAGAAAGGAATACTTCGTAACCATAGTCGAAAAAGAAACGGGCAAGGAATCGACATACTTCGTAAAACACTGGCAGACGGACGACGTTCGTGGCAAGAAGGTCTGGAACTTCAACGTATTCGAGGTCGATGAAAACGGGTGTATCGCAGACGATCCTGCATTTGGATTCGATTCGTGGTACTACTGGAGACCTGGCTGGGGAACCTACATACACCTAGGACCAAAAGATGCACGATTAGTTATGACCTATGGTCCTTGGTTAATTGAGGCTGTCGTTACAGCCATCACAGGGAGTGCTAAGGTCGGAGCTGCTGTTTCAGCGGCGGTGCAGTTGTATTACAATCGGTACAAGAACCCAGATGGCAGTCTTGACATATTCATACCTTATTGGGTATATGAAATGACTCTTCCATATGCAATAATCAGGATCGGAGGAACTTGGGTGCGGATATGGTGAACACATGGGGGGTTAATTTCCCCCATCTAATTTATTTAAAAGGAGAAATACATGCTTAATGAAGTTATGTCAATCAGAATGTACATCATGAACGCCCCACCTGGAGTGAGGATCTTGGTAGGAATATCGGCAGCTATGCTATTTGGTTATGTCCTATTTATCCTCGGTAATCCACTCCTAGATCCGCGCCTAAGCGACATCAAGTGGTATCTTTGTCTTCTAGTTGAGTTGATCGTATTCACATCCATACTTTGGGCACTCGGTGTCGGTGGCACTAAGGCAAAAAAGCGTTGAAATAG